>NZ_JBARTQ010000066.1:0-18976 GCF_049645325.1 Pseudomonas sp. | reverse complement strand
GATGGTGGGCGTAGCTCAGTTGGTAGAGCACGGGATTGTGACTCCCGTTGTCGAGGGTTCGATCCCCTTCGTCCACCCCATATTTCAGAAAAGCGCCAGATCAATGATCTGGCGCTTTTTTTTGCATCCAAAAAATGCCCTGCCGCGTATGTAGTCACGAGGATGGCCTGGGACGGGCCTGAATCCTCATCGGACGCTACCGTCGAGGGCTGTGAAATGTTGGCACGACATCAGGGTGAAAGTCGGGGGCTGGTCGGTAGTGAGGCGCAGTTGTTGGGTCGTCTCATGCAGGGTGAGCAGGCAGCCTATCGCGAGTTGGTCAGTACGTATCAAGGTTCAATGCGGGCGGTGGCGTCGGCGATTGCTGGTCATCGGCATGTGGATGATGTCGTGCAGGACGCCTGGTTGGCGGTGGTGAGAGGGCTGAATGGCTTTCAGGGGCGGTCGAGCCTCAAGACGTGGGTGCTGACGATCACCGCCAATAAAGCCAAGGGCCGTTATGGGCGCAGTCGTCGTGATGCGGTGGTTGAAGCTGATTGGGATGGTGGTGGTTTTTGTGCCGCTACAGGGCAGTGGTTATCGTCGCCCTCTGGCTGGCACGAAGATACGCCGGAAGCGTTGCTGAGCGAAAGTGAACTGCGTGAATGTATTGAGTGTGCGCTGGACGAGTTGTCCGAACTTCAGAGCGGTGCCTTGGTGCTGCGCGAGCGTGTAGGGCTTGAGTTGGAGCAGGTGGCGGAGCTGCTTGGCGTCAGCCTGTGCAATGCGCGCGTACTGCTTCACAGGGCGCGCATCCGGGTGTTTGCGGCGATTGATCAGTACCAGGCGTGCGGTGGTTATTGACGTCAAGAAAAAACAAGCATTCTCAATGCCTTGGCGTTAGAATCGTTGCCGGTTTTGAGCGTGTGGAACTGATCCGAAGCGACATCCGGGTCGGTGCAGCTATTTAATAGCGAATTACGGCGCAGTACCTGAACAAGGACTGTGCCGTTTTTGTTTAAGCGTTTTGAATTCTCAGGGTGGGGCGTTTCGTCGTATTTGTGTTTCTCGATGCTGCTGCCGTGCCCTCCGATCTTGTTTGCAAGGTCGGTAGCCGGGGGAGTGCGTTCAGGCTCTTCTATATATAGAAGGGTTGATGCAGAGCCCTGGCGTGATGAGCTGTATTTGCTAACGGGATGAGGTGCATGCGTGCACTTGAACCTATAAATGGCCTGCTGTTTTTCTACCCGTTTTCAGTAGGGTGACTTCTTGAGTTTGACCCACTAGAATGCATGCCCTTGATTCTGGGGTCGGAAACGGCCGGCTAACGTCTGTGCAACGAGGAATATCCATGCAAGTTTCTGTTGAAAATACTACTGCCATCGAGCGCCGCCTGAGCATCACCGTGCCGGCAGAGCGTATTGAGACTGCGGTCAACAAGCGTCTGCAGCAGACTGCCCAAAAGGCCAAGATCGCTGGTTTCCGTCCAGGCAAAGTGCCTATGAGCGAAATCAAGCGTCGTTTTGGCGCCGATGCGCGTCAGGACGCTGTGGGTGATGTGATCCAGGCTTCCTTCTACGAAGCGGTTGAAGCGCAAAACCTGAAGCCTGCCGGTCAGCCTTCGATCGAGCCAAAGTCCCTGGAAGCTGGCAAAGACCTGGAATACGTTGCCGTATTCGAGGTGTTCCCAGAGTTCACCGTTGCCGGTTTCGAAGACATCGCCGTAGAGCGCCTGAGCGCTGACGTAGCGGATTCCGACCTGGACAACATGCTGGAAATCCTGCGCAAGCAGAACACCCGTTTTGAAGTGGCCGATCGTGCTGCCCAGAACGAAGACCAACTGAACATCGATTTCGTTGGCAAGGTTGACGGCGAAGTATTCGCTGGCGGCTCCGCCAAGGGCACTCAGCTGGTGCTGGGTTCCAACCGCATGATCCCTGGTTTTGAAGACGGCCTGGTTGGCGCCAAAGCCGGCGAAGAGCGCGTGCTGAACCTGACGTTCCCTGCTGACTACCAGAACCTGGACCTGGCCGGCAAAGCCGCCGAGTTCACCGTGACCGTCAACAGCGTTTCCGAGCCTAAGCTGCCAGAACTGAACGAAGAGTTCTTCGCTCAATTCGGTATCAAGGAAACCGGTATCGACGGCTTCCGCACCGAAGTTCGCAAGAACATGGAGCGCGAGCTGCGTCAGGCGATCAAATCCAAGGTCAAGAACCAGGTTATGGATGGTCTGCTGGCCGCCAACCCGATTGAAGTGCCTAAGGCCCTGCTGTCCAACGAAGTGGATCGCCTGCGCGTTCAAGCGGTTCAGCAGTTCGGTGGCAACATCAAGCCTGACCAACTGCCGGCCGAGCTGTTCGAAGAACAAGCCAAGCGCCGCGTTGTGCTGGGTCTGGTCGTGGCTGAAGTGGTTGAGCAGTTCAGCCTCAAGCCTGACGAAGATCGCGTTCGTGAAATGATCCAGGAAATGGCCTCGGCCTACCAGGAGCCTGAGCAGGTTGTGTCTTGGTACTACAAGAACGACCAGCAACTGAACGAAGTACGTTCGGTTGTGCTGGAAGAACAAGTTGTGGATACTGTTCTGCAGAAGGCTAAGGTGACCGACAAAGCGGTCTCTTACGAAGAAGCAGTCAAGCCGGCGGAAGCAGCACAAGCCGACTGATTGTCCAACTCGTTGGAAATTCAACCATAAGCCAGCCTCGCGCTGGCTTATGCGTTTTCAAGACATGACTATTTGGGAGTAACTGCAGAGCATGTTCCGTAATTCCTATATTCAGCAGAACTCTGATATCCAGGCCGCCGGCGGCCTGGTCCCGATGGTTGTCGAGCAATCTGCTCGTGGCGAACGCGCCTATGACATCTACTCGCGCCTGCTCAAGGAACGAGTCATCTTTCTGGTTGGTCCGGTAGAGGACTACATGGCCAACCTGATCTGCGCGCAGCTGCTGTTCCTTGAAGCGGAAAACCCGGACAAGGACATCCATCTTTACATTAACTCCCCAGGCGGTTCGGTGACGGCGGGCATGTCGATCTACGACACCATGCAGTTCATCAAGCCGAACGTGTCGACCACTTGCATCGGTCAGGCCTGCAGCATGGGCGCGTTCCTGCTCACTGCTGGTGCTGAGGGCAAGCGTTTCTGCCTGCCTAACTCGCGCGTGATGATTCACCAGCCACTGGGCGGTTTCCAGGGGCAGGCATCGGACATCGAAATTCACGCCAAGGAAATCCTGTTTATTCGCGAACGCCTCAACACCTTGATGGCCAAGCACAGCGGGCACACCCTGGAAGAGATCGAGCGCGACACCAACCGCGACAATTTCATGAGCGCAGAAGCTGCACGTGAATACGGGTTGATCGACGCAGTGATCGAAAAGCGCCCCGCTTAATTAAGCTGCTCAAAATAAGGCTGGTCGGCGTGTCCGACCACCGGCGGGCTTGAAAAAGCCCGCATAAGCCTTCATCTTGTGTTGCAAGCCTATCGGATTTGGATCGAACGAATGACTGACACCCGCAACGGCGAGGACAACGGCAAGCTGCTCTATTGCTCCTTCTGCGGCAAAAGCCAGCATGAAGTGCGCAAGTTGATCGCCGGCCCCTCGGTGTTTATCTGCGACGAGTGCGTCGACCTGTGCAATGACATCATCCGCGAGGAGGTGCAGGAAGCCCAGGCCGAGAGCAGCGCGCATAAATTGCCTTCGCCTAAAGAAATCAGCGGCATCCTTGATCAATATGTGATTGGTCAAGAGCGTGCAAAGAAGGTTCTGGCCGTAGCGGTGTACAACCACTACAAGCGTCTGAACCAGCGTGACAAGAAAGGCGACGAAGTCGAACTCGGCAAGAGCAACATCTTGCTGATCGGTCCTACAGGCTCGGGTAAAACCTTGCTGGCGGAGACTCTCGCTCGTCTGCTGAACGTTCCGTTCACCATCGCCGACGCCACCACCCTCACCGAGGCTGGTTACGTAGGTGAAGATGTCGAGAACATCATTCAGAAGCTGCTGCAGAAGTGTGACTACGACGTAGAGAAGGCCCAGATGGGTATTGTCTACATCGACGAAATCGACAAGATTTCGCGAAAGTCCGACAACCCATCGATCACCCGGGACGTTTCCGGTGAAGGCGTGCAGCAAGCCCTGTTGAAACTGATCGAGGGCACGGTTGCTTCCGTACCGCCACAAGGCGGCCGCAAGCACCCGCAGCAGGAATTCCTTCAGGTTGATACGCGTAACATCCTGTTCATCTGTGGCGGTGCGTTCTCCGGTCTGGAGAAGGTTATTCAGCAGCGCTCCACACGTGGCGGCATCGGTTTCGGTGCGGAAGTGCGCAGCAAGGAAGAAGGCAAGAAGGTGGGCGAGTCCCTGCGTGAAGTCGAGCCTGACGATCTGGTCAAGTTTGGTCTGATCCCGGAATTCGTTGGCCGTCTGCCGGTCCTGGCCACGTTGGACGAGTTGGATGAGGAGGCGTTGATTCAGATCCTCACCGAGCCGAAAAACGCCCTGACCAAGCAATACGCCAAGCTGTTCGAGATGGAAGGTGTAGACCTGGAGTTCCGTACCGACGCACTCAAATCGGTGGCCAAGCGGGCACTGGAGCGCAAAACCGGTGCACGTGGTCTGCGTTCGATTCTTGAAGGCGTGTTGCTCGACACCATGTACGAAATTCCCTCGCAGTCCGAGGTGAGCAAAGTGGTGATCGACGAAAGCGTTATCGAAGGCAAGTCCAAGCCACTGTATATCTACGAAAACAGTGAGCCGTCTGCCAAGGCTGCCAAGGCTGCACCTGACGCCTGAGCGTCTAGCAGTTGAAGTACAAACAAGGGGCCTTTCGGGGCCCCTTGTTTTTTGGTGGCTTTCTTACTGCTGCTTTTAAATTTGCGTTTATTCATGCGTTTAACTACTGGCATTGAGCTTGTTTTTTTTGCATGCAGCCCCCATCTTGGTTTCAAGCTGTTTTTTCAACTGTCATAGAGGCGAAATCATGAAGACAACCATCGAATTGCCTCTCCTGCCGTTGCGTGATGTCGTCGTCTATCCGCACATGGTTATCCCGCTGTTTGTGGGGCGCGAGAAGTCTATCGAAGCCCTTGAGGCCGCGATGACGGGCGACAAGCAAATCCTGCTGTTGGCCCAGAAGAATCCTGCTGATGATGATCCGGGCGAAGACGCCCTGTATCGCGTTGGCACCGTGGCCACTGTTCTGCAACTGCTCAAGCTGCCTGATGGCACCGTCAAGGTGCTGGTGGAAGGCGAGCAGCGCGGTGCGGTGGAGCGTTTCATGGAGGTGGACGGCCATCTGCGCGCCGAAGTGGCGCTGATCGACGAAGTCGAAGCCCCTGAGCGCGAATCCGAAGTGTTTGTGCGCAGCCTGCTCTCGCAGTTCGAGCAGTATGTGCAGTTGGGCAAGAAGGTCCCGGCTGAAGTCTTGTCGTCCCTCAACAGCATTGATGAGCCGAGCCGCCTGGTCGACACCATGGCCGCGCACATGGCGCTGAAGATCGAGCAGAAGCAGGACATCCTCGAAATCATCGACCTGTCTGCCCGTGTCGAACACGTGCTGGCACTGTTGGATGGCGAAATTGACCTGCTGCAGGTTGAGAAGCGCATCCGTGGTCGTGTGAAGAAACAAATGGAGCGCAGCCAGCGCGAGTACTACCTGAATGAGCAGATGAAGGCCATTCAGAAAGAGCTCGGCGACAGCGAGGAAGGCCACAACGAAATCGAAGAGCTGAAAAAGCGCATCGATGCCGCCGGCCTGCCGAAAGATGCCTTGACCAAAGCCACCGCCGAGCTGAACAAGCTCAAGCAAATGTCGCCGATGTCAGCCGAAGCCACCGTGGTGCGCTCCTACATCGACTGGCTGGTGCAAGTGCCGTGGAAGGCCCAGACCAAAGTGCGCCTGGACCTGGCCCGTGCCGAGGATATTCTCGACGCCGACCACTATGGCCTTGAAGAGGTCAAAGAGCGCATCCTTGAATACCTCGCCGTGCAAAAGCGCGTGAAGAAGATTCGTGGGCCGGTGTTGTGCCTGGTGGGTCCGCCGGGTGTGGGTAAAACCTCCCTGGCCGAGTCCATCGCCAATGCCACCAATCGTAAATTCGTACGCATGGCCCTCGGCGGTGTGCGCGATGAAGCGGAAATTCGTGGTCATCGGCGTACTTACATCGGTTCGATGCCAGGAAGATTGATTCAAAAGATGACAAAAGTGGGCGTGCGCAACCCGCTGTTCCTGCTTGATGAAATCGACAAAATGGGCAGCGACATGCGCGGCGATCCTGCCTCGGCATTGCTCGAAGTACTCGATCCCGAGCAGAACCACAATTTCAACGACCATTACCTCGAAGTCGACTACGACCTGTCCGACGTAATGTTCCTGTGCACCTCCAACTCCATGAACATTCCTCCGGCTTTGCTGGATCGGATGGAGGTGATTCGTCTGCCGGGTTACACCGAAGACGAGAAGATCAATATCGCCGTGAAGTACCTCGCGCCTAAACAGATTTCGGCCAATGGCTTGAAAAAAGGCGAGATCGAAATCGACGTCGAGGCGATCCGCGACATCGTGCGTTTCTACACCCGCGAAGCCGGTGTACGGGGCCTTGAGCGTCAAATTGCGAAGATTTGCCGCAAGGCGGTCAAAGAGCATGCGTTGGAAAAACGCTTCTCTGTGAAAGTCGGTGCCGACGACCTGGAACATTTCCTGGGCGTGAAGAAATTCCGTTACGGCCTGGCCGAGCAACAGGATCAGGTAGGGCAGGTGACAGGCTTGGCGTGGACCCAGGTGGGCGGCGAATTGCTGACCATCGAAGCCGCGGTAATTCCAGGCAAAGGCCAATTGATCAAGACCGGTTCGCTGGGTGACGTGATGGTCGAATCCATCACTGCCGCGCAGACCGTGGTGCGCAGCCGCGCTCGAAGCCTGGGGATCCCCCTGGACTTCCACGAGAAGCACGACACCCACATCCACATGCCGGAAGGGGCTACCCCTAAAGACGGCCCTAGCGCAGGCGTAGGCATGTGCACGGCCCTGGTATCGGCAATTACCGGCATCCCGGTGCGCGCCGACGTGGCCATGACCGGGGAAATCACCCTGCGCGGCCAGGTATTGGCCATCGGTGGTTTGAAAGAGAAATTGCTTGCGGCACACCGGGGTGGTATCAAGACCGTGATCATTCCTGAAGAGAATGTTCGCGACTTGAAGGAAATTCCGGACAACATCAAGCAGGATCTTCAGATTAAACCGGTTAAATGGATTGACGAGGTCCTGCAAAGTGCGCTGCAATACGCGCCGGAGCCCTTGCCGGATGTGGCTCCGGAGATAGTCTCTAAGGACGAAAAACGCGAGTCTGATTCCAAGGAAAGAATTAGCACGCATTAATGCGATTAAGCCTGGGGGCTTCCTTGACAGCTTTTTAGAGCCCTTGTTATAAAGCGGCTCTTAAGTGTCTGTAGGCCATTCAGCACTGGTTTTTGCTTTCACCAAAAAACTTAGAATCATACTCAATAGATATATAAGGGGACTTAGAGTGAACAAGTCGGAACTGATTGATGCTATCGCCGCATCCGCTGATATCCCGAAAGCTGCTGCTGGCCGTGCGCTGGACGCAGTAATCGAATCCGTCACTGGCGCTCTGAAGGCCGGCGACTCCGTAGTGCTGGTAGGCTTCGGTACTTTCTCTGTGACTGACCGCCCAGCTCGTACTGGCCGTAACCCACAGACTGGCAAAGCACTGCAAATCGCTGCTGCCAAGAAACCAGGTTTCAAAGCCGGTAAAGCCCTGAAAGAAGCGGTTAACTAAGCTTCGTTCAAGCCTTGCCTACCCGGGTCGGATTCACATCCGGCCTGGCAGCGGAGCGGCAGCTGACCCACGTATCCATTGGGTCGCCACGCCGGGGGTGTGGGTTCAAACCCCCGTCCGCTCCGCCAGTTACGAGAAGGCGCATCCTCGGATGCGCCTTTCTTCTATCCGGACTCTACCCACGCTCCACGGTTGCCTAATCTTTGAAGTTCAACCGTTTCTGGGGGACGCATGCTGCAAAATATCAGGGACAATTCACAAGGCTGGATTGCCAAGACCATTATCGGGATCATCGTCGCATTGATGGCGTTCACCGGTATCGAGGCCATTTTCCAGGCTTCGACCAACAACAAGCAGGACGTGGCCAAGGTCAACGGTGAAGAAATCACCCAAACCGAACTGAGCCAGGCCGTCGACATGCAACGTCGCCAGCTGATGCAACAGCTGGGCAAGGATTTCGATGCTTCTCTGCTGGACGAGAAGCTGCTGCGCGATGCGGCCCTCAAGGGCCTGATCGACCGTAAACTGCTGCTGCAAGGTGCTGCGGATTCCAAGTTCGGCTTCTCCGAGGCTGCGCTGGACCAAGTGATCCTGCAGACGCCGGAATTCCAGGTGGACGGCAAATTCAACGCCGAACGCTTTGACCAGGTGATCCGTCAACTGGGCTACAGCCGCATGCAGTTCCGTCAGATGCTGAGCCAGGAAATGCTGATCGGCCAGGTTCGTGCAGGTATCGCCGGCAGCGGTTTTGTGACTGACGCCGAGGTACTGGCATTCGCCCGTCTGGAGAAGCAGACCCGCGACTTCGCGACCGTCAACATCAAGGCTGACCCTGCTGCGGTGAAACTCACCGACGACGAGGTCAAGGCTTACTACGACCAGCACGCCAAAGAGTTCATGACCCCGGACCAGGTGGTCATCGACTATCTGGAACTGAAGAAGTCTGCCTTCTTCGACCAGGTCACCGTGAAGGACGATGAACTGCAGGCTGCCTATCAGAAAGAAACCGCCAACCTCGCTGAACAGCGTCGTGCCGCGCATATCCTGATTGAAGTCAACGACAAGGTCACCGAGGCGCAAGCCAAGGCCAAGATCGAAGAAATCCAGGCACGCCTGGCCAAGGGTGAGAAGTTCGATGCCCTGGCCAAGGAGTTCTCCCAGGATCCAGGTTCGGCCAACAATGGCGGCGACCTCGGTTTTGCTGGCCCTGGCGTCTACGACCCGGACTTCGAAACCGCCCTGTACGCTTTGAACAAGGATCAGGTTTCGGCACCGGTGCGTACCACCTTCGGTTGGCACTTGATCAAGCTGTTGGGCGTTGAGGCACCGCAAGTGCCGTCGTTCGCCAGCCTGAAAGACAAGCTGACCCGTGAACTCAAGACCCAGCAGGTCGAGCAGCGTTATGTCGAGGCGACCAAGCAATTGGAAGATGCGGCATTCGAAGCGTCCGACCTGGCTCAGCCGGCGTCTGACCTGAAGTTGACCGTGCACACCTCCGCGCCGTTTGGCCGTGAAGGTGGCGAAGGTGTTGCGGCCAACCGTGCCGTGGTCACCGCAGCGTTCAGCCCGGAAGTGTTGGATGAAGGTGCCAACAGCACCGCCATCGAGCTGGACCCGGAAACCATCATCGTGCTGCGTGCCAAAGAGCATCTGAAGCCTGCGCAATTGCCGCTGGAAAGCGTCTCTGCCGCGATCCGTGCCCAGATGACCAAGGAACGCGCCAGCGCCGCTGCCAAGACCCACGCTGACGAGCTGATCGCCAGCTTGCGTGATGGCAAGACGCCGCTGAACCAGCCGGTTGATGGTCAGGCCTGGAAAGTCACCGAAGCGGCTTCCCGTAGCCAGGAAGCGATTGACCCTGCCGTACTGCAAGCCCTGTTCCGCATGCCTAAGCCTGCAGCCAAGGACAAGCCGACGTTCACCACCGTGACCCTCGCGGATGGCAGCCTGGTGCTTGTGCGCTTGAACGGCGTCAATGAAGCAGCTGCCCCTACGGACGAAGAAAAGGCGCAATACCGTCGCTTCCTCGCTTCCCGCATCGGCCAGCAAGACTTCGCGGCGTTCCGCAAGCAGTTGGAAACCAAGGCTGACATTAAGAAGTTCTGATGTTGGTTTGAATAAAAAGCCCCCGGCACTGAAAAGTGCCGGGGGCTTTTTTTAACTGCGTTTTCGCAGGCTGGGATTCAGGCTGCCGCCCAATGCCAGCACCATCAGTAGCACCACCGCCCACGGGAATGCGCTGACGCCCCAGCCTTGTAGCAACAGCCCTCCCGCTAACCCGCCGCCGGCGATGCCCAGGTTCCACACGGTGACCAGCATCGACTGCGCCGTGTCCGCCGATGCTCCCGCGGCTTTGGCCAGTGCCGTTTGCAGCAACGCCGGCAGCCCACCAAACGCCAGGCCCCATAAGGCGACCGCGCTGTAGATCACTGCTGGCGAGGTGATCCAGAACGCCAGCACCAGGGCTATGAGGCCAAACAGCACACAGCTGGTTACGAGTAACACGCTTAGCCACCGATCAATCAGCACGCCCGCGAGCCATATGCTCAGCACCGCCGCAAGGCCGAACACCAGCAGCACTTGGTCGGTGTCGGCGGCAATTCCTGACGGTGCCAGCAGGGGTGCGATATAGGTGTAAAAAATGTTGTGGGCCAGCACGTAGGTAAAGGTTACCCATAGCACCGGGCGAATTCCGGGCAGCGTCAGCACGTGGTGCAGCCCCAAGCGTTTTCCTGCCCGTTCGCCCGCAAAGTCCGGGAGCTGCCAGCGTGCCCAAATCAGTAGCAACAGTGTCAGGCCTGTCATGATTGCAAAGCTCAGGCGCCATCCGACAGCGGTGCCTAGAAAGGTCCCCGCGGGTACACCCAGTGACAGTGCCAACGGCGCACCCAGCATGGCCACGGCAATCGCCCGACCTTGCAGGTGTGGCGCGACCATTCGGCTGGCATACCCCGCCAGCAGCGCCCACAGCAGCCCGGCAAACACCCCGGCGAAGAAGCGCGCCACCAGGGTCAGCCCGTAGTGGCTGGACAGTGCCGTCACGCTGTTGACCAACGCGAAGCCGGCGATGGCAATCAGTAACAACGGCCGGCGGCGCCAGCTTCGGGTCAGCAAGGTGAGCGGGATGGCCGCGAGCAAGGACCCCAGCGCATACAGGGTGACCAACTGGCCAACCAGTGCGGGCGAAACGCCTAACCCCTCGCTCATTTGTGGCAAGAGCCCGGCCGGCATCGCCTCGGTGAGGATCGTGATAAAGCCGGCCGAGGCCAGCGCCAGCAAGCCCCCGAGGGGCAGTGTGTCGCGTTGGGAGGCAGAGGAGGCTTCGGTCAGTGAAGGGCTGTTGCTCATCGCGCTATCCATGAAAAGGGCAAGGATGCAGAGTAGGGGGCTGTGGCCGGCAGAAAAACAGGCTAAGGTTCCGAACTTATCGGACACTGATGTCCGCAATCTTCAAGGGCAGGGCAATGGACAGTCTGGGCAGTCTTTCGGTATTTGTGCAGGTCGCGGAGGCCCGCAGCTTCACCGTCGCCGGCCGGGTGTTGGGTGTGTCCTCTTCCGCCGTGGGTAAAAGCATTGCGCGAACCGAAGAGCGCCTTGGCGTGCGGTTGTTTCATCGCAGTACGCGCAGCATCACGTTGACCAGCGAAGGGGCATTGTTTCTCGAACGTTCGCGACGCATTCTCGCCGAGGTTGAGGCCGCAGAGCAGGAATTGACCGAAGCCAGTGCGACGCCCAAGGGCAAGTTGCGCATCAGCTTGCCGCAGGTGCGTGGCCTTTTGATGCCGGTGCTCAGCGACTTTATGCGCGCCTACCCGGATATCGAACTGGATGTGGATTTTTCCGACCGCATGGTGGATGTGATCGAAGAAGGCTTCGATGCGGTAATACGCACCGGCAAGCCGGAAGATTCGCGCTTGATGGCGCGTCATCTTGGGTACTACCGGTTAGTTCTGGTCGGCACCCCCGCCTACTTCGCTGAATACGGCACTCCACAACAGCCCCAGGATTTAAACGGCCACGCCTGCCTGCGCCATAAATTCTGCGCCACCGGCCGCTTGGAACCCTGGCCGTTGCGTTACGCACCGGGCACGGCGGAACCGGTTTTACGCGCACCGCTGGTCAGCACCACCATTGAATCCCTCAACTATGTGGTGCACGAGGGGTTGGGCATCGCTTGCTTGCCGGACTTCATGGTCAATGAGGCGGTAGCACAAGGCCGTTTGAAGCGGGTGCTGGACGACGACCTTGAGCACCGTGGCAGCTTCTGGCTGTTATGGCCCTCAAGTCGTCATGCCTCGGCCAAATTGCGTGTGTTTATCGATCATATGGGCGCCAGGCTTTTTCCTGCGGGCAGCGTCCCATAGGCCTGTGACGTTTTACCGACAGGAATGCGCGCGCCACGACCCTGTTCTGTTGCACAATACCGCCCGGACTGTTTTCCTCAGGATTTTCGATGTCGACATCATTTCACTTGCGTAGCCTCGGGTTGGCGCTGGTGCTGGCGGGCGCCGCGGGCTGCTCGTCACCCAAGACCGCCATTTATGAACATGAAAATTTCGACGATTCCGGTACGTTCTCCCGTGATTACCCGGTGAGTGACACGGCGGCCTGCGAAGCGGCACGCCGTGCCCTGCTGAGCCAGGGCTACATCATCACCAGCAGCGACCCGAAACTGGTGGTGGGCAACAAAAGCTTCCAGCAGACCGGTGAAACCCATCTGCAGATCAGCTTCAACGTGGTGTGTGCCGATGATGGCAAAGGCAATAACCACTCGACGATGTTTGCCAACGCCTTGCAGGACCGTTACGCGCTGAAGAAGGTCAACAACTCGGCAAGCCTCGGTGTGGGCGTGCTGGGCTCGGTGTCGATGCCGATTGGTTCCACCGATGACTCGATGGTGAAGGTCGCGAGTGAGACGGTCTCGGCGCCGAAGTTCTATGACCGTTACTTCGCGCTGGTGGACGTCTTCCTGCCGCAGGAAGTGAAGAAGGCGGCGCACATTCCCGAGAAGCCCAAGGCCGACCTCGGTGTGCCGGAACCCAAGGCTGCTCCTGCTGCCGAGAAGGTCGAGGCGCCCAAGGCAGAGCCGGCAGCGCCTGCCGTTTCGGAGCCGGTTGCACCGCCTCCTGAGGCGGCACCGATTGCACCGCAGGCGGAACCGGCGCCAACGCCATTGCCGACGCCAGCGCCTGCCGCAGAGCCTGCACCTGCACCGACCAATCCAAATCTGCCGGCGCCGACAGAGGCGATTCCACCGCTACCAACGCCTGCGCAGTAATTCAAACCGCTACGGGATTCGCCTTGTCGACGCAGATCCCGTAGCGGCTCATACCTCCCTTCCGGCTCCTTCGTGCCCCCACCTCTAAATCCGCCTGACGCTGCTACGTTTATTCCTCATGTGCAGGAACGTCATGGCGCAGACATTTTTTCGTCATCACGGCACTTTAGGCTGGTCATGCAGGTCATATATCTGCAGCCGCTTTTAAATCGAGAAGGAGTCCACCATGGACGATTACCAGGAAGAACTGCTGGAGTACCACGCGTTTGAGTTGGACCCGCTGGATCCGGCCGATGACGCCACTGAGCTGTAATACCGACTTCAGGCGGAATGCCGCTGACTGCGGCGAAATTCCCCTGGCGTCTGGTTGTTCCACCGCCTGAACGCCCGTTGAAAGGCTTGGGCTGAGGCAAAACCGAGCAAGTAGGCGATCTCGCCGAACGCCAGTTCCGTGTCGCGAATGTAGGTCATGGCCAGGTCGCGGCGGGTATCGTTGAGAATTGCGCGAAATTGAGTGCCTTCGTCGGCCAGTTTGCGGCGCAGCGTCCAGGTCGGCAGCTTCAGGCGTGCCGCCACTTCTTCCAGGTCGGGTTCCCGGCCGCCATTGAGCATCGGCCCGAGCAACCGGGTAATGCGCTCGCGCAGGCTACGGGTGCGGGTCAACTGCTCCAACTCCCTTTCACACAGCTGCACCAGCCATTGCCAGGTGCTTGGGCAGTGCTGTGGGTTGCGCAGGGCCAGGGTTTGCTGGTTGAGGCGCAGTTGGTTGGCATCGGCGCCGAAATGGACCGGGGCGTCGCCGAGCACGCTGTAGTGTTCGCTGTAGTCCGGCGCTTCAAATTCGATCTCGATGCGCTGCGCCTGCACCGGTTGCTGGGCCAGGCTCGACAATTGGTGCAGCCAGCCGGCGATGATCGAATCCACCACAAAACGGTTGTAGGCGTTGTAAGGGCTGATCGAATAGAAGCGCAGCCAAGCGCCTTCGGCGTCCTCATGAAAGCTCGATTGCCCGCGATAGTTGGAGCCGTATAACGCCTCAAAGCGGGTCAGCGTGCGCGCAGCTTCACGCACCGTTGGCGCTTGCGCGGCGGTCACACCGGCCAGGCCGGCCTGGCTCAAACGGCTGAGTTGGCCCATGCGCAGACCCAGGCTCGGCTCGCCGGTCAGTTGGATGGCTGCATGGCCCAAGCGCATGTAACGCGGGATCGACAAGCGCGCGCCCGCTTCGGCGAGGCGCGCAGGGTCGAGGCCGTATTGCAGCAACAGCGGTTGTGGGTCCAAGCCGTGGCTGTGAATCGCGTCGGCCAAGGCTTGCACGAAGCCCACCGACAAATCCCCAAGGCGCACCGGCTTCAAGGCGTTACAGCCAGATATTCAGCAGGCGCGCACCACGGGCACCGCTGTCGGCGGTGACCTGCCCGTTGCTGCTGAGAAAACTGTGCCCGGCGGTGCCCAGGTCCCAGAACTGCCCGCGCAGGAACACGCTCATGCCGGCGCTGGCCTGGCTGATCGGCTGCTGGCTGATCAGGGTGAGGCGGCGCCAGGCTTCGCCTTCGCTGAGCTCTTCGGGTTTGAGGCTGATTTCAGTGGGTGTGGAGACGCTCTTGAAGCCGCGCCATGGGCGGTCCCAGGTGTCACGACCGGTCACGAATGCCGGCACGGCGACCAATTGCGCGCCTTGTTCATTGAGCTTGCGGTAGTTGTCGGGGTACCAGCTGTCGCTGCCGATCAGGATGCCCAGGCGCCCGGCCGGGGTGTCGACCACGCTGACGAGGTTTTCATCGCCGGGCTGGATAAACCCGCGTTCATCGTAGATCGGATAGAACTGGCGCTGCGGCTGGCCCACGGGCAAACCATCGGCACCAAACACCAGGCTGGCGTTGTACAGCGCGCCATGGCCGACCTGCAATTGCCCTTGGTTCACGCTGGGGTTGGGCAGGGCGATGGAGCCGGCCACCAGGGTCACGCCGAATTCTTTGGCCAGGCCGCCGAACAGCAACTGATAGTCGCGGGCCATGGCGGTCGCTTTCATGCGCAGGTAGGCGTCGTCCATGCGGTTCTCGCCAGTGGCGCTGATCCATGCGCGCGCAAACAAAAACGGATTGCTGGCCGACAGCCAGTTCATTGCGTCCTTAAGGTGGATGGCCTGGTACAGCTCGTTTTTTTCGCCGCTGAGCATCAGCCAGGTGCCGATGTGTTCCGGCAGCACGACGATGGTCTTGTCGTTGATCAAGCCTTGGTCGCGGGCCTTTTTCAGGTACGCCGCGAGCTTCAGGTGCAGGCGTTCCACGCTCTGGTAATCGGCCGGGAACAGCTCCGGCTGGATGCCCAGCAGGTTGCCGCGATCGGCCGGTACGCCTTCGTTGACGGCCAGGGTGATGCGCAGGTCCGAGAGGTAATGCGCCACGGGGCGCTCCTGGGTCCAGACCAGATACGCGGCGACGGCGGCAACCAGGGCCATGGTGAGGGTGAACGCTAGAAGTTTACGCATGGGGCAACAGACAACAGACCGTGTATAGGGTTCGCCGACTAGGGTAGGGCCCATGGCGTGGCTTGCCAAGGGGCGCTGTGCATTTGGATCAATAACTTGTCAGTTTCAGTCATTGAGCGGTAGGCAATCGGCTCTTAGTCTGTGGGACATAAACCGATGGCAGGCCATTCGAGCCTTCCACGTCCCGTGATGATCCGTTGTGGAGCTGTACCATGACCGCTGCTGCCTACCCGCACCTGCTGGCCCCGTTGGACCTGGGTTTTACCACCTTGCGCAACCGCACCCTGATGGGCTCGATGCACACCGGCCTGGAAGAAAAACCCGGCGGTTTCGAACGCATGGCCGCCTATTTTGCCGAGCGTGCGCGCGGCGGTGTTGGCCTGATGGTCACCGGCGGTATTGGCCCGAATGACGAGGGCGGCGTGTACGCCGGGGCCGCCAAGCTGACCACCGACGAAGAAGCGCAGAAGCACAAGATCGTGACCCAGGCCGTGCACGAGGCGGGCGGCAAGATCTGCATGCAGATCCTCCACGCGGGCCGTTATGCCTACAGCCCCAAGCAGGTCGCGCCGAGCGCGATTCAGGCGCCGATCAACCCGTTCAAGCCCAAGGAACTGGACGAAGAAGGCATCGAGAAGCAGATCCAGGATTTCGTCACCTGCTCGCTGCTGGCCCAGGTCGCCGAGTACGACGGCGTCGAAATCATGGGCTCCGAAGGCTATTTCATTAACCAGTTCCTCGCGGCCCACACCAACCATCGCACCGACCGTTGGGGTGGCAGCTACGAAAATCGTATGCGCCTTGCCGTTGAGATCGTGCGCCGGGTGCGCGAGGCCGTCGGCCCCAACTTCATCATTATCTTCCGCCTGTCGATGCTCGACCTGGTGGAAGGCGGCAGCACCTGGGAAGAAATCGTGCAGTTGGCCAAGGCCATCGAGCAGGCCGGTGCGACCATCATCAACACCGGCATCGGCTGGCACGAAGCGCGTATCCCGACCATCGCCACCAAGGTGCCGCGTGGCGCGTTCAGCAAAGTCACCGCCAAATTGCGCGGCGCGGTGCAGATTCCGCTGATCACCACCAACCGCATCAACACCCCGGAAATCGCCGAGCAGATCCTTGCCGAGGGCGATGCCGACATGGTCTCGATGGCGCGGCCGTTCCTCGCCGACCCCGAGTTCGTTAACAAGGCGGCGGCCGGGCGGGCGGATGAAATCAACACCTGCATCGGTTGCAACCAGGCCTGCCTGGACCACACCTTTGGCGGCAAGCTGACCACCTGCCTGGTCAACCCGCGTGCCTGCTACGAGACCGAGCTCAACTACCTGCCGGTCAAGCAGATCAAGAAGATTGCCGTGGTCGGCGCAGGTCCTGCGGGCCTGGCGGCTGCCACGGTTGCCGCCGAGCGCGGGCACCAAGTGACGCTGTTTGATTCGGCCAGCGAGATCGGCGGCCAGTTCAATATCGCCAAGCGTGTGCCGGGCAAAGAGGAGTTTTTCGAAACCCTGCGCTACTTCAAGCGCAAATTGCAGACCACCCATGTCGAGCTGTGCCTCAACACGCGCGTGGATGTCGAGCAACTCAACGCTGGCGGCTATGACGAGATCATTCTCGCCACCGGTATCGCGCCGCGTACGCCGGCGATTCCCGGGGTCGAGAACGCGAAGGTGCTGAGCTACCTGGACGTGATTCTGGAACGCAAGCCCGTGGGCAAACGTGTGGCGGTGATCGGCGCCGGCGGCATCGGTTTCGACGTGTCGGAATTCCTGGTGCACCAGGGCGTGTCCACCAGCCTGGACCGTGACGCGTTCTGGAAAGAGTGGGGTATCGACACCCAACTGCAAGCCCGTGGCGGTGTCGCCGGCATCAAGCCGCAGCCCCATGCCCCGGCGCGTGAAGTGTTCCTGCTGCAACGCAAGGCCTCTAAGGTCGGCGACGGCCTGGGCAAGACCACCGGCTGGATCCACCGGACGGGCCTGAAGAACAAGCGCGTGCAGATGCTCA
This sequence comes from Pseudomonas sp., assembly GCF_049645325.1. Taxonomy (GTDB): domain Bacteria; phylum Pseudomonadota; class Gammaproteobacteria; order Pseudomonadales; family Pseudomonadaceae; genus Aquipseudomonas. The sequence continues at coordinate 1,426 of NZ_JBARTQ010000066.1, read as the reverse complement.
ACAGCGTCGAATACCTGAAGATCGACGATGAAGGCCTGCATATCCGCATCGGCGCCGAAGGTGAGCCGCAGGTGCTGGCGGTGGACAATATCGTCATCTGCGCAGGCCAGGACCCGCTGCGCGAACTGCACGACGGCTTGGTCGCCGCCGGCCAGAACGTGCACCTGATCGGCGGCGCCGATGTGGCGGCCGAGCTGGATGCCAAGCGCGCCATCAACCAGGGCTCGCGCCTCGCTGCCGAGCTGTAAGACCACCAGCCGAGCTGCAAGACCTCAAGGGGTGCGGTGGTAGACTACCGCACCTTTTTTCATGCAGATGCCTCCCCGATGGGTCCTTTCGACTGGCTTCCCCACGCGCCCCTTGAACGCTTGCAGCTCGATTGGCTCAAGGGTGTCGAGCTGGCCGTGCTGCGCCTGGACCGTATCGACCCGCTGATCAGCGGCAACAAATGGTTCAAACTCACCGAGCATCTGGCGCAGGCGCAACAGGCCGGTGCCAGTGGCGTTATCAGCCTGGGCGGGGCTTATTCCAACCATCTGCACGCGCTGGCGGCGGCCGGTAAACGGTTTGGTTTCCCTACCGTGGGCCTGCTGCGCGGCCATCCTCAAGACACGCCCACCATCCTTGACCTGAAAGCATTCGGCATGCAGCTGCATTGGTTGGGCTATGGCGGCTATCGCGCGCGGCATGCGGCGGACTTCTGGCTGCCCTGGCGTGAGCAATACCCCGCCTTGCACCCGGTGCCTGAAGGCGGCGGCGCCATGCCTGGTGCAATCGGCTGCGCGGTGTTGGTCGAGCAGGCACGCGCGCAGTTAGCCGCGCTGGGCTGGGCTGATTACGACGCGTGGTGGCTGGCGGCAGGCACCGGCACCACGCTGGCCGGGCTGGCGCTCGCCGAGGCGGGCGCGCATCCGGTGTTCGGCGCCTTGGCGGTGCCGGACGATCATGGCGTCGCGCAGAATGTGCAGGCCATCGTGCAGGGCGGGTATGAATTGCTGGATGCCAGCCGTGGCGGCTTTGCCAAGGTCGATCCGCTGTTGCTGGCGTTCATTGAAGACACACAGCGCCAATGCGGCCTGCCGCTGGAACCGCTCTACACCGGCAAAGCCCTGTTGGCATTAAAGCAGCAGGTCGAAGCCGGGCGCTTTACTCCTGGCACTCGCCTGATTTTCGTCCATACCGGCGGGCTGCAAGGCCTGCGCGGCTTTACGCCCTGACGCAATCCGCTGTGGGTGCGGGCTTGCTCGCGAACGCGTGGATCATTCAGCGGATTTGGTGACTGACCCGCCCCGTTCGCGAGCAAGCCCGCTCCGACCCGGCATCATGCGCATCGCCGTGTTATCCCGCAGCACATAATGGTGAGCCAGGCCCGCCAATGCATGCAGCCCGATCAACCAGTAACCGACCTTGCCAAACAGCACATGCC
>NZ_JBARTQ010000065.1:0-4212 GCF_049645325.1 Pseudomonas sp. | reverse complement strand
GCCATCAACCGCCCCCTGAACGCCACCGTGCGCAGTAAAAAACGGTCAATCCCGCAAAAAAACAAGCACACAGACAGCTGCCAGCGGCAATCATCACTGGCCTATAAAATTAATGGCGCTAGAATCGGCGCCATTCTTCACCTGCCCCTGACACGAGCCTCCCATGAGCTTTGATTTCGACACGATCCACCCACGCCTCGGCACCGGCAGCACCAAGTGGAACCGTTACCCGCAAGACGTTTTGCCGATGTGGATCGCCGACATGGATATCGCCGCGCCACCCGCTGTGCTGCACGCCCTGCACGCCCGCCTCGACCAGCAGATTCTTGGCTACAGCGTGGCCGGCCCGGATGTGCGTGAAGCCATCGTGGCCGACCTGTGGGCCAAGTACGCCTGGCGGGTGCTGCCTGAAGAGCTGCTGTTCCTGCCGGGTGTCGAGCCGGGCTTCAATATGGCACTGCACGCTTTTGTGCAACCCGGCCAGCCGGTGGTGCTGCAAACGCCCAACTATCGCCCGATTCGCCTGGCGCCCGGGCACTGGAACCTGCCGCGCATCGAAGTACCGTTCGCGCTGACCCAAGGCGAATACGTCACACCGATGCCGGCCATGCGCGAGGCACTCAGCGGCGCCGGCGCGCTGCTGCTGAGCAACCCGCATAACCCGGTGGGCAAAGTGTTCCCCCGTGAAGAGCTGCTGGCCGTGGCCAACGCCTGCCTGGAAAACGGTGCGCTGATCATCAGCGATGAAATCCACGCCGAGCTGTGCTTCGACGGTCGCCGCCACATCCCCACCGCCAGCCTCAGCCCTGAAATTGCCCAGCGCACCATCACCCTGATGTCGGCCAGCAAGGCCTACAACGTGGCGGGCTTGAAGACCTGTTTTGCCGTGGTGCAAAACGCCGAGGTTCGCGAGCGCTTCAATAACGCCCGCTGCGGCATGGTCGACAGCGTCAGCCCCCTGGGCCTGGAGGCCACCCACGCGGCCTACAGCCAGTGCGGCGACTGGCTCGACGCGCTGGTGCAGTACCTGCAAGCCAACCGCGACTACCTGCTCAACGCCGTGCAAACCCGCTTGCCCGGCGTGGTGATGCACGCACCACAAGGCACGTACCTGGCGTGGCTGGATTGCAGTGCGCTGGGCCTGGACGACCCGCAGCAGTTCTTCCTGGAACAGGCCAAGGTCGGCTTGAGTGCGGGGCTCGAATTTGGTGATGAAAGCCAGCAATTCGTGCGCCTGAACTTCGGTTGCCCACGGGCCATGCTGGAAGAAGGCCTGCAACGCATGGAGCGTGCGCTGCATCACCGCTAGGCTTCAATTCACAACGTTTCGCAACGAGTGCCAAACCCCTGCTGTTACTGTTTTCGCCGAATAGTCCCACCGGAAACAGCAGGAGTTGCACGGCATGTCGACCCAGCCGCTTGATCGCTCGTCCGAGCCTAAAAGCCTCCCCCGCACACCGACTACGTCGGGCGCGGAATTCCATGTACTGCTCAAGAACAGCGCCAACAAAAAGGTCGAGGCCCAGGACAAGAAACCCTCAGGGCTCGATGCCAGCAAAAAAGACGGCTATGAACTCGCCGGCAAAGACGCCACGCCACCGCCTGCATTATCCGACTACAAGGCCATCGGCCCGCCCGACGAGGTCGGCGCGGGGCTGATCCGTTATGAAACCCAGGACGGCAAGAAGGTCATCGTCAGCGAAAAAGACAGCCCGGAACTGTTCAAGCAAGTCAGCCAGGACTTCAAATCCCTCTCTGGCGTGGTCGCCAGCCAGAACGCTGGCTACCAAAGCCTGGGCGGCGACGGCAAGGCGCCGGAAAAACTCGCCGATTACAAATCCCTCGGCCCGCCGGATGAAACCGGCCCCGGCGTGATCCGCTATGAAACCCAGGACGGCACCAAGGTCGTCATCAGCCAGCGCGACAACCCCGAGGCGTTCCAGAAAGCCAAGGACGACTACGCGAGCTTCACCGGCCTCTCCAGCAGTGAAGACGCCGGCTACAAGCGCGCCAGCGACAACGAAGTGTGGCCGCCCTACGCGGGCACCACCGTCGGCCCCGAAGACGAAGTGGGCCCGGGCCTGATCCGCTTTGAAAGCAACGGCCAGAAAATGGTCGTGGCCCGGGACGACAACCCCAAGCTGTTCGACTACCTGGCGGGCCTGCACGAGGTCTACACCCACCCGGACAAAAAAGCCGTGGTGGAAGGCGAACTGAACAACGGCGCGGTGCTGGCCGATGCCAATACACCCGTGCCCGACCTGAATGACTACAAGACGTTCAGCTGGAACAATGACCAGAAAGACAACATCCTGACCTACGAACTGCATGACGGCACCAAGGTGGTGGTGTCTTCCGACGTCAGCCCCGAGCTGTTCAAGAGCGTCGCCACCGCCCATGACACCTGGGACAAGATCCACACCAGTGAAGGTGAAGGCTACAAACTGGCGGGACCGAATGACTTCCTGAAAAACACCGACATCACCTTCGGCTCCCCGGATGAACTGGGCGATGGCTTGATCCGCTATGAAACCAGCGAAGGCAAGGTCATCGTGTCCAAGGAGCTGAGCCCGCAGCTCTACGATGACGTCAAGGCCAAGTGGGACGCCGCCAGCACCAGCGAGGTCGACGACACCCGCACCCAGCACAACTTGCCCAAGGCCGGCGACCTGGATGTGCTGAACATGGACACCGGCGTACACGCCGATGAAAAGGACGACAAATCGCCGACCCTGAGTGTCAGCGAACTGGCCACCACCCAACTGATCGACACCTACCGCGAGGGCGTGAAAAACGGCTCGATCCCCAAGGACGACCCACGCGCCAAGCTGGTCCGCGCCCTCGAAGCGCAGGCGGCCTACCAGAACGGCCACGGCATCACCGGCTATGAAGAAGCCAAGCGCCCGTTCAACACCACCTGGCGTGAGTTCGATGACAAGCAGACCGAGCTGACCTCGGCCGACATGCACGACATCATCGACGGCAAGGCCGTGCAGGAACAGATCGGCGAACTGTTCAAAGACCCGACGGTGCAGGCCGACTACAAGTCGAAGATGGACGACGCCATCAACAAACTGCCGAACAAGGACGAGATCAAGCAGAAACTGCTCGACCTCACGTCCAACCCGGATTACGTGCTCTACCTCAAGGACCTGCAAGACCAAGGCAAGACCTCTGAGGCGCAAAAAGACCTCAGCGACACCCTGACATCGCTGTCGCTGTTCGACCCGGAAGCCGCCAGCAAGGCCGCGCAGAACATCCAGGCCGACGGGCTGACCACCGACCTCAATGCGATCCTGTCGGACCCGAGCAAAATCTCTGACGAGAACAAGGAACTAGCGACCAAGGACCTGTTCGGCCTGCTCAAAGGCGTGTTGAAAGGCACCCTGCTCGACCTGCCGCGCCGTACCCAGGAAACCCTGGAAAAATTCCTCAACGAAGGCCTGGAGGGCAAGGAAAAGTCCGCCGGTGTGACCAAGGCCCTGGAAGAGTTGGGTGAGGTCTACAAGAACAACGGCTCCATCAGCGAAGCCGACCTGAAAACCGCACTGAGCAAACCGTACATTCCAGTCGCCGATCGCGGCATGCTCGGCGAGGTGTTCCACACCCTCAACAGCAAGGGCATCCTCGGTTCTCTCGGTGCTGGCGTGACCATGTTCTCGGCGATTTACCAGTTGGTGGGCAAAGGCGGCAAGTTGGGTGAAACCCCGGCGCAGCGCATGTCCATCGCCAAGGACTTCCTGAGTTTTGCCGGTGGTTCCAGCCACTTTGTGCGCCTGGGCGACAAGATCGGCGAAACCCTGGGCAAAGGCGGCCTGGTCGACTTTCTTGGCCTGGACAAGACCCTTCCCGAGATCTGGGGCAAGACCGGCTTGCAGGAGCCGAACTTCGAATTCCGCGTCAGCGAGCTGCCAGCCGACGTTAAAAGCAAGATCGCGACGGCACTCGACGCCGTGCCTGACAGCCAATACGACGGCATTTCGCAGATGTTTGGCGAAGGTGACAAAGCCGTCACCGAGGCCACCGAAGGCCTTGCCACCCACCTGGATGACGGCCTGGCGGCAGCCGGTGCGGCAAAGTTGGGGGCGTCCAAGTCGGCGAAGATTGCAGGCTCGGTGATCAAGGTATTGGGCCCGGCCACGGACATCGCCGGTGGGTTTGCCGACATCGTGCTGGGGGCATTGGCGATCAAGAGCGGGGTCGCCAGCAAGG
>NZ_JBARTQ010000064.1:0-3545 GCF_049645325.1 Pseudomonas sp. | reverse complement strand
TCGCGAGCAAGCCCGCTCCCACATTTAGAGCCAGTTGCTTCAGGGAAATAACACTCGTTTTGAGGAGAGCTGAACCATGCAAACCAAACTCTTGATCAACGGCCACCTGGTCGAAGGCGAAGGCCCGGCCCAAGCCGTATTCAACCCGGCCATCGGCCGCGTGCTGGTGGAAATCAAGGAAGCCAGCGAAGCCCAGGTCGACGCCGCCGTGCGCGCCGCCGATGCCGCCTTCGAAGGCTGGTCGCAAACCGCGCCGAAAGATCGCTCGCTGTTGCTGCTCAAACTCGCGGACGTGATCGAAGCCCACGGTGAAGAGCTGGCCAAGCTGGAATCGGACAACTGCGGCAAGCCTTACAGCGCCGCGCTGAACGACGAGATTCCGGCGATTGCCGACGTGTTCCGCTTTTTCGCCGGCGCCAGCCGATGCATGAGCGGCTCGGCCGGCGGTGAATACCTGCCGGGCCACACCTCGATGATCCGTCGCGACCCCGTGGGCGTGATCGCCTCCATCGCGCCGTGGAACTACCCGCTGATGATGGTCGCCTGGAAAATCGCCCCGGCACTGGCGGCCGGTAATACCGTGGTGCTCAAGCCGTCGGAACAAACCCCGTTGACCGCATTACGCCTGGTCGAACTGGCAGCGGAAATTTTCCCGGCCGGTGTACTCAACCTGGTATTCGGGCGTGGGCCAACCGTGGGCAGCCCGCTGGTGAACAACCCGAAAGTGCGCATGGTGTCGCTGACCGGCTCGATTGCCACTGGCGCAAACATCATTTCCAGCACCGCCGACAGCGTGAAACGCCTGCACATGGAACTGGGCGGCAAGGCGCCGGTGATCATCTTCAACGACGCCGACATTGATGCCGCGGTGGAAGGCATTCGCACCTTCGGTTTCTATAACGCAGGGCAGGACTGCACCGCCGCGTGCCGCATCTATGCGCAGGCGGATATCTATGAGGCGTTTGTCGAAAAACTCGGCGCCGCGGTCGCCAGCATCAAATACGGTTTGCAGGACGACCCGGCCACCGAGCTCGGCCCGCTGATCACCGCGCAGCATCGTGACCGCGTGGCCGGGTTTGTCGAACGCGCCGTGGCGCAACCGCATATTCGCTTGGTCACGGGCGGCAAGGCGGTGGAAGGCAATGGCTTCTTCTTTGAGCCCACCGTGTTGGCTGACGCACAGCAGGACGACGAGATCGTGCGCCGCGAGGTGTTCGGGCCGGTGGTGTCGGTGACCCGGTTCACCGACGAAGCGCAGGTGCTGGGCTGGGCCAACGATTCGGACTACGGGCTGGCGTCGTCCGTGTGGACCGCCGACGTAGGCCGCGCCCATCGCCTGGCTGCGCGTTTGCAGTACGGCTGCACGTGGGTGAATACCCACTTCATGCTCGTCAGCGAAATGCCTCACGGCGGTCAGAAACTGTCGGGGTATGGCAAGGACATGTCCATGTATGGCTTGGAGGACTACACCACAGTTCGGCATGTGATGTTCAAGCACTGACGCCATTGCCTCTGTGGGAGAACGTTTATGTGGGAGCGGGCTTGCCCGCTCCCACACAAGCCCGCTCCTGCCAGACCTCTAATAACAATAAATAATTCGTAGGTTCTTCCCCCATGGACATCACCCGCCGCGACTTCCTCAACGGCGTCGCCGTCACCATTGCCGCCGGCATGACCCCGCTGCAAATCCTCCAGGCCGCGCCCGACGGCCGTTACTACCCACCCGCCCTCACCGGCCTGCGCGGCAGCCATGCGGGCTCGTTCGAAGTGGCGCACCAGATGGGCTGGGAAAAAAAGGTGTTCGACACCGAGAAACTGCCGATCACCGAGGACTATGACCTGGTGGTGGTCGGCGGCGGCTTGAGCGGTTTGTCGGCAGCCTGGTTCTACCGCGAGAAGCACCCGAAGGCGAAGATCCTGATCCTGGAAAACCACGACGACTTCGGTGGCCATGCCAAGCGCAACGAGTTCCAGGCCGGTGGCCGCATGATTCTCGGCTACGGCGGCAGCGAGGCGTTTCAGTCGCCTGATCACCTTTTCAGCACACACGTGAATGGCCTGCTGAAAAAACTCGGGGTGAGTACCAAGCGCTTCGAAACCGCCTTCGACCGCCAGTTCTACCCGGGCCTGGGGCTTTCGCGCGGCGTGTTCTTCGACAAGGAAAACTTCGGCGAAGACAAACTGGTCACCGGCGACCCGACGCCGATGGTGGCCGACGACGTTGCGCCGGACCAACTGAATGCACGCGCCATCAGTGACTTCATCAATGACTTCCCCTTGCCGCCGGCCGACCGCCAGGCATTGATCGAATTGCACACCGCGCCCAAGGATTACCTGCCGGGCAAATCCGCCGAGCAAAAAGCCAGCTACCTGGCCGCCACCAGCTACCGCGATTTCCTGCTGAAAAACGTAGGGTTGTCGGAAGGCGCGGTGAAGTACTTCCAGAGCCGCACCAATGATTTCATGGCACTGAGCATTGATGCCGTTGCTTCTGCTGACGCCTATAACGTAGGTTTCCCAGGTTTTGGCGGGATGAATCTGGCGCCGATCAGCGAAGAAGCCGCAGCAGAAATGGAAGAGCCCTACATCTACCACTTCCCGGACGGCAATGCGTCGGTGGCCCGGCTGCTGGTACGCAGCCTGATTCCAGGCGTGGCGCCGGGGCACACCATGGACGATATCGTGCTGGCGGCGTTTGATTACGCCAGGCTCGATCAACCCAAGGCGCCAGTCCGGCTGCGCTTGAACAGCACGGCGGTGAGCGTGCGCAATGTCGGTGACGGCGTGCATATCGGCTACAGCCGCGGCGGGCAACTCGCACAGGTGCGTGGCAAACGCTGCATCCTGGCTTGCTACAACATGATGATTCCGTATCTGCTCAAAGACCTGCCGGCGCCCCAGGCGCAGGCGCTGAGCCAGAACGTCAAATACCCGCTGGTGTATACCAAGGTGGTGATCCGCAACTGGCAGTCATTCCAGACACTGGGCGTACATGAGATCTACGCGGCGACCCAGCCTTACAGCCGGATCAAGCTCGACTACCCGGTGAGCATGGGCGGCTACGACCACCCGCGCGACCCGACGCAGCCGATTGGCTTGCACATGGTCTACGTGCCCACCAGCCCCAACAGCGGCATGAACGCCCGCGACCAGGCACGCGCGGGCCGCGGCAAATTGTATGGGCAGACGTTCGAACAGCTTGAGGCGCAACTGCGTGATCAGTTGCAACGCATGCTCGGGCCGGGTGGTTTCAACCATCAAACCGACATTCTGGCGATCACTGTCAACCGCTGGTCACATGGTTATGCGAGCTTTTCCAACAGCTTGTTTGATGACGCCGATGAGAGCGAAGCGTTGATGAAGCTGGCGAAAAAACCGCTGGGGCATGTGAGCATCGCCAACTCGGACGCGGCGTGGAGTGCGTATGCCCATGCGGCGATTGATGAGGCGTACCGGGCGGTCGGTGAAGTGGCCTGAAACACACGCTATAAGCTGCTGAAGATCAAAATGTGGGAGCGGGCTTGCTCGCGAAGGCGGTGGGTCAG
>NZ_JBARTQ010000063.1:0-4034 GCF_049645325.1 Pseudomonas sp. | reverse complement strand
GGCATTTACGCCGACCTGCGGGTGACCCTGGATGAAATCCAGCTATTGCAGCAAGAGCAGGACACCCTGCCGACGCCTGCGCAATTGGCCGAAGAGGGTTTTGCGCCGTTTGCCCAGGACGCCAGTTCGGTCAGCCGTGGCGACCATCGCTGGCAGGTGCTTGAACCTTCGGCCTACCTGGGTCTGAGCCAGACCCCGAGCGCAAGCGGCTCGGTGCTGATGCGCGTGCACGGTGCCGAGCCGGACATCTGGCTCAACCGCCAAGCCCACCTCGCCGCCCCTTCCGACCTCACTGACCCGGCGCTGATCGCCGCCGGTTGGCAGCAGGTGGTCACGCAATTCGATGCCGGCGTGACCCGCCAGCACCGTCACTGAACGAGAAGACCGATTGCCCATGTCTATTTCATCTCCCCTGTTGCGTCTGTTGCTGGTTGGCCTGTTCAGCCTGATGCTCGCTCCGTTGGCAAACGCCGAGGCGGCTAAACGCCTGCGCATCGGCATTACCCTGCATCCTTATTACAGCTACGTCGCCAATATCGTGGGCGACAAAGCCGAGGTGGTACCGCTGATTCCGGCGGGCTTCAACCCGCATGCCTACGAGCCACGCGCCGAAGACATCAAGCGCATCGGCACGCTGGATGTGATCGTGCTCAACGGCGTCGGCCATGACGATTTTGCCGACCGCATGATCGCCACCAGCGAGCGCCCGGGTATCCCGGTGATCGAAGCCAACGCCAACGTACCGCTGCTCGCCGCTACCGGGAATGCCGCGCGCGGTGCGGGCAAGGTGGTCAACCCGCATACCTTCCTGTCGATCAGCGCGTCGATTGCCCAGGTCAACAACATCGCCCGCGAACTGGGCAAGCTCGACCCGGACAACGCCAAGACCTACACCCAGAACGCCCGCGCCTACGGCAAACGCCTGCGTCAGATGCGTGCCGACGCCCTGGCCAAACTCACCAACGCCCCCAACCCGGACCTGCGCGTCGCCACCGTGCACGCAGCCTACGATTACCTGCTGCGCGAATTCGGCCTCGAAGTGACGGCCGTGGTCGAGCCTGCACACGGCATCGAGCCCAGCCCGAGCCAGTTGAAAAAGACCATCGACGAGCTGCGCGCCCTGGACGTGAAAGTAATCTTCTCGGAGATGGATTTCCCGTCCACCTACGTCGAGACCATCCAGCGCGAATCCGGGGTCAAGCTATACCCGCTGTCGCATATTTCCTACGGCGAATACACCCCTGAAAAATACGAAGTGGAAATGACCGGCAATCTCAACACCGTGGTGCGGGCGATTCAGGAGTCGGGGGCATGACGGCTGCCGAACGTCTGAACCTGGCTAGCGTCGGCCCCACCCTCGATTTCGACAACGTATCGCTGACACTGGGCCGCACGGTCATTCTGGATAACGTGAGCTTTCAGGTGCAGCCCGGCAGCATCCACGCGCTGGTGGGCCCGAACGGCGGTGGCAAAAGTTCGTTGATCAAGACGCTGCTGGGGCAAACACCGCATCAGGGGCACTTGCGCCTGCACTGGCCGAGCACGGTAGGCACCGTCGGTTACGTGCCCCAGGCACTGGAGTTTGACCGGGGCCTGCCGATGACCGTCGATGATTTCATGGCTGCCATGTGCCAACGGCGTCCGGCGTTTCTCGGGTTATCCAAACACTACGCTGCGGCGATCGGCGACGCCCTGGAACGGGTCGGCATGCAGGACAAACGCAAGCGCCGCATGGGCGCCCTGTCCGGCGGCGAGCGTCAGCGTGTGCTGCTGGCCCAGGGCCTGATTCCAGCGCCGCAACTGCTGGTGCTGGATGAACCGATGTCGGCCCTCGACGAAGCGGGTATCCAGGTGTTTGAGCGCTTGTTGAATGACTGGCGCCTGGCCGGAATCACCGTGCTGTGGATCGAGCACGACCTGGAAGCCGTCGGCCGCCTGGCCGATCGCGTCACCGGCCTGAACCGCCGCGTGCTATTCGACGCCACGCCCAAAGAAGCACTGACCCCGGACCGCCTGTTGAACCTGTTTTCCACTCACCCTCGGAGCCCGGTGCAATGAGTTATGAAGCATTTCGCTTGATGGTCCAGGGCTGGGCCTCCTCCGGCTATCTGCCCGAAGCGCTGGCCTATGGGTTTGTGGTCAATGCCTTGCTTGCGGGCTTGCTGATCGGCCCGGTATTGGGCGGCCTGGGTACGCTGGTAGTGGTCAAACGCTTTGCGTTTTTCTCCGAAGCGGTCGGGCATGCCGCGCTGACCGGCGTCGCCGTGGGCATACTGTTGGGCGAACCCTACACCGGTCCGTACGGCGCGCTGTTTGGCTACTGCCTGCTGTTCGGTATCCTGCTCAACTACCTGCGCAATCGCACCGGGTTGGCGCCAGACACATTGATCGGCGTGTTCCTGTCAGTGTCTCTGGCGTTGGGCGCGAGCCTGCTGCTGATCCTGGCAGGCAAGATCAACGTGCACATCCTCGAGAACGTGCTGTTTGGCTCGGTGCTCACCGTGAACGGCAATGACCTGTTGGTGCTGGCGATTGTCGGCTCACTGGTGATGGCCCTGGCGCTGCCGCTGTACAACCGCATCATGCTCGCCAGTTTCAACCCGCAACTGGCCGCCGTGCGTGGCGTGGCGGTGAAGACCCTGGATTACCTGTTCGTCATCCTGGTGACACTGATCACCGTGGCGGCCGTCAAGGTCATCGGCGCAATCCTGGTGGGTGCGTTGTTGGTGATTCCAGCTGCTGCAGCGCGCTTGCTGAGCCAGTCGCTCAAAGGTTTTTTCTGGGTCTCGGTCGTGATCGCAACGCTCAGCACCCTGTGCGGCATTCTGCTGCCGATCATCTTCGACCTGCCCATCCCGTCCGGCGCCGCGATCATCCTGATGGCCGGTATCGCCTTCGCCTTCGCCGCCATCGCGCGCGGCACTGTGCCCAGTCTCAAAGGGAATCTTGGATAATGCGCCCTGTCTTTCGCCCATTGGCCTTGGCCATCGCTTGTTTGACCAGTACCGCCGCGCTGGCTGTCGATGGTTTCGAGCCCAAGGATTTCAAAGTCAATCAAGGCCTGGGCCATGCCGCCCTGACCCAGGCAAAAAAACCGCTCAAGGTCCTGGCTTCGCTGCCCATCACTTACGGGCTGGCCGACGTGCTGCTCAAGGGCACCAACGTGCAGCTCGAACGCGCGGCTCCGGCCAACCTGCCGGGTTCGCGGCAGGTGTCTTACTTCACCGGGCGCGGCGCGCAGGCGTTGACTACCCTGGCCCAGGACGCCGATGCCGCCATCGGCCTGCGCTCGCTGTGGGCGGATGATCCGCTGTACCCGGTGGCGCGCCGCGCCAATATCCGCATTGTTGAAGTGGATGCCGCGCGCCCGGTGGACGGTGGCTTGCCGGGCATTGCCGTGCAACCTGGCAGCACCGATGGCCTGAACAGCCAACCGTGGCAGTCGAGTAACAACCTGGGGCGAATGGCCGATGTGATGGCGGCTGACCTTAGCCGTTTGGCCCCCATAGCCAAACCGAAGATTGACGCCAACCTGGCCGCGCTCAAGCAGCGCCTGCTCAAGCTCTCTGCTGACAGCGAGGCGCGGTTGGCCAAGGCGGATAACCTGAGCGTGGTGAGCCTGAGCGATCACTTCGGGTATCTGGTCAGCAGCTTGAACCTGGAAGTGGTGAGCACCGATGCACGGCCGGATGCCGACTGGACGCCCGAGGATTTGCACAAACTCAGTGCCGCGTTGAAAGACAGCGACGTGGCGGTGGTGCTGCATCACCGTCAGCCCAGTGATGCGGTGAAAGCGGCGGTAACGGCGGGAGGGTCGCGGCTGTTGGTGTTAAATGTTGATGGGGCTGATCCGGTGGCCGAGTTGGAAAACAATGTGGGTCAGGTGGTTGGGGTGCTTGCGCCTTAGGGCTGTGGTCATGTCTGATTTGGTTTGAGTGTGGTTGAGGCTTGCTGGGGGTATATCCGTTATTTGGGGTGCGGCCGCTATGGGTTCCGCTCTTACAGCGACTCACTTTTGATAGAGCGCAAAAGTA
>NZ_JBARTQ010000062.1:0-12125 GCF_049645325.1 Pseudomonas sp. | reverse complement strand
GTGGTGGGAAACGTCGTCCGGTCCACACGACGACCAGGGCCACCGCCGCCAGGCAGAGCGGGCGGTGCCGACGGTGTAGCCTCGGTATCCGGGAACAGCAGCTTCATCAACTGGCGAAGAAACGCCTGAAACTGCAGGTAGGCATCCAGCGTCTCAATCAACTTGTTGAGAATGCCCTTGAATAAAGGGTCACCCAATTTTTCTCGATGCTCATTCAACTTGTCGCGCAAGCCCTGGGCCGTCTGGGTCTTGGACGTTTGCGTGGCGTCAAACAGTTCATTGAGCAGTTGCCTGACGGCCGCAACCTGCGCAACGGGCGCGACAGCAGTCGACTCCGCTCGCGGTGCGTCCGGCGCAAAACGCGCGCCTCCACTTCCCAGCCCTGAAACACCTGAATGCCACATGCTCAGCCCTCTCCAGTGATTGACGAGCCCGAAGGGCCCTGACTCGCTCAGTGGTGAGGCGGTTGTCGGCAGTTCCATACCGCGCCTGTCAGCTCGCGACTTCTGTGCCGTGAGCCCTTTCCCGATGGGCAAAAAAAAGCCCCTCATACGAGGGGCTTTTTGTAGAGCGCCAAACCATCAAGTCATCTGAATGATGGTCTGCATGATGGTGCTCTGGGTGGAGATGGTCTTGGCGTTCGCCTGGTAGTTGCTTTGGGCCTTGATCAGGTCCACCAGCTCGTTGGTCAGGTTGACGTTGGAGTTCTCCAGGGAGTTGGACACGATCGAGCCCAATGTGCCGGCCTGCGGGGCGTCATAACCCGGCTGACCCGATGCGAAGGTCTCTTTCCAGGCAGTGCCGCCCGATGGCTGCAGGCCCTGTTCGTTGTTGAAGCTGGCCAGGGAGATCTGACCGATGGCCTTGCTCTGCTGGTTGCTGAACGTGGCGAACAGAACGCCGTTGCCATCGATGTTCAAGCCGGTGATCTGGCCGGTGGCGTAGCCATCGGTGACGGGCGGGTTGCGATAGGTGGCCGAGTTGTACTGGGTAATGTTGGCCATGTTGATCGCGATACCAGTCGGGTTGGCCGTCGCCCCATTCGCCTTCCATACACCATTGGTCACGGTGCCCGGGGTCCAGTTGGAAATGGTCAGTGTTGTGCTGGACGTGGTGCCGGTGACAATCCCGGTAAGCTTGCCGGAGCCGTCAAAGCTCAAGGTCGATGCGACGGGCGGCGTCGAACCGGTGCCGGTAGAGGCTGTGCCGTCAGGGTTGCGACCATCGATCTGGGTGTAGGACTTCCAGGTATTGGAATCGGTTTTCACCAGGTACTGCACCATCGGGTGAGCGTTACCCTGGCTGTCATACAAGGTGGTGTTGTATTGAGTGGTGAAGGTGGTCGAGTCGGTTGGATCAAACGGCTTGGTCGTCTGGTCAATCACCGGCGACGACGAGTTCAGGTTACTCGTGGAGTCGACTTTGGTGGACGCCTTGGGTGGCAGGTTCGACAGGTTCAGTTGCAGGTCGGTCAACTGGCCCTTGATGATATTGCCGTCGGCGTCCGCACCGTAACCTTGCAGGCGCGAGGTGCCCGTGTTGTTGGTGATGAAGCCGTCTTTGTCGGAACGGAACGTACCGCTACGGGTATATTCCAGCGAACCGTCACTGCCCTTCTGCACGAAGAAGCCGCCGCCCTGGATCGCCATGTCCAGGATACCGCCGGTGTTGTTGACGTCACCCTGGGTGAACTGCTGGGACACTGCCGCCAGGTTCACACCGCTGCCGACGCTGTTCTGGCCGGTGCCGAGCTTGGACGCCGCGTAGATGTCGGAAAATTCCGCACGGGACGACTTGAAACCCGTGGTCGCGACGTTGGCGATGTTGTTGCCGGTCACGTCCAGTTGTTTGTTGGCCGCATAGAGGCCGCTAAGGCCGATGTTAAAAGACATGTTTCTCTCCTTCTGCCGTATTTAGCCGGCTCTATGTACCGATAGTCTGAATTTGCGACTGCTTGATGCTGGTGCCGCCGGACAGGTTGAGCATCATTTCGCCGCCGGTCTGGCTGAGCGTGACACTGACCACCGTGGACGGCAGAGACGTGGCCAGGGCCACCGAATCACCCGCGTCATTCTTGGTGGTGGCCGTGAAGGAGTAGGTCCCGGCGGGGGCCACATCACCACTGCTGTTCTTGCCGTCCCAGATAAAGCTGGCATTACCGGCGCTCTGCGCGCCCATGTCGATCGTGCGCACGGTATTGCCGTCCTTGTCAGTGATCTTGACGGAGACGTTGCCCACCGCCGATGTCACTGCCACGGAGCCGGTCATGCTCTTGCTGGTGTCGACCACCGTCTTGTCGGTCTGTGTAATCACCGAGCGACCTACCAGCGACGACGCCTGCAGCGCTTGCGAAGACGTCACGTTGGTGGAGATGGACTTGACGGTATCGTTGAGGTTATTGATGCCCTCAAGGCTACTGAACTGGGCCAACTGGGCCACGAATGCACCGTTGTCCTGGGGCGACAGCGGGTCCTGGTTCTTCAACTGGGTCACCAGCAGCTGCAAAAACGCATCTTTGCCCATGGCCTGGTTGCCGGTGGCGGCATCAGCAATGGTCGACACGTTGTTGGTACTGTCCTTGACCTTGGAGTTGAACAGGTCCTGAACCGCGGTGTTGGTAGAAGTGGTATCAACAATGGCCATTATTTGGCGCCCCTTATCACTGACCCAGGGTCAGGACCTTCTGCATCATGGTTTTGGCGGTGTTCATCATTTCCGCGTTTGTCTGGAACGAGCGGCTGGCGGAGATCATGTCAGCCATTTCCTCAACCACGTTGACGTTGGGGTAGTACACGTAGCCCTTTTCGTTCGCCGCCGGGTGGTTTGGCTCGTAGCGCGCTTCGAGGTTGCTCTGGTCTTCAACCACACCGAGCACCTGCACGCCCTGGCCTGCGCCATCCTGGTTCTGGAACAGCGAATCGCTGCCGCCGCTCTGGCCGCCCTGGAACATGGTGGCAAACACCGGGTGGCGGGCGCGGTAAGTCTGGTCAATGCTCGACGACACGGTCTCGGCGTTGGCGATGTTACTGGCGACGGTGTTCAGGCGCGTGGTCTGCGCGCTCATGCCACTGCCGGCAATATTGAAAACACTGGCTAAGGACATGGCTTACTCTCCACGCAGGGCTGACATCAGCCCTTTGAATTTGCTGTTGAGCAGGGTGAAGCTGGCCTGGAAGTTCACCGAGTTCTCGGCATAGGCCGATTGCTCCAGCTGGGCGTCGACGGTGTTCTGGTCGATCGATGGCTGCATCGGCGTGCGATACAGCAGCGACTCATCACCATTGCTCAGGCCTTGCGCTTCGATATGACGGCTGTTGGTCATGTTCAGGGCGAAGGTGCCGTTCTTGGTCTTGTCCTGCTGTGCAGCGAGCACGGCGGAGAAGTCCAGGTCCCGAGCCTTGTAGTTCGGGGTGTCGGCGTTGGCAATGTTGTTGGCCAGGACTTCAGCGCGCTGGGCGCGAAAGCCCAGGGCTTGTTCGTGGATACCGAGCGCTTTATCGAAGCTGATGCTCATGGCGGAAACCTTTAGGCTGACCTGCTTTTCGTAACAAGGTCATAGCAAGGCGCATGCCAGTTTGCTTGAGGCCCGTAACTCAAGGGTTTGCGGGGAGGTTGCCGGCGACAATGCCAGAAAAGCGGCAACGTCTTTCCGCGTGGCGCCAGTAAAGCGGCAACCGTGATTGCCGCTTGTGCACGAAGGCGGCAATGGCAAAAAAAGGTTGCGTTGGGGGTAGCCGATTTTTAGACCGCTTGTCTGCACTGTTATTTCTGACAGTTACGCGGCTGCGCGAAATGCCTTATTGGTCAGTCACCCCAAGACGCGCAAGGCAGAGGTTCACATGTTGACTATCCCGGCCCCTACATTCAACGAACAAGACGCGGTGCGCCCCATCCCGAACCTGGACCCCGCTCGACTAACCAGCGAGTACACCAGGCTGACCTTCAACTTTCCTGTCCTGGCAGGCGATTTTTTTATACTGGCGCTGAACAGCAGCGTCCTCGGCGGCACCTACAACCAAAGCTTCAACGTTGCGCTGGATGCTCCATCGCTCGCGATTCTGATCCCCACACGCTTTGTCACGGTGAGCGCGGGCACCACGGTGAGTTTGCTGGCGCGCCTGCAGCGGGGCGGGATAACGTCCTATGCGCCGAACGCATCAGTTAATATCGGACGCCTACCCATAATAGTCGTGCCAACCCCCACAATCCGCTGGGATTTCAACAACGATGCTTTCCAAGGGTGGGTCCCCCAGGGCATTTACGTGGGCGGGCTACTGCAGGTCACTAATGCACAGGTGGTGGTTAATTTGCCCAACGCGGTGCCAGGCGTATCCCACATCATCACCCGCCCAGTGCCGGTGATTGCCGGGCGCACCTATGACTGCTCCTTCGAGGTGTCGGGAAACCTGCCATCACTTGATAACTCAACGGTGTGTTTAACGATGAATGGCAGCTCAATCGGCCCTGACGTAACGCGCCATGCTCAAGGCGTCATTCAAACCGGAACCGGAACGTTCATCGCGCCAATTACCGGCGACGTGCGGCTGGGTATTCTCAACAAAACCGTACCCGCCGGGCCGCATGGCCTTTTGCTGGATAACATCCAGATGACCATCAGGCCCTGAGCAATGTCGCGGGTGTTAACGCGCAAAAAAAGGACGCCTTTATGGGCGTCCTATTTTGTGCAAGTACCTGTCATTTGGCCTGGTAAATGATACCGGGGCTGCACTGCACCATCTGGTAATGATCCGGCAGGCCGTTCAGCGCTTCGGAAGCGCCGAGGAACAAGTAACCGCCGCGCTTGAGCGTGCCGTGGATGCGCAACAGGATGTCCTTCTTCACTTCGGCCGAGAAGTAGATCAGCACGTTGCGGCAAAACACCATGTCGAACTTGCCCAGGCTGGCGTAGCTATCGAGCAGGTTGAACGAGCGAAACTCCACCCGGCTCTTGATCGGCGCCTTGATCGCCCAACGCCCTGCGCCCTTGGGGTCGAAGAAACGCTGCAGGCGTTCCTGCGACAAACCACGGCCCAGCGCCAGGCTGTCGTACTCGCCGGTCTTGCAGTTGGTGAGCATGGTTCCGGACAAGTCGGTGGCGACAATTTGCGCACCCGCTTTCAGCTGGCCCATGTTGGTCCGCTCGAACTCGTCGATGGACATCGAAATCGAGTACGGTTCCTGCCCCGAAGAACAGGCGGCCGACCAGATACGCAAACGCTGGCCCGGCGCGGCCTTGATCGCCTCCGGCAGCACTTTGCTCTTGAGCACTTCAAAGGGGTAGGTGTCGCGAAACCACAAGGTTTCGTTGGTGGTCATGGCATCGACCACCATTTCCTTGAGCCCGCTGCGCGGCTGCCCTTGAATACGCTGGACCAGTTCTCCCAGGGACTTGATGCCCTGCTGCTCCATCAGTTTGTTGAGACGGCTGGATACCAGGTACTGCTTGTTTTCACCGAGCAATATGCCACAGGCTTTTTCCAGGAAGACCCGGAACTGTTCGAAATCCAAATTACCCGTAGACAATGATACCGCCTCTTAAATCGTGTGACCGCCAGGGGAAATCCCCCTAGCCGTGATCTGCTGCCTTGATCCGGTCGACTACCCGGGATGCCAGGTCATCAGGGCGAAATTTGGCCAGAAAGTCATCGGCACCGACTTTCTTGACCATCGCCTGATTGAATACGCCCGACAACGAAGTATGCAGGATGATATGCAATTTTTGCATGCGTGGATCGTTGCGTATCTCGGCCGTGAGGGTGTAGCCATCCATTTCCGGCATTTCAATGTCGGAGATCATCATCAAGAACTCTTCTTCAGGCTTTTTGCCCTCATCCACCAGCTTGCGCAAGTAGTCCAGGGCCTGGCGACCATCATTGAGCGCCACCACATCAACACCCACCGTTTGCAGGCAGCGGGTCACTTGCTTGCGCGCCACGGACGAGTCGTCCACGGTCAGCACACGCAACGACACGGCCTTGTGCGCGGTTTCGGCATCCACCACGCCCACCGAAATGGTTTCCGAGGTGGGCGCGACTTCGGCGAGGATCTTCTCCACGTCGATGATTTCAACCAACTGGTTATCGACCCGCGTCACCGCCGTGAGGTAGTGATCGCGTCCGGTGCCCTTGGGCGGCGGATGGATCTCTTCCCAGTTCATGTTGACGATGCGTTCCACCGAGCGCACCAGGAAACCCTGGGTCTTGGTGTTGTACTCGGTGATGATCACAAACGGGTTCTGACGGTCCTGCAAACCCGCCGAACCGGTGGCCATGGCCAAATCAAGAATGGGGATGGTCGCGCCCCGGATGCTGGCCACGCCACACACCACAGGGCTCGACTTGGGCATGATGGTCAGCTTGGGGCACTGCAACACTTCCCGCACTTTAAACACATTGATGCCGTAAAGCTGTTTGCCGTCCAGGCGAAACAGCAGCAACTCCAGGCGATTCTGCCCTACCAGCTGTGTGCGCTGGTTTACTGAATCCATTACACCTGCCATGCCCAGACTCCTACGCTAAAACCTTTGGGGGTACGACGCGCACCCGACACGAAACGGCACGAGCTTTGCTATTTGTTGGTCATGGATATTAAAACGACAGTTTCCCGACGCCTTCATTTCCCACGGTACCGCAGATTGCTCTGCGTCCCGATGGCATTGCTTGCGTTGGGCCTGGGCGCCACGGCCCGCGCAGACAACGTCACCTTGCCTGATCTCCTTATCGGCGTCACTCAAGGCTTTCTTGAGTTCACTGTAGAAGATTATCTGGCGACTACCCAGACGCCGGGGCGCTATGAAATCCAGGTCAACCAGCTGGACCCGCGCCTGCGCATGCCCATGTGCGACAAGGAATTGACAGCCTCTCTGGAAAGCCCCGCCCAGCCCATCGGGCGCGTAACGGTGAAAGTACGCTGCGAAGGCGCGTCGCCGTGGACCGTGTTCGTGCCGGCGCAGGTCAAGCTGTTCCGTGATGTCGTAGTGGTGACACGGCCGTTGAAACGCACCGGCATCATCGGTTTCGACGATGTGGCCCTGCGCGAACGCGATATCAGCCTGATCAACCAGGGTTACCTCACCGCCATCGACCAGGCGCTCGGGCAGAAACTCACCCGCCCCATGGTGACCGACCAGGTCATTACCTTGGTCAACCTGGAGCAGGCCGAGGTGATTCGTAAAGGCGACCAGGTGGTGATTACCGCCAGCAGTGGCGGGCTGATGGTAAAGATGCCGGGCGAGGCGCTGTCAAACGGCGGCATGAGCGAACAGATCAGGGTCAAGAACCTCAACTCCAACCGTGTGATCAAAGCGCAGGTGACGGCACCGGGGCAAGTCGAGGTAGCATTATAGTGACTGGCATAGGACGCCCGCATTTCCTACACTGTGCGCCAGACGCCCACATGTGCAGGTTTATTGTCAATCGAGCCTAAAGTTTGTCCGGGTATGGCCGAAAACATGGCAAGCGTCCAAATACCCAGAGGTTTTTTTATCATGGTCATCGATTTCAGTCGTTTGAATAACACCCCGGCTTTGCCCGGCAACACGCGCACCAGCGGGGCCAAGGACGGCGTAGAAGCCAAGTCCCAGCCAGCGCCTGCGGCCAAGGCAGAACAGGCCGTCGCCAGCCAAAGCGGGGAATCCGTACACCTGAGCAATGAGGCTCAACAGTTGCAGAAGGTCACTGACTCGCTGCGCGACCAACCGGTGGTCAATAAAGCCCGTGTGGCCGAATTGAAACAGGCCGTCGCCGATGGCAGCTATAAAGTCGACAGCAACCGTGTAGCCAGCAAGCTGCTTAACTTCGAAGCCGAGCGCTAGGCAAAGGCCTGCGCAGGGCTTTTGGACGCTTAACACCCAAGGCCAGCCATGCACCACGACGAACATTTGCTTCAACTGATCATTGATGATCTGGCGCCGACGCAACATTTGCTCGCGCTGCTCAAAGAAGAATCACTGGCCCTCTATGGCCGGGACATGCGCTTGCTGGAAGAAATCCTGGCGAGCAAACAGTCGCTGATCGTGCTTCTGGAACAACACGGCAAGAAGCGCAGCGAGATTCTTGTCAGCCTGGGCCTGCCCGCTGACCACGACGGCCTCGCTCAATTGGCCAGCCACTCCTCGGTCGGCGATCAGTTGCTGACGCAGAGCGCCGCACTCAATCAATTGCTCGCCGAATGTCAGGAAGCCAACCTGCTCAACGGTCAATCGATCCAGCTTCAGCAAGCCACCACCGCCAACCAGTTGCGTATACTCCACGGCGGAGAGCCTCCGGCCCTCTACAACGCCCAAGGCTCCACTTCACGCCTGGTAAAACCCAGCACCCGCAGCCAAGCCTGACGCCAGTTCACAGCGCACCTATCCAAGGCGCGCTACATACTGGCAAAATGCCGGTTCTTGCGTGTAGTCGTATTTTGTCTGGAGATGGAAGAACCGTGTTCAACGCCCTTAATGCGGAAGATGCCCCGCAGCCACCCAAGGTCCTCACCACGCCTCTGGAAATCGCCGGCACTTTGCGGATGCTGCAAGAAAGCCATGACCCTCTGATCATCACGTTCCACGAGCGCAGCCAGCGCTTTCAGAGCTATCTGGTGGACATTGACCGGGACAGCAAGACGCTGGCCCTGGACGAAATGGTCCCGCGTGACGGCGAACGCTACCTGGAAAATGGCGAACCGTTCCGCATCGAAGGCTTTCATGACGGTGTGCGGATCGCCTGGGAAAGCAACGGCACCCTGACCATCAGCGAAAAAGACGGCCACCGCATTTACACCGGCAGCATGCCCGACGAGGTGGTTTACCATCAGCGCCGCAATGCTTTTCGCGCGGCGCTGAAGCTGGCCCAACTGGTGAGCATCGAGCTGGGCGGCGAAAAACTCAAGGCGCCGATCAGTGGCAAGTTGCTGGATATTTCCGCCACCGGCTGCAAATTGCGCTTTGAAGGCGACATCTCCGAGCGCCTGCAACTGGGCCAGGTGTACGACCGCTTCATCGCCGCCCTGCCCTTCGGCAGCATGACCACGTCTGTCGAGCTGCGTTACCTGCACTTCGAAGACAAGATCAACACCACCTTCGCCGGTGTGCGTTTTCACAACATGAGCGGCCTGGTGCAGCGCCAAGTGGAACGCTTTGTGTATCAGTTGCAACGTGAAGCACGACGTTTCGACAAAGACGACGACCTTTAAGCCTTAAAGATCGCGGCAAAAAAACGGGCAGATCCTGATGGGATCTGCCCGTTTTTGCATTCAGGGGCGCGCCCTGCTCAGGTCATGAGGGTGGTCGTCCGGCCCCAGAGGCTCTGGCGGCCCGACGAACGCCGGCTCATCCGCTGGTGATGGTGGCTCCGTTTCAGGCGCCGGGTCCGGGACAGGATTTTGCATCTGCTCCTGCACCACCGCCTCGTCCACCCGTGGGTCCAGGCAAGCCACCAGCGGCGAGTTGGACATGCTGTCAGGCATGGCCACGTGGTGCAGCGGCGCATCGTCCACCTGGTGCAGGTTGGTGACCGCCTTCGGCCGGATGCGCCACACCAGAATCAACGCACACAGACTGAAAAAAGCGTACAGCATGTGACTGCCAAACAGCTTCATCGCCACACCTGCCAGCAGCGGCCCGACACTGGCGCCGATGCCGTAGGTCACCAGCAGCATGGCCGTCAGCGACACCCGGCGATCGCCTTCCACATGGTCATTGGAAAACGCCACCGCCAGCGGGTAGAGGCAGAACTGCACCAGCGAGCACAGGAACCCCGCCACAAACAGCACTTCCAGCGGCACCTGCGTCATGATCGCCAATGGCAGCGCCGCCACCGCCAGGCACAAGGCAAAGCAACGAATCAACAAGGCGCGGTCGTAACGATCCGACAACCAGCCCAATGGCCACTGCACCAGCAGACCGGCAAAAATGCAGCAGCCCATAAACAGACCGACCTGCTCAGTCGTCAGCCCTTGCTGGGAGGCATACAGCGGCGCCAAACCGTAGAAGGAGCCAACGATCACGCCCGCCCCCAACACGGTGCTCAACGACTGCGGTACCCGCTTGATAAAGAAGCGCGGCTCCATCGGTGCCGGGTGCAGCGGTGCCGGGTGAATGCGTCGGGTCATGGCCACCGGGACCAGGCACAGCGCGAAGCACAGCGCGACCAGCATCAGCAGTTCGAGGCCCAACTGTGGGTGCATCACCAGGATCAGTTGCCCCAACACCAGCCCCAGGTACGACGCGATCATGTAGCCGCTGAACACCAAACCACGCTGCTTGGCCTCGGCCTGCTCATTGAGCCAGCTCTCGATGACCATGTACTGGCACATCATCCCCAAGCCCACGATCATCCGCAGCACGATCCACGCCGGCAGCCAGTCGATCAGGCCATGGCCCAACACCGCTGCACCGACGATACCGGCACAGGTGGCATACGCACGGATATGCCCGACCCGGGCGATCAGGCGGTGCCCGATCTTTCCGCCCAGCACCAGCCCAAAGTAGTTGGCCGCCATCAGCGCACCCACCCACAGGCTGTCGACATGGTCGGCCGCCAGGCGCAAGGCCAGGTAAGTACTGAGCAGGCCGGAGCCAATCAGCATCATCAAGGAGGCGAAATAAAGGGCTCGAAAAGATTTCCAGATCTGGCGCATCGGCGTTCCGAGCGGCTCCTTGCAGTGAGAGACAGGGCTATCGGCATGATAGTCCGGGGTTGCCGGGTCCGGACAGGCGATGTGCGCTGTTTCCGGGGAATATTTTGCTTACTGGCTCAGACGCTGCCTGACCGCGTGCGGGGTACACACTTTGTTTAAATATCCGTCGCACCTGCTGTGAACCCTGATCACCGGCAAGGTTCGACCGGTGTTGAGAGACAGCCACAAAAAAGCCCCGCCAGAAAGGTCTGGGCGGGGCTTTGGATCTGGTGTCCCAGGGCCGGTTCGAACGGCCAACCTTCCCCTTAGGAGGGGGATGCTCTATCCAATTGAGCTACTGGGACAAATGACAGCCATCACGCCAAGGGCGCGTCGATGGACGGCGTGCATGTTAACGGCCAGGGTTGGTTTTGTCATGTCGTCCGTGGGCTTTTTGAGTGTAGGCCGATCCTCGTTCTGACGGGGGTTGCCTCACCACGCAAACACGGGCTCTCGGCCTCATCGTGCAAATTGCACTCCCCTAAAATGCCATCATTGCAAATTGCAACGACCAAGCGCTTTAAAGTAGACTCAACTCATTGATTTTATTGAACTAATAGATTGGCACGAGACCTGCAATACTTCTCCTACAACACCATCCAGCCAGGACATTAAGCGGAGAACATGACCATGAACAGTGCCCTTCTGTTAGCCCTCAACGCCGTGGCCCTGGCCGCACTGGTGATGTTCCACTTTCAATCGTCCGGCAGCGATGATACGGCTCAAATCACCCAGCCAGTACCACACCATCTGCAACAGCGCCCGCAATTGGCGGTGATGACGCCCAACGCGCAATCGCCAGTTCACCTGACCCAAGGCACCCAAGCTGCGCCCGCATCCGAACATTGGGTGTTTTAAGGAATCACTGATGAGCAAGACCGCCTGGCTATTTTTGTGCCTTACCATTGCGACCGTTGTCCTGGGCCTGAACGCGAGTGCCGAGGATGGGCAAACCACCGCATTCATTGCCGCAGGTGTGTCTGCCGGCTTACTGTTTCTGACCCTCATCGTGGGTCGCCGAATCAAATTTGACCCGGTTTTACGCTGAATCCCCCTCCTCCCTGCCCTACCTTATGTCGCCTCACACTCGTAAATCGGCAAATTGCCACTAGTCTAAAGATTAAGGGCAAAAGGCCACTTTGCGCTAGGATGTGCGGCCTCGCACCCTGCTGCGGCCTGGTTTTTCGGAATAGTTCCCACCGGGACCATTCCGTTGAAAAGTTTTCCAACCAGTCCGCAAAAATGCAAATCAGTGCTGGCATAAAGCCTTTAGGCAGTTCAATATTTGTCACAGAATTGACGCCAAGGAACTGTCAAATCTGAGGCATGATGCGGCCTCTTTGCAATTCGGGTTGAACTTTGGTCGTGAGCCTTGTCTTAACACTCATCTTGCGGCCAATTCCAGAAACCGCTCCCCTGAACTAACCGGTTAAATATATGCGCCCATTGAAACAGGCAATTTA
>NZ_JBARTQ010000061.1:0-22138 GCF_049645325.1 Pseudomonas sp. | reverse complement strand
GCGGTAGTTCAGTCGGTTAGAATACCGGCCTGTCACGCCGGGGGTCGCGGGTTCGAGTCCCGTCCGCTGCGCCATATTTTCCAGTTCCGACATGTCGGAGCTGAGATTGAACAGCCAAGGCTGATTGATCAGATGTTTAAAGACGGTTGAGGGTTTACGCTCAGCCGGTCAAGCGATACGCAGCGGTAGTTCAGTCGGTTAGAATACCGGCCTGTCACGCCGGGGGTCGCGGGTTCGAGTCCCGTCCGCTGCGCCATATCTGCCTCAAGGCCCACTGAACGCCTTGAAGCACAAAGAAAGCGTTAAGCCTCTTTGATCCGATAGCAAATACCCTGGTCGAAAGACCGGGGTTTTTTGTGTCTGCGATTTGGTGCCGAGCCCGCTTCGGTCAAGCAATGTGGAAGAGGGCAAGCCCGCTCCCACCCTTGAATTGGGTCAGAAGCCCAACGTGTCCCGCAAGCCGTAATACCAGGCCCCCAGCGCTGCAAACGGTGTGCGCAGCAGTTGCCCGCCCGGGAACGGGTAGTGCGGCAGGTCTGCAAACGCATCAAAACGCTCTGCCTGGCCTCTCAGCGCTTCGGCCAATACCTTGCCCGCCAAGTGCGTGTACGTCACGCCATGGCCGCTGCAGCCTTGGGAGTAATAGATGTTGTCGCCCAGGCGTCCCACCTGTGGCAATCGCGACAGGGTCAGCAGGAAATTGCCGGTCCAGGCGTAGTCGATTTTCACATCCTTGAGTTGCGGGAAGGCCTTGAGCATTTTTGGGCGGATGATCGCTTCGATATTGGCCGGGTCGCGCGCGCCGTAGACCACGCCGCCGCCGAAGATCAGGCGCTTGTCGCTGGTGAGGCGGTAGTAGTCGAGCAAGTAGTTGCAGTCTTCGACGCAGTAGTCCTGCGGCAGCAACGTTTTGGCCAGCTCATCCCCCAGCGGCGCCGTAGTGATGACTTGCGTTCCGCACGGCATCGACTTGGCTGCCAGCTCAGGCACCAGGTTGCCCAGGTAAGCATTGCCGGCGACGATGATGAACTTGGCTCTCACCTTGCCCTCGGCGGTGTGCACCACCGGGTTGGCGCCACGCTCGATGCGTATGGCTGCCGATTGCTCGTAGATCGTGCCGCCCAGCGACTCCACCGCGGCGGCTTCGCCCAGCGCGAGGTTGAGTGGGTGGATGTGGCCACCGCTCATGTCCAGCAGGCCGCCGACATAGTTGTCACAGGCCACCACTTCGCGGATGCGGCGCTCGTCCAGCAGCTCCAGTTGTGTATGGCCGTAGCGTTCCCACAGGCGTTTCTGCGATTCCAGGTGGCCCATGTGCTTGCTGTTAAGGGCGGCGAACACGCCGCCGTCCTTCAAGTCGCACTGGATCTGGTACTTGGCGACGCGTTCGCGAATGATCCTGCCGCCTTCGAATGCCATTTCCCCCAGCAACTGCGCTTGTTTGGGGCCGACGCTGCGCTCGATCACATCAATGTCGCGGCTGTAGCTGTTGACGATTTGCCCGCCGTTGCGGCCCGAGGCGCCAAACCCCACCTTGGCGGCTTCCAGTACCGTCACGCGAAAACCGTGCTCCAGCAGAAACAGCGCGCTGGACAGGCCGGTGTAGCCGGCACCGATCACGCACACATCCGTTTCGACTTCACCTTGCAGCACCGGGCGAGGCGGAACCGCATTCGCGGACGCGGCGTAATACGACTGGGGGTAGGGGGTGTTCGCCATCCTGGAACCTCTGTTTTATATTTTTTACGAGTGCCGCGATCCTACCTCAGTTGAAAATCGGCTGCCAGCCACCCGAAAATCACGGCTGTGCTCGCCGCGAATAAATAATTCGCATATTCATAGGGTTAGCTGCAAAAAAGATGTTGACACCCCTTCGGAATTCCGTAGAATGCCGCCTCACAGCAGGCACGTAGCTCAGTTGGTTAGAGCACCACCTTGACATGGTGGGGGTCGTTGGTTCGAGTCCAATCGCGCCTACCAAACAAAATCCGCTCTGCTGGGCGGTCTAGAAGGGCTCACCGA
This sequence comes from Pseudomonas sp., assembly GCF_049645325.1. Taxonomy (GTDB): domain Bacteria; phylum Pseudomonadota; class Gammaproteobacteria; order Pseudomonadales; family Pseudomonadaceae; genus Aquipseudomonas. The sequence continues at coordinate 20,116 of NZ_JBARTQ010000061.1, read as the reverse complement.
AAGGTGGGCCCTTTTTTGTTGCCTGCAATTCAGGCAAACACCCACCTTGGCGCAAGTCGCCAATATCGGGTCTTGCTCAGGCGTCAGCAGAAAAGCGTAGCCACCGATAGCAGGCAGATGATTTGAACCACCATCTGGCAGCGTATCTCACCGTTTGTTGTCGCCATGCCCATTTGTCCGGCGTACATAGTGGCTACCCTCTTTGTCGGCAACAGTGCCGTTAGCGCTGCGCGGGAACGCGCAGTGGCTTCATTGAGTATAGGTCTGTAACAGGATTCTTCACGGTTGCGTCGTTCGGGTGCGGTTGAGCACGCTTTCTCCGGCCCCGGCGGGCAGCCGATACACGTCAATCAAGCCCACAAGACCCAGCAGCGCCACGCCCACAAACGCCACGCGGAAATCTCCGGCGCCCGCGTGCGCTTCGTGTCCTTGCATCGCCATGGACGCCCGCAGCAGCAAGGCTGCGATCGATACGCCCAGGCCCATAGCCAGTTGGAATGCCATGCTGAACAGTGCCGATGCCTCGCTCATCCGCGCTTTGGGCACATCTGCAAAGCCAATTGAGTTGTAGCAAGTGAACTGCATCGAGCGAGACAGCCCGCCGACAAACAGCACCGCCGCAATCAACGCGAACGGTGTTTGCGCCGTGAACAAGGCGCACGCCGCGACCAGCGCGATGCCGATTGCGCCGTTCACCAGCAATACAGTGCGAAAGCCGAAGCGCTGCATGATCGCGGTTGTGAACGGCTTCATCGCCAGGTTGCCGGCAAACACCGCGAGCACCAGCAGCCCTGCATCCACCGGCGACAGTCCAAAGCCGACTTGAAACAACAACGGCAGTAAAAAGGGCAGGGCACTGATGGCGAGGCGAAAGAGCGAGCCGCCGAAAATGCTCACCCGGAAGGTATCGATGGACAGGGTCTGCAGCGGCAGCAACGGTTCGGCATGCCGCCGGCAATGACGCACCGCCCACACGGCAAAGAATGTGCCCGCCGCCACCAGCGCGAAACCGGGAAGCAGGGTTTCGCTGGTCTGGATGCCCAGCCATTCCAGCCCGCCAAGCAGGGCCACGCACGCGCTCGCCAGCAGTACAAACCCCTTGCCATCGAATTTGCGCACACTCGCCTCGCGCCCCTTCGGCACCAGCAACAGCGCGGCAACCAGCGCCAGCGCGCCCAGTGGGAGGTTGATGTAGAAGATCCACGGCCATGACGCATGCGTGACGATCAGGCCGCCCACCAACGGCCCAAGAATCGGCGCGACCAGGCCGGGCCACGTGATCACGGCGATCATGTTCACCAGGTCTTTTTTGTCGGTATTACGCAAGACCGCCAGGCGCCCCACTGGCACCATCAGCGCGCCGCCGATTCCTTGCAGCACCCGGGCGATCACAAACATTTCAAGGCTTTGGCTCATGCCGCAAAGCAGCGAGGCGAGGGTGAAGACGACGATCGCTGCGGCAAACACCCGGCGTGCGCCAAGACGGTCGGCGATCCAGCTGGAGAGCGGAATAAAAATCGCCACGGCCAGGATGTAAGCCGTGATGCCGATATTCATGTCGACCGCAGTGACCCCAAAGGCAGACGCCATGGTGGGCAGGGCGGTGGCGATGACCGTGGCGTCGAGGTTTTCCATGAAAAAGGTCACGGCGACCACCAGTGCAATCAGGCGGGTGTGCAGGCCGGAAGTAGATGTCACGTCAGAAGTCACCCGTGCTGCCCCTTGTTCACTCAGCGTCGATCGATCTTGACGATACCGGGTCAGCCCTGGACGCGCACGCACCCATCAATGGGTCTGCGTCACTTTCTGCAAAAACCTCGGCTGATCAGGGTTACGCCCGCGTGCAACTGCCAACTGCGCCGCGTTCAGATAGAACCCCTGAATCATGGTGAATGGCTCCAGCAACGGATGCGCCGTCGGTACGCCAGGCAGCAAGCCCTCACATGCTGTGCCACGTGGCGCCACGACCAGCACGTGGGCGCCTCGGGCGCGCATTTCCTCGGCGAACGCCAAGGTGCCGGGTTGCTCCGGGCCGGAGGGGGCGAAGACCAGCACGGGGTAGCCTTCTTCGATGATTTCCATCGGGCCGTGGCGCACCTCTGCGCTGGAAAACGCTTCGGCCTGGATGCCGGAGGTTTCCTTGAGTTTCAGCGCCGCTTCCTGGGCAATCGGCAAAGCTGCACCGCGCCCGACCACGATCATCTTGTCGGCGCTCGCGAGCAGGTCCAGCAGCGGCGACCAGTCTTCGTCGGCAGCTTTACTCAGTTGCTCCGGCAACTGCCGCAGGGCGACGCTCAACCCGTTGTCGATAGCCAGGGCGTCTGCCAGGCTGGCCACCGTTTGGGCGCCGGCCATCAACATCGCCACATAGCTTTTGGTGGCTGCCACACTGTGCTCAAGGCCGGCAGGCAGCAGGATCTCATGGTCGCTCACGCCTGCCAGCGCTGAGTCGGGTGTGTTCACCAGCGCCACCGATTGCGCGCCGCGTTGCTGCAGGTAGCGCACGCTGTCGATCAAGTCCGGGCTTTTGCCGGACTGGGAAAAGGCTGCGACCCAGGCGTTTTTCAGGCGCAGTGGCGGTTGTTGCAGGCTCACCAGCGACAACGGAATCGACAGGCTCGGGATGCCGACCTGGCTCATCAGCGCGTAGCTGAAATACGCCGCGGCATGGTCCGAGCTGCCGCGCGCCACGGTGATCAACAGTTCCGGCAGCGATTGTGCCCATTGCCGGCTCAGCCCGCGAACGGCGCTGTCCTCGTCGAGCATGCGTTGCACAATCGAGGGGATGGACAGGGTTTCACTCAACATCAATGACATGCTCAATCTCCAATAGCGTCGATGCATTGGCCTGCAGCGATCAATTGCTGGGCGACGGCGTTCAGCCCGGCGGCGTCCATGGCCATGCTGAAGGCGCCCCACAGCGGCGCGTCGTGGGTGAAATGTGCGGTCGCGAGGGTCGGCGGGAAGGGCACCGCACGCTGGATCAACTGTTCGATCATCGGCGCCAGCAGTGCGGCCTGGCGGTAGAGGCCGCCGCCGACGGTGATGCGTTCGACGTCCAGTGCCACTGCGAGGTTGGCAATGTGCACGGCGCAGGCGGCGATGCGCACTTCAAGCGCCCTGCGCACGCCCGTGTCAGTGCTGGCAAACAGGTCCAGCGGCTGTCGCCCGTGCCCCAACATTTCTTCTGCCAACTGGCTGAGGGCGTTACCGGAAAACAGCTCCTCCAGCGGCGCGTGGCCGTTTTGATAGGTTGCCCATTGATCAGGGTGTGCCGGGTCAAGGAAGGGCGACAACAGGTAGCCGATCTCCATGGCCGCGCCGTTATGCCCGCGAATCAATTTGCCATTGGCAATCGCCGCTGCCGATAGGCCGGTGCCCAGGTTCAGGTAGATCGCGTTGTCGACCCCCGCCAGCGAGCCCCAGCGCACCTCGGCGAGGGCGCCGGCCTTCACGTCGTTATCGAGGCTGATGCACGCGTTGTCGAATGACTCGGCGATCAGCGCCAGCAGGTCCAACCCTTCGAACCCCGGCGTATTGGGCGCCATCAGCAACGTTGGGCCGCGCACCACGCCGGGGAATACCGCCGCGACGCTCAACACGTGGGCATTGTCGAATTCGGCGACGCAGTCGCGTGCGGCGCCGAGGATGCGCTGCAGCGCCGGCGCGCCGGACAAGCCATCGGCATGGGTGGCGAGAATCCGCGTGTTCATGCGCTGGCGCGCGGTGTCGTAGCAGGCGACCTGAGTCTTGGTGCCGCCCACGTCGATCGCCAGTAACAAGCCTTGCCTGGGCGCCGCAGCGCCCGTTGGTTCGAATAATTCGTGCATTGCGTCAGTCACTTATTGAAAGGCCACAGCCGTTGAACCCGCGCCCAGAACAGATAGGCCACGCTGCCGGCGAGTACCCACACCAACGACCACTGGATCGGGTAAGCGCCGGGCGCATTGTGGTTGGACGCCATATAGATATAGACCCAGCCCAGCAGCGCAATGAATGCAGGTACCGGGTAAAGCCACATTTTGTAAGGCCGCGCGAGGTGCGGTTTGGTTTTACGCAGGACCAGCAACGAGACGATCTGCGCCACCGACTGCACCAGGATCATCACCGTGGTCAGCAACTGGATCAGCGTGTTCAAGTCGGTGAGGCGCCCGATCATGAAGCCAACCGAGGTCAGCAGGCCCATGCTCAGAATGCCCCAGGTCGGAAACTCGTGCTTGGGGTGGGTTTTGCTGAACGCGTTGAAGAACACCTTGTCTTTGGCCGCCTCGAAAGGCACGCGAGAGCCGCCAAGCAAACCGGCGAATACCGAGGCGACGGCGGTGATCAGGATCAGCACAGTGACGATTCCGGCGGCGGTACTGCCCCAGGTTTCACTGAGCACCACTGAGGCAACCGACTTGTAGGCAGCCGACTCCGGGTCAAGCATGCGGTGCCAATCGACCACGCCGAGCACGCCGACTTGCATCACCAGGTAGATCACCAGGATGCCGACAATTGAAAGGATGATCGACTTGGGAATCACCCGCCCCGGTTGCTCGACTTCACCGGCCAGGTAGGCCGAGGTGTTATAGCCCAGGTAGTCATAGATGCCGATGGTCAGGCCACCGGCCATGCCGAACCAGAAGCCGCTGTCGGCCAGGTTGAAGGCGCCTTCCGGGAAGGTGAACGCCAGGTCGGCATGAAAGTTGGACAGGGCGGCGGCAATCAGCGCGCCGATGCTGACCAGCATGATCACCCACAGCACGATGCTCAATTTGGCGATGGACTCGATCTTGCGCCACAGCATGGCGATGATCAGCCAGATGACGACCAGGCCGATCAGGTTGCCGGCGGTCTGGCTCATGTCCGGCCAGAACCAGGTGAGGTACTGCACGAAGCCGATGATGCCGGTGGACATGATCAGCGGGATAAACAGCATCGCCGTCCACACGAACAAAAACGGCAGCAACTTGCCGGTGCGTTTGCCGAAGGCTTCGCGCAGGTACACATAGGTACCGCCCGCACCCGGCAACGAAGCGCCGAGTTCAGCCCAGACCAGGCCGTCACACAAGGCCAGCAACGCGCCGAGGATCCAGCCCAGATAAGCCTGGGGCCCGCCCATGATCACGATCATGGCCGGAATGGTGATAAACGGGCCCACGCCGCACATCTGGCTCATGTTCAGGGTGATGGCGGGGAATAGGCCGATTTTGCGTTTGCCGTTGGGCAAATCCGGATCGACAGGTGTCAGCGTGCTCATGGGGACGACCTCTTGTTCGAGTGACAGACGCGTGAGGGCAGGTTGCGAAAAGGGATTGCTTGCCATCGAGGGTGCTGTCGACCCGTCATTGTTTTTATGGGGCGTAACCGGCGTTCGCAGTGGCTGCGAGAGACCGAGGCGCTTAGAAAACCACAGCATGAGCATTAATTCAACTTGATTTAATTAATCGGCAGCGCGGATCATCGGCCCATGAAAAACCCTCAGAACAAACGTTCCGTCACCACCGGCACCAACGCCGAGCACGCCCGGCTGCACAACCGGCGGGTGATTCTTGAAGCCATCCGCCAGAACGGGCGGCTGACCCGTGCCGACCTCACGCGGTTGACGTCGCTCACCGCGCAGACCATTTCAAATATCGTCACCGAGCTGCAGGACGAAGGCGCGCTGCTCGCCCATGCAGCCGAGAAAGGCGGGCGTGGCCAGCCGCCGGTGCCGCTGTCGCTGAACCCTGACGGCGGCTATTCGATCGGGTTTCACGTTGAACAGCACCGCATCATCGGTGTGCTGCTCGATCTGCTTGGCGAGACGGTTGCCCAGATCACACTGGCGGTCAGCTACCCGACCTTCGAGCAGGCGTTGCCGCTGATTCTCGACACCGTGAAAGGCTTTCAGCAGCAACGCCCGGGTGGGCGATTCCTCGGCGTGGGCATTGCCTTGCCCGGCCCGTTCAGTGTCGAAGGCATGACCGCCGTGGGCCCGACGGCAATGTCCGGTTGGGACGCGGCTGACATCCCGCTGCGCTTGCAGCAGGCGCTTGGCCTGCCGGTGTTGATTGAAAACGACGCCACCGCCGCCGCCATGGGCGAACGGCTGTATGGCGTTGCCAGCGACTTGAACAATTTTGTGCACCTGTTTATCGGCAGTGGCCTGGGCGCCGGTCTGTACCTGGAAAACCGCCTGTATTCCGGCCATTGGCACAATGCCGGCGAAATTGGCCATATGACCGTCATTCCGGGCGGCAAAGCCTGTGACTGCGGCAATCAAGGCTGCCTGGAGCGGTACATTTCCATCGCGGCCTTGCTGGAGCACTTGGGGTTGCCGGCCGAGCATGACCTGGGCGCATGGGACGCCAACGATGCGGCCCTCAATGCCAGCGTTGACCTCTGGCTGGATGAGGCGGCGCCGGCGTTGCGCCAAGCCATCAACATTCTTGAATCGGTGCTCGACCCGCAGACGATCCTGATCAGTGGTTTCCTGCCCGAAGCCATACTCGCTCGGCTCATCAGCCGCCTTGAACCATTGAGCCGTTCCATCAGCAGCCGTTCCGACCGCCAGTACCCACGCATTCAAATGGGCACGGCCGGGCACGATGCGGTGGCGTTGGGGGCGGCGGCGTTGATGATTCTGGCGGAGATCAGCCCGGATTATGAGGCGCTGCTCAAGCCCGAGTAGGGCAGGCATACTGGCCGGCCAATCAAACCAAACCAGGGAGCGCGTGATGGAGTTTGCAATGGAAGTGTCGTTCGAGGTGACGGCGCAGGAGCGTGAGGCGATCCTCAAGCCGCTGCGGGCTTATAACCTCAGCCATACCGGCGAACTGGCCTTCGAAACCGTGGGTATTCTGCTGCGCGATCCCGCCACGCAAGCCGTGGTGGGCGGGCTCTACGGGAAAATTTCCTACGGGTGGCTGTTCATCGAGTTGCTGAGCATTCCGGACTCGATGCGCACCCAAGGCACCGGCACGCGGCTGATGCACACCGCTGAAAACCTGGCCCGGGAAAAAGGGTGTGTCGGGATCTGGCTGGACACCTTCAGCTTCCAGGCGCCGGGGTTTTACCAAAAGCTGGGTTTCAGCGAGTTTGGCCACATCGCTGATTACCCGCCGGGGCATCAGCGACACTTTTTCCAGAAGCGCCTGGCCTGATCCTTCAGTTGATCACCGTGATCGCGCCAATCGCGATCGCGGCCACCAGCATCACGCCGACCGTGCCGACGGTCCATTTCAATGAGACGCGCTGGTTGTCGCCATAGTCGATATCCAGCAGCCCGCATAGCAGATAAGTGGATGCCACCAGCGGGCTGAGCAGGTGAACCGGCTGGCCGATCAGCGAGGCGATCGCCATCTCCTGGCCATCGATGCCGTAATGCGCGGCGGTCTGTGCCCATATCGGCAGCACCCCGAAGTAGAACGCATCGTTGGACAGTACGTAGGTAAACGGCATGCTCAGCAGCGCAGTGATGACCGACAGATAGGGGCCGGATTGCTGCGGCAGTATCGCAATGAGATTGTCGGAGATCGCCTTGACCATGCCCGTGCCGCTCATGATGCCGACGAAAATCCCCGCCGCAAAAATCAGCAGGCTCACCGCCAGCACGTTTTCGGCGTGCCGCGAAATCACCTCCTTTTGCTGCTTGAGGGACGGGAAGTTCACCAGGCACGCCAGGCCAAATGCGATCATAAACAGAATCGGCAGTGGCATCAGGTTGATCATCATGCAGGTGATCAGCGCAACCGTGAGCACGACGTTGAATACAAAACGCGGGTCGTTCAGGCGCACGTGGGCATAGCCTTTGAGCACTTCATCTTCGCTGATGCTCACCACGCCGAGACGGCGAAATTCCATGCGCCCCAGCCACCATGCCGCAAACAATACCCAGGCACCGCCGGCGACCATGATCGGCACCATGGCGATAAACAGCTGGGTAATGTCTACGTGCATGGCGCTTGCCGCCCGAGAAAACGGCCCGCCCCACGGCAGGATATTCATCACGCCAATGGCCATGAGCAGCACGGTGGCCATCACCTGCAGGCGAATGCCGGTCAGGCGGTACAGCGGCAAAAAGGCCGCAGTGGCGATGATGTAAGTGGTGGCGCCGTCGCCATCCAGGCCGACGCACAGCCCCAGTACCGCCGTGCCCACCACGATTTTGCGCGGGTCGCCCTTGACCAGGCGAAGGATCACTTTGATCAGCGGGTTGAACAGGCCGGCGTCGGTCATCATGCAGAAATACAGAATGGCAAAGGTCAGCATGATGCCGGTGGGCGCGAGCAGCTTCAGGCCGTCGTACATCATGCCGCCGAGCTGGGGCGCAAAGCCCGCCAGGCTGCCAAAGACAATCGGCACCAGTAACAGCGCTACCAGGGGTGACAGGCGCTTGCTCATGATCAGGTACATGAAGCAAACGATCATGGCGTAGCTAAGGAAAATCAGCATGGGTATTCCTTGTGGCGATCTTGTTATTGTTCTATCAGATAGAACGCTATGCCTTCTGATAGAACAAATGTCGAGGTTAATTTGCGGCCTGTCAACCGGATATTTTCCGTGACGCCAGAGAAATTCGACAAGCCCACCTCGTTTATCCTGATCTAATCCGCCAATTTCAGGCTTGGCGTTGACACATAAAATATTCGCGCTCATTATTAATTTCAGAACATGGTTCTGTCAGATAGAACAAACACAAACAGACTTCGAAAGGCCCGATGATGACCCCCGACCACAACATCGACATTCTGATCAGTGAGGTAGGCCCTCGTGATGGCCTGCAAAGCGTCAAGACCACCCTGCCCACTGAACTTAAAATGCAGTGGCTGACAGCCCTGGCAGACAGTGGGCTCAGGGAAATCGAAACGGGTTCTTTCGTGTCGCCCAAACTGTTGCCGCAAATGGCCGATGCAGCGCAATTGGTTGCCCATTTGCGCCAGCGTCCGGACGTGTTTGTCACCGCGTTAGTGCCCAACCTCAAAGGTGCGCAGGCCGCATTCGATGCAGGTGCGCAGAAAATCACACTGCCTGTCTCGGTCAGCGAGCCCCATTCCCTGAGCAATATCCGCAAGACCCATGTGCAGGTGTTCGAGGAAGTGCGCGCAGTGATCGCGTTGCGTAACGAGCATTTTCCTCACGTTGAAGTCGAGGCCGGTTTGTCGACCGTGTTCGGCTGCACGATTCAGGGCGAAGTGCCGGAAGACGATGTCATTGCCATGGCTTTGCGCATGGCGGAGCTCGGTGTGGATGAGGTTGGCCTCGCGGACACGGTGGGGTATGGAAACCCGGCGCAGGTGCGCCGTCTGTTCACACGCCTGCGGCATGAAATCGGTGTGAAGGCCGGCAGTGCGCATTTCCATAACACCCGCGGTCAAGGGTTGGCGAATGTGCTGGCGGCGCTGGATGTGGGGGTGACCACGTTTGACGCCTCGCTGGGTGGCTTGGGTGGCTGTCCTTATGCGCCGGGCGCGTCGGGCAATATCGTTACCGAAGACCTGGTGTATCTGCTGGAGTCCATGGGCCTGCGTACCGGGGTGGATATCGACAAGCTGGTGGCCGCGCGCGAATGGCTCAAGCGCGGATTGCCGGGGGAGCCGCTGTACGGCTTTATTCCCGATGCGGGCGTGGGCAAGAACTTTCACTACGCCGGGAGCGCGCGATGAGCACGTCGAATCAGACGCTTCAGGGCTTGCCGCTGGCGGGCATTCGGGTAGTCGAGTTTGTGCACATGGTCATGGGCCCGACCTGCGGGCTGGTGCTGGCGGACCTTGGTGCAGAAGTGATCAAGGTCGAGCCGGTGGCTGAGGGCGATAACACACGGCGCCTGACCGGTTCGGGCGCCGGTTACTGGATGACTTACAACCGCAACAAGAAAAGCTTTGCCGTCGATATCAAAACTGAGGACGGCATGGCTGCGGTGCGCAAGCTGATCGAAAGCGCCGACGTCGTCACCGAGAACTTCCGCCCCGGGGCCATGGAAAAGCTGGGCCTGGGTTATGAACAGGTCAAGGCGATCAGGCCCGATATCATCTACAGCTCGATGAAAGGTTTTTTGCCTGGCCCTTACGAGCACCGCACGGCGTTGGATGAAGTGGTGCAAATGATGTCCGGGCTCGCCTACATGACCGGCCCCGAAGGGCGACCGTTGCGCGCCGGGGCGTCGGTGAATGACGTGATGGGCGGCATGTTCAGCGCCATCTCGATCCTTGCCGCGCTGTGGCAACGCAATGCGACGGGGGAGGGCCAGTTTGTCCAGACCGGGCTGTTCGAGAATTCGGCGTTCCTGGTTGGCCAGCACATGATGCAAATGGCGACTACCGGCAAGGCAGCCGCACCGATGCCCAGCCGCCTGTCAGCGTGGGCGATCTACGATGTGTTCAATACGGCTGACGATCAGCAAGTGTTTATGGGCGTGGTCAGCGACAGCCAGTGGCAGGCTTTCTGCGAGGTTTTTGGCTTCGCGCAGTTGGGCTGCGATCCGCACTTTGCTCGCAACACCCAAAGGGTGCATGCCCGTGCGCAGATCCTGCCGCAGGTGCGCGAGCGGCTGGCGAGCCTGAGCAAGGCGGTAGTCATGGCGATGTGTGAGCAGGCGGGCCTGCCGTTCTCGCCGATCCAGCGCCCTGAGGATTTGTTTGACGACGTGCACTTGAATGAATCCGGCGGCCTGGCGCACTTGACCCTCGACAATGGGGAGACGGTCAAGGTGCCGATGCTGCCCTTCGAAATGAACGGCCGACGCTTTGATACACGCTTGAATGTGCCGCCATTGGGCAGCCACTCTCACGAACTGCTTGAGCAGTTGGGTTACAACGCAGGCGAGGTCGACAGCCTGCGCGAACGTGGCGTGGTTCGCTAGGCCTCGGGAAAAAGGGTATGTTACGACCACTTAGCGCGACCCGCGCGCCCCCGGACGGCATGACGCCGCCGGTTTCGCGGGCGATGAAAACACAATGAGTGGTCATGAGTAACGAACCCCGGAACAGCCTTCCCGAACAACCCGCGCCCGCCGAAGGTGGCGTCGCCGCGGTTGACCGTGCCTTCGCCATTCTTGGTGCTTTCGATCAGGAAAGCTTGAGCCTGGCGGAGATAGCGCGGCGCACGGGCCTGTACAAAAGCACCATCCTGCGTCTGATCACGTCCCTGGAAAAAGCCGGGTTTGTGCGGCGTTTGAGTGACGGCCAATACTCCGTCGGGCCGGAGCCGTTGCGGCTGTCGCAGTTGTACCAGGCCTCGTTCCGGCTGCGGGATGTGATTCATCCGTTGCTGGAAGCAATTACCGAGGAGAGCGGTGAAACATCCTCCTTCTATGTGTACGAAAATGGCAGCCGGGTGGTCCTGTTTCGGGTTGAACCCAAGCGGGCGGTGCGTGTTTCGGTGCTGGAGGGTGCGCGCTTTCCCTTGCATGCCGGTGCGTCCGGCAAGGTGCTGCGGGCCTTTTCGCGGCAGGGCGATGCGGCACTCGGGCTGGAGCGTGAACAGCTGTGGGCGTGCTCGGTGGGTGAGCGCGACCCGGAAACCACGGCGGTCTCGGTCCCGGTGTTCGCCATGGGCGGCGAGTTGAAAGGCGCACTGACGCTGTCGGGACCATCCGATCGCTTGCTCAAGGAACATATTCCCCACGCGGCCTCGATCCTGCTGCGCAATGCGGCAATCGCTACGAGTGCGCTGGGTGGCAATGCGGCCGAGTTGCGTATGGCCCTGGAAAAGCTCAATCCGTAAGCATTGAATCGTCGGGTGGCGTGCCGGATCATCCGGTGCCCATCACCGACAAAATTTATTGGTTCGCAGCAACAATTTTTCTTGTTGGACACCTCCCGCCCCCAAGCAGCAAAGTTGCCGCCACTGACGCTCGACCTTCCGGGTCAACAATAAAAACCGCGCCGGGCTGCACGCTACTTTCATGCTGTGAACCCTTTGTTCACATCCTGCTGTAATGGCGCCGCAGCGCGCATTCAAGGACCTCATCGTCATGCAAACTGTTGTGAACCTATGGCCGTTGATCGGCGTACTTGTCATCGTGGTTGGCTTCGTCTTGCGCTTCAATCCGCTGTTGGTGGTTACTGCAGCCGCTATCGCCACCGGGCTTGCTGCCCATTTCCCGCTGGAAAAAATTCTCGCCAGCATGGGCGAAGGCTTCCTTCAGACCCGCGCCCTGCAATTGATCCTGTTATTGCCCCTGGCGGTCATTGGCCTGCTGGAGCGCCATGGCCTGCGCCTGCATGCGCAGAACTGGATCGCGCGTTTCGAACGAGCCACGGTCGGGCGCCTGTTGATCATGTACTTGTTTGTGCGCGAAACCACGGCGGCCATGGGGCTGACCAGCCTGGGCGGGCACCCGCAAATGGTGCGGCCGCTGCTGGCGCCGATGGCCGAAGGTGCGGCTGAAAAGCGCTACGGCAAATTGCCGGACGCGTTGCGCCACAAGGTGCTGGCCATGTGTGCGGCGACCGATAACGTCGGGCTGTTTTTTGGTGAAGACATTTTTGTCGCCTTTGGCGCAATCGCGCTGATGCACACGTTCTTGCTGGGTTCGGGGATTGATGTGGAACCCTTGCACATCGCGGTGTGGGGCATTCCGACGGCGATTTGCGCCTTTATCATCCACGCGATCCGCCTGCACCGCTTTGATCGACGGCTGACCCGCGAAATGGCCGGCACCGCCGCTCCGGTGGAGGCAGCGCAATGATTATCTCGATTGAATACCTCTACTGGCTTGCCGGCGTTTTGCTGCTGATCACGGCGGGCATGATCCTGTTGGATCGCACGCACCCCAAGCGCTGGTCCACGGCGCTGTTCTGGTTGCTGTTCGCGATTCCGTTCCTGGTGGGCGAGCGTTTACCGTCAGTGGCCATCGGCGCGGGCGTTGTGGTGATGGCGCTGATTGCAGGGTTTGGCGGTGTAGGCCGTGGAACCCATGGCCAGCTGCATGACAAGGCCGCGCGTGCCAGTGCGGGGCGCCTCGGCCACAAACTGTTTATTCCGGCGTTGGCCATCCCGCTGACCACGGTGATCGGTTCGGTGTTGCTCAAGCACACCGAGATCGGTGGCGTGCCGCTGCTGGACCCGAAAAATACCACTTTCGTTTCGTTGGGCATCGGTTGCCTGATCGCCCTCGGCCTGGCCTGCTGGCTGACCCGCGATACGCCGCTGCAAGCCTTGCGCGAATCTCGACGCCTCACCGAAGCCCTGGGCTGGGCGATGGTACTGCCGCAGATGCTGGCGATGCTCGGGCTATTGTTCAACGAGGCGGGCGTTGGGACGGCCGTCGCCCACGTCACCACCACTTACATCAACCTGGATTTCAAGTTGGTGGCCGTCATGGTGTATGTGTTGGGGATGGCGCTGTTCACCGTGATCATGGGTAACGGCTTCGCCGCCTTTCCGGTCATGACTGGCGGTGTCGGCGTACCCGTGCTGGTGGGTATCTACGGCGGCAACCCGGCGGTGATGGCGGCGATCGGCATGTTCTCCGGCTACTGCGGTACGCTGATGACCCCCATGGCGGCAAACTTCAATATCGTCCCGGCGGCATTACTGGAGCTGCCGGACAAAAACGCGGTCATCAAGGCTCAACTGCCGACCGCGCTGATGATGCTGGTGGTCAACATTGTCCTGCTTTACCTGCTGATGTGAGGCCAAGATGCAAACCGTACTGCTGACGGGCTTCGAGCCCTTTGATCAAGACCCGATCAACCCTTCCTGGGAGGCCGCGCGCCAGTTGAATGGTGTGCAGCTGGGCGAGGGCGTGCAGATTATTGCGCGCCAGCTGCCCTGCGCGTTTTCCACGGTGGGCGCGTGCCTGGCGCAGATGATCGATGAATTACAACCTGCGATGGTGATAGCCACGGGCCTTGGGCCTGGGCGCAGCGACATTTGCGTCGAGCGGGTGGCGATCAACGTCAACGACGCACGTATTCCCGATAACCTGGGCGAACAACCCATCGATACCGCTGTTGTGGTCGGCGGGCCGGCGGCTTATTTCAGTACCTTGCCGATCAAGGCGATGGTCGGGGCGGTGCGTGAAGCGGGGATAGCGGCGTCGGTTTCGCAAACCGCGGGTACATTCGTGTGCAACCAAGTGTTCTATCTATTGCAACAGGCGCTGGAGGGGACGGGTGTGCGCAGTGGTTTTGTGCATGTGCCGTACCTGCCGGAACAGGTAGTGGACTCCGGGCTGCCGTCAATGCCATTGGCGACCTTGGTTGACGGTTTGCGCGTGGCGATAGGGGCAGCGTGGCAAACCCGGGTGGACGCGGTTGAGGTCGGCGGGCAGGTCAGCTGACCTGCCGGGCGTGATTCAGCCGCTCAGCAACCGGGTCAGGCCGAAGGTAATGGCGCAGGCCAGGCCCTTTTCCAATACACCCAACCTTTCAGTCTTCGCGCCGTGGAAAGAACAACGTGAAACACGTCACGTCCTGCTCACTGGTGACGCTGTACCGGCCGTTATGCAACTGCATGATGGTCGCCACAATCGAGAGGCCCAGCCCGTTGGACTGCGCGGAACGTTCGCGGGATTCGTCGACGCGGTAAAACCGCTCGAACAACCTTGGTAAATGCTGCGCGGCAATGGTTGTTCCCTGGTTGCTCACGCTTAGGGTCAGACCTTCGGCGTCCGGAACCGCCTGAATCACCAGCTCTGAATGCGGCGCGCCATACTTGATGGCGTTGGCGCACAGATTGGCCAACGCGCGGCGCAGCAGCATCGGTTCGGCCCAGATCACGCCTTCGCCCTGGGCGAGAATGCGCATATCCACATCGCTCGCCAGCCCTTCGAAGTAGTCGGCCATACGCTCCACTTCATCCGCCGCGCTCAGCGCCTGGCGTTGGCGCAGGGCGCTGGCCGGGTCGGTGCGGGCGAGGAACAGCATGTTGTCGAGCATTCGCGCCAGGCGTTCGAGTTCTTCGACGTTGGACGCCAGCAGGTGCTGATAGCTCTCGATGCTGCGACTTTGTTGCAGGGCGACCTGGGTTTCCCCCAGCAGGTTGTTGATGGGTGTGCGCAGTTCATGGGCCATGTCGGTGGACACCTGGCCCAGTTGCACAAACCCTTTGGCCAGGCGTTCGAGCATGGTGTTGAACGAGTCGATCATCGGCAGCAGCTCTTTTGGCGCGCCGTGGCTGTCCAGACGTTCGGCCAGGTTGCCGACACCAATGCCTTGGGCGTGCCTGGCCAAACGCCGTAATGGCACCAGCCCGCGGTGTACCAGCAGGTAGCCGACCGCGGCGAGAATGAGGGCGGCAATGCTGGCCAGAATGAACACGCTTAAGCGATAGCTGGCCAGCATGGCGGTGCGCTCAGTCATCAGGCGCCCGGTGGTGACCTGCAGGCTGCCCAGGTCACCGGAGTCGATGGACGCGGCCACGGTGGCGAAGGGCACGCCATTGATGCCAGGCAAATGATGCACATCGGCAAAACCCAGTTCCTGGTTTTTTGGAACGGGCGTTACCGACGGCATTTCAATATTGCCCGGGTTGACCAGCAGCAACGGCTTCTGCCCGGGCGCCGCGATGCTCAGCACCGACTCGCTGTTGCCCAGCATGTTTCGAAACAACTCAGGCTTGGTCTTGATCAGGTCAAGGGTGTTGCTGTCATTGAGCAAATTGCGTAACTGGTCTGCGCGATAGATCAGCGCCGCGTCGTCACGCTTGATCAGCTCGCGCTCCAGCTCGCGGTACAGCGCAACGCCCAGTGTGGCCAGCAAGGCGAAGGCGAGCAGGGCGAAGATCAGCGCCAGGCGCAGGGTCAGTGAGTAATGGCGGCGATGGCTCATGGCTGGGTATCGAAGCGGTAGCCGATGCCCCGCACGCTGTGGATCAGCTTGAGCTGGAACGGGTCGTCGATTTTAAGGCGCAGGCGCCGAACGGCCACGTCCACCACATTGGTGTCGCTGTCAAAGTTCATGTCCCATACCCGCGAGGCAATCATCGAGCGTGACAGCACTTGGTCCTGATGAGTAGCGAACAGGTGCAGCAGCGCGAATTCTTTGTTGGTCAGGGTGATGCGTGTACCGCCGCGGGTGACCCGGCGTTTCAGGACGTCGATTTGCAGGTCGGCGATCTGCAGTTGTTCTTCTTCGCGGCTAGGGCCTCGACGGGTCAGGGTACGCAAGCGCGCGACCAGCTCGGCGAAGGAGAAGGGTTTTATCAGGTAGTCATCAGCGCCCAGTTCCAGGCCCTTGATGCGGTCGGCAATGTCATCACGGGCGGTGAGAAACAGCACCGGCGTGTCGGCTTCTTTGCGCAGCCGGCGCAGCACTTCCCAACCGTCCATTTTCGGCATCATGACATCCAGCACGATCACGTCGAACGGCGTTTCCAGTGCCAGGTGCAACCCGTCCACGCCGTCACGGGCGAGGCTGACCGAGTAGCCCAGTTCCTGCAGGCCGTTGAGCAGGTAATTGCCGGCCTTGGGTTCGTCTTCGACTACGAGAATGTTCATGGGAAGTGCCCTGGTTCTGTGCGTGGCGCCAGTGTAGCCCGATCAATTGTCACTGGCGCAACCGATGCCTTGTACCTGGTAGTCCAGCACATGTTCACGGCCTTGATGGTCGAGGTAGTCGAGGCGGGCCGGAACGATGCCGCATTGGCCGTAGGTGTCGGTGCTCGCCAGCACTTTGTCGACATCCAAGTGTACGAAGAAGCCGGTCTTGTCGTGGATAACATTGGCGGCAGGGGCCGTGTCGGCAGCAAACACCGAGCCGGTGGCGAGTAAAGCAGCAAAGCCGAGGGCAAACAGTTTCATGGCGGTATCTCTCTTTAAGGGTTGGCTGCCGGGTCGTGGCAGTGAGTTCACAGTAACCAGGCGCCGCAAACAGCCAACCAACAGGATCATGACAAGTTCGTAATGAACGGATTAAGGCTGGCGACCGGACGCTTCGAGGATCAGGTCGGTGATTTCCTTGGCGTGGGACACCAGAGACAAGTGGCTTGAAGGCAGCTCGATCGTGGTGGCGTTCATGCGCTTGGCGAGGAAGCGTTCCAGGTCCGGGTTGATCGTCTGGTCATTGCTCGACACGGCGTACCACGACGGCTTGGTGTGCCAGGCGGCGTTCACGGTGCGGCCGCTGAACAAGGTCTTGGTGATCGGTTGCTGCACGGCGTACAGCTCCAGGGCCTTGGCGTGCGGCACATCCGCGGCGAAATACTTGAGGAAGGCGTCCTGGCTCAGGGTGAGGTAGCCGTCGTGGTCTTCGACGCCGGAACGCACCGGCATGGTCGGGTACTTGGCCGAGAGGGCGACGAAGTCTTCGTTGGCATCCGGCGCGCGGGCGGCGACGTACACCAGCGAGCTGACTTTCGGGTTGACCCCTGCGTCGCTCACCACGGTGCCGGCGTAGGAATGGCCGACCAGCACGGTAGGACCGTCCTGTTGGTCGAGCACGCGATTGGTCGCGGCGACGTCATCTGCTACCGAGGTCAGCGGGTTTTGTACGGCGGTGACGTGCAGGCCGGCGGCCTGGAGGCGGGTAATCACTTCGGACCAGCTTGAGCCGTCAGCCCATGAGCCGTGCACCAGCACCACGTTGTTGGCTTTGACCGGTGCGACGGTGCCGGCCATTGCGGTGCCGGTGCCGAGCATCAACAGGCTGGCGGCAATCAGGCAGAGTTTGCTTGCAGGTTTCATGGGTGGACCCTTTTCATCAGTAGGAAGTGGCGTCAACCGGTGTGGGTGACTGACGACTCCACTGTATGAAGTGAGGGTGCTGACAAGACTGACAGCTTCATTACAAGGTTGTAATGCAATGTCACGGGGAGCCGTCCCCCAGCGTTTACAAGTGGGGGAGTGATCCGTAGATTGCATCGGGGTCAGCATTTTTTACCGACTAAAAGGGAAGCCCAGCCGTGTCCATCCGAGGTTCAGCCGTATTTGCCCAGCGTTACCGCGCTTTTCTGTTCGACATGGACGGGACTTTGCTCAACTCGATTGCCGCCGCCGAGCGCGTATGGAGTACCTGGGCCGAACGCCATGGCCTGAATGTGGCAGCGTTCCTGAAGACCATTCACGGTGCCCGGGCAATCGACACCATCACTCGCCAGGCGTTACCCGGTGTCGATCCCGAGCGTGAGGCGCAATGGATCACCGAGGCGGAGATCAATGATGTCGAGGGCATTGTGGCGATTGCCGGCGCCGTCGAATTCTTGAAGCAATTACCCGGCGATCAGTGGGCGCTGGTGACCTCTGCCCCGAGGGAGTTGGCGTTGCGTCGCCTGCAAGCCGCGGGCATTGCCCCGCCGGCGGTGCTGGTTACCGCCGAAGACGTGGCCAGCGGCAAACCCGATCCGGCCTGTTATGTGCTGGGTGCGCAGCGTTTGGGTGTACCGGTGCAGGACTGTCTGGTGTTCGAGGATGCGACGGTGGGGATTCGAGCCGGGGAGGCCGCAGGGGCGGACGTGATGGTCGTAACCTCGACGCATCTGACGCCCTTGGTAACGGCCCATGCGTGCATTGAAGGGTATGAAGCGTTGCAGGTGCAGCGCGATGCCGAGGGTTTTCTGCAGGTACAAAACCTGGCGCGGTGATGAAAAGCGACCGAAGCCTTTGCCGGCCCCGGTCTCACTTGCCATGGGATGGGGCGGAGGAGGCTTGCGACCGGCCGCTTCTGATGCCCTGGCGCGACAGCACCATTTCTCTGAGTATTTCGTTGGCGAGTCGGGCAATAGCCTCCGCGCCGTGATAGTGCGCGCGAACGATCCCGGTGATTGCAAAATGGTCGGTTTCCGGGCCACTGAGAATGGCGGATAGCGTACCGTCGGCGTGCAGCGTGCAGGTCACACTGTAGCTGGGCAGGCGGGCCGCCAACGCTGACTCGATTTCGGATTTACTGAGGCTGTCCATCCGCGTTAGCGCCTTTCTCTGAGCGTTCAAGCCCAAGCATAGGTCGTGCTACGCCACTGTAAATACCGATGATCAGATAGCCGACACAACGGATTCATCGTACGGTTTTATGATGGGTACGGTGGTCGGCGCGCTGGCATAATCTGCGTAAAACGGCTTTCTGGATCGGCTTGAGGCAGAACACAAAAAGGTAGCCGCATAGAAACAGCGCCAGGTCCAGCCAGGAACGCTTGCTGGGGTCGCTGACGTCTTCAATTTCGAATTTCAGGCCGTAACCCACCGCCACGAAGACCATCCCGATAAACAGGGCGATCATCCAGGATCTGGACACAAGGGGTTGCCTAATCGTTGGCCTCATCGACGTGCTCCCGAATTTGCTCGGATGGCAAGGTAATAGTCAGGAGATTCGGCTACGGATTGAGTCACAAGTTCCAGACATCAAGACAGTTTCATCTTGCGGTGAAGCTGAGGGCGCAAGAAAGCGCGGGCAGGTCAAGAAGGTTTTCGCCAGCCGTCACAGTGAACGAAAGGGCTGGCTACTGGGAGTGCTTCAAGGCGTCTGGTTTTTATCTGGAGCAGTCAGGCCCGCCTGGATACGCTGGTAAATCTCCTCGCGATGCACGGCAACGTCCTTGGGTGCGTTGATGCCGATTCGTACTTGCTGGCCGCTGACGCCCAGGATGGTGATCGTAATGTCATCACCGATGTTTATGCTTTCACCGACTTTGCGGGTGAGTATAAGCATGGACTTCTCCTTGATTACTTTTAAGGACACATGTTTCAGACAGGGCAGATGTCGGATGTGTGTAGCTTACTGCTAAGCGCTTCCCTGTGACTGCCTCTTTTAGGACGCATAGAGGCGGCATTAATTCCCATGGCGGCATCATACAGGTCTGCGATACATCATTCGCATTGTTTAAGCCAAGGTTTATGACGGCCAGAATAGACAGTGAATGATAAAGTTGCCTCTTTATCCTTAAAGGAGCAGGGCAGTGCGTAAAGTAGCGATGGCAATTGCGGTGTTGGCATTGACCGGTTGCGGTGAAGGTAAACCTGTCGATACCCCCAAGGCCAAGCCTGCCGTGACCGAAAGCCAGCCACAAACCGGCGCGATTGCCGCCCAGGAATGGGACGTCTGGGTCGGTCCGCCGGACCACAAGCTGCAGGCGCTTACCGACCTGACCGCCTGGTTGCTGGAACATGGTTTCAATTTTTATATCGTGAAAGTCGATGGCAAGGACGAGGTGCTACTCGGGCCGTTCGCCAGTAAGGCCGAGGCTGAGGCCAAACAGGCGCAACTGACCGAAAAAC
>NZ_JBARTQ010000060.1:0-4137 GCF_049645325.1 Pseudomonas sp. | reverse complement strand
GGAGCTGGCTTGCCTGCGATGCGGGCACCGCGGTGTGGCTGATACACCGCGGCGATGCCATCGCAGGCAAGCCAGCTCCCACAGGAACCGTGCCCACTGGGAATGTAAATTAAGTCAAATGGTCAGGCGTGTCAGTTCGACGCCGGGCTCCTGGGTCACGCTCAGTTGCTGCACGATGGCCGCCTGCAGGCGCAGGCACAGCTCAGGGTCGGACAGTGGCTGGTTGTCAGCGTCGGTAATGAAGAACACGTCTTCCACGCGCTCGCCGAGGGTTGCAATCTTGGCATTCTGCAGCGACAGGTCGAACTCCAGGAATATCCCGCCGATGCGTGCCAACAGGCCTGGGCGGTCCGGTGCGCTGAGTTCCAGCACGGTGACCGGGCGCTGGGCGTCTTTGGAAATGGTCACCTGGGGCGCAAACGCAAAATGCTTGAGTTGGCGCGGTACCCGGCGCTGGATGATGGTCGGGTAGTCGTCAGGGTTGCGCAGGGCCTCGGTAAGGCCTTCGCGGATCTTTTTCACGCGTGCGGGGTTGTCGCCGATCGAGTCGCCTTCAGTGTCGAGCACGATGTAGGTGTCGAGGGTGAATTGGCTGCTGGAGGTGATGACCCGGGCGTCATGGATGTTCAGGTTGAGCTGGTCCATGGCCGCCACGGTCACGGCAAAGAAGTCATGCTGGTCGGGCGCATAGATGAAGATCTGCGTGCCGCCTTCGAATTCGCGCTGGGTGGTTTCCTTGATCAGCACCAGCGGGCCGCCGTCGGCCGGCTGTTGCAGGATCGCGTCACTGTGCCAGGCCACGTCGCCAGCGGTGTGGCGCAGGAAGTAATCGTCGCCCAATTGCGACCACAGTTGCTCAACGTCGTCCGGGTCATTGCCGCCGCGCACGAGGATATCCAGCGCGGCACTTTGGGTGCGGCGGATCTGTTCTTCGCGGTCGACCGGGTTTTCCAGGCCGCGGCGCAGCGCACGCTTGGTCTCGGTGTAGAGCTGGCGCAACAGGCTGGCGCGCCACGAATTCCACAGCGTCGGGTTGGTGGCGTTGATGTCCGAGACGGTCAGCACATAGAGATAGTCGAGGCGGGTTTCATCGCCGACGATCCCGGCAAAGTCGTGGATCACTTGCGGGTCGGACAGGTCCTTGCGCTGAGCGGTGGTCGACATCACGAGGTGGTTCTGCACCAGCCAGACGATCAGGCGGCTGTCCCACAATGGCAGTTGGTGACGCTGGCAGAAGGACTCGGCGTCGACCGCACCGACTTCCGAGTGGTCGCCATGCCGGCCTTTGCCGATGTCGTGGTAAAGGCCGGCCAGGTAGATCAACTCGGGTTTGGGCAGCTTGGCCATCAGCTTACTGGCCAGCGGGAATTTCTCTGACACCTGGGTGTACTGCAACTTACGCAGGTGTTTGATCAGGTTCAGCGTGTGAGCGTCCACGGTATAAATGTGGAACAGGTCGTGTTGCATCTGCCCGACAATAAAACCGAACTCCGGCAAGTAGCGCCCGAGGATGCCGTAACGGTTCATGCGCCGCAGGTTGCGGTGGATGCCGATCTTGCACTTGAACAGCTCGATAAACAGGCTGGTGTTGCGGATGTCGTTGCGAAAATCATCGTCGATCAGGTGACGGTTTTCCCGCAGCAGGCGGATGGTGTCGGCGCGCACGCCTTTGATTTCCGGCTGCTGGGCCATCAGCACGAAGATTTCCAGCATGGCGAACGGGGTGCGGCGGAACACGTTGTCGTTACGCGCTTCGATGTAGCCGTCGTGCAGCTGGAAACGCGAGTTGATCGGCTGCGGCGGCGCCTCGTCTTCCGGGGCCAGGATCACTTCTTCGAAGTGCTGGATGATCAGGTCGCTGAGCTGGGCAATGCTCATGACCACCCGGTAATACTGCTGCATGAAGCTTTCGATGCTGGTCTTCGCGTCTTCACCTTCAAAACCCAGCAAGGTAGCGATGGAGCGCTGATGGTCGAACAGCAGGCGGTCTTCGGAGCGCCCGGCGAGCATGTGCAGGGCGTAGCGCACTTTCCACAGGAATTCCTGGGAGGAGGCCAGCAGCGCGTTTTCGCTTTCGACCAGGAAACCTTCGCCTGCCAGGGCGCGCAGGTTCAGGGTGCCGTACTGTCGACGAGCGACCCACAAGATCGTCTGGATGTCCCGCAGCCCGCCCGGCGAGCCTTTGACGTTGGGCTCCAGGTTGTATTCGGTGTCGTTGTATTTGTGGTGCCGGGTTTTCTGCTCGGCGCGCTTGGCCAGGAAGAAATCCTTGCTCGGCCACATGTGCGCGGTGCTGGTGACTTCGAGCATGCGCTGGCGCAGACGCTCGGGGCCGGCGATGGTGCGACTTTCCATCAGGTTGGTGATGATAGTCAGGTCGGCGCGGGCTTCTTGGGCGCATTCGTCCACCGAGCGTACGCTCTGGCCGACTTCCAGGCCGATGTCCCACAACAACGTCAGAAAACGCTCGATGGAATCACGAAAGATCTCATGATCGGCGCTGTCCAGCAGGATCAGCAGGTCGATGTCGGAGTAGGGGTGCAGTTCGCCACGCCCGTAGCCGCCGACCGCCACCAGGGCGATATCGGCGTCTTCACTCCAATTGAACTGTTCCCAGGCCTTTTGCAGGATGTTGTCGACGAACCAGGCGCGGTCCTCGATCAGCCGGCGAATGTCCCGGCCACTGCGAAAGCGCGCATCAAGCACCTCGCGGGCCTGGCGGATAGCCTTCTTGAAGGCGGCGATGGGGCTTGCCTTCAGTGCCAGTTCAGCCTGGAACTGGCCACGGTCGAAGAGTTCTGGATCCACCTGGGGCATCGATCGGCTTTCCTTTCTATCTATCAGTCGGTCACAACACGGGTTGGGAAAACCAGGTCAGCCTTTAGGCCGAGACGCGTGGGATCGTGTCGTCAGCGCGCAGGGTGAAGATTTCATAGCCGGTTTCGGTGACCAGCAGGGTGTGTTCCCACTGGGCCGAGAGCTTGCGGTCTTTGGTAATGGCGGTCCAGCCATCGCCCAAGACCTTGGTGTCGGCCTTGCCCTGGTTGATCATCGGCTCGATGGTGAAGGTCATGCCTGCCTTGAGCTCCATGCCGGTGCCGGCGCGGCCGTAGTGCAGGATCTGCGGCTCTTCGTGGAACACCGTGCCGATGCCATGGCCGCAGAATTCGCGCACCACCGAGAAACCGTTCTTTTCGGCGTGCTTCTGGATCACTTCACCGATGTCGCCCAGGCGGCAGCCGGGTTTGACGATTTCGATGGCCTTGTACATGCATTCCTGGGTCACTTGGGACAGGCGCTCAGCCCAGACCGGTACGGTGCCGACGTGGAACATGCGGCTGGTGTCGCCGAAATAACGGTCCTTGATCACGGTGACGTCGATGTTCAGGGTGTCGCCGTCCTTCAGGGGCTTGTCGCCCGGAATCCCGTGGCATACCACGTGGTTGACCGAGGTGCAGATCGACTTGGGGAAGCCTTTGTAGTTCAGCGGCGCAGGGATGGCCTTTTGCACGTTGACTATATAGTCGTGGCAGATCTGGTTCAGGGTCTCGGTGGTGACGCCTGGCTTGACGTGCTCGGCAATCATTTCCAGCACGTCGGCAGCCAGTTTGCCGGCAATGCGCATGCCGGCGATGTCTTCGGCGGTTTTCAAACTAACGGTCATACAGGCTCTCTCTAGCGCGACGCGCTGAAATCAATACGGTTTACGGGCGTGCGACACAAGGTTACAAAATTCGCACAAGCCTCGGAAAAACGTGATTCTACCAGAGGTGGGCGGTAAATCATGAGCGCCTGGCGATGGGTTCTTTCTATGGGCTTGGGTATGTGGGTGGGGCGTTGGGTTGGGGTGGTGCTTTTTTTGGGGGGGGTACATATCCGTTGCTGCGGTTATGGCTGCTTAGGGTTACGCCCTTACGGCGTGTCACTTTTGGAAGGACCCAAAAGTAACCAAAAGGTCCTCGCCCCTCCACTCGGCACCTCGCCTAGGCTCGGTGTGCCCGCACGCAGGCTTGAATCCGTGGGCCGCCGCCACGCGCCATCCATGGCGCGGGGCGGCTAACCCGGCGTCCTGCCGGGTTACCCACGGATTCAAGCCTGCGTGCGGCCATCGTGGTTAACGGGGCGCCTGAGATCAAG
>NZ_JBARTQ010000059.1:0-8046 GCF_049645325.1 Pseudomonas sp. | reverse complement strand
AAGCGGCCCCAAACCAGGCGACCTGGTTCTATCTGGAACTCGGCGGAGTCTTTGTTGGGGCCGCTTCGCAGCGCAGCGCGGGGCAAGCCAGCTCACTACAGGGAGATTTTTCAGCCTTGAAAGTTGTGTAGATACTAATGGCCATCGCAGGCAAGCCAGCTCCCACAGTTGATGTCCCACAGGAGATTTGTGGTGTTGGTCAGGTCGGTGGCTCAGGCGCGAATCGAGTCGAGCAAGCGCTGCAGCATGGCATCGCAGCCATTCAACTGTTCCACACTCACAAACTCATCCGGCTTGTGCCCCTGGTCCATGCTCCCGGGGCCGCACACCACGGTGGGGATGCCCACTGCATCAAACAACCCACCTTCAGTACCAAACGCCACGGTGCCAAATTCCCGCGAGCCGCTGAACGCTGCTATCAGCTCCGCCGCCTGGCTGCGCTCATCGGTGACGAGGCCGGGGTAGGCCGACAACTGGGTAAACGTGATCGCACTCTGCGCGCTCACGGCTTGCATGCGCGGCAGCACCTGTTGTTCGGCGTACGCCTGCAGCTCTGACGCCACTTCAGCCGGGTCCTGCGATGGCAACGCGCGCACTTCAAAATCAAACCGGCAATCGGCGGGCACGATATTCAGCACCTTGCCCCCGGCAATCACGCCGGTCTGCACCGTGCTGAACGGCGGATCAAACCGCGGGTCCTGTTTCTCGCGCAGGCGCTGGCCAATCCGGCCCAGCTCGCCGATCAAATCCGCCGCATGCTCAATGGCATTCACCCCGTACGGCGCATACGCCGAGTGGCACGCTTCGCCGTGCACGTCACAGCGCATCGCCAGCTTGCCCTTGTGGCCGAGCACCGGTTTGAGCTCGGTCGGCTCGCCGATGATGCACAGCATCGGTTTCACGGGCCGCTGTTCCAGCACCTTGAGCAACGAGCGCACGCCGAGGCACCCGACTTCCTCGTCGTAAGACAGGGCGATGTGCACCGGGATGCGCAAGTGGGCGTCCACCAACGCGGGCACCAGCGCCAGCACGCAGGCGATGTAGCCTTTCATGTCGGCAGTGCCGCGGCCAAACAGCTTGCCGTCGCGCTCGGTCAGCTCAAACGGCGGCACTGTCCACGGCTGGCCGTCCACCGGCACCACATCGGTATGCCCCGACAGCACGATGCCCGGCAAGCTCGCCGGGCCGAGGCTGGCAAACAGGTTGGCCTTGCTGCGTTCTTCGTTGTAGACCAACTCACAGGCCACGCCAAAACCGGCCAGGTAATCGCGCACGAACTCGATCAGTTGCAGGTTGGACGCGCGGCTGGTGGTATCAAACCCCACCAGCGTCTGCAGCAGTTCGCGGCTGCGGCTCATCGGTCGTCTCCGGCCACGCCGTAGCCGGGGGAGCGGTCGGGGGAGAGGGCGCGGTCGATGTAGTCCTGCATTTGCGGGCGGTAGGCGTCCCACAAGGTTTGCAGCTCGCCGAGGGGGCTCTCATCCGCCCAGTCCACGCGCAGGTTGATGATTGGCCAGGTCAGTTCGCCCACCACCACCAGCGCGGCGGAATGCACCGGGCCGGCTTCGCCACCGGCGGCGATAGCGGCGTGCATAGCGGCCAGCAGCCGGTCTGCCAACTGGCCTTCGCCGTGTTCAAAGGCGGTGACCATCGCCTCGATCACCGCGCGGTCAGCGAGCATATTGCCCGCCGCCACGCATTGTTCGCCCGCCACCGCGTTGTGGGTGCCGAGGGTTTCGCTGCCGCTGAAATGCACGGCGCGGCCCAGGTGATCAATCGCCGTCAGTTGCCGGTATTGGCTGTAGCCGTTGCGGGTCAGGGCTTTGTCGACGGCCTCGGCCGGCGTGAGGCCTTGTTCCAGCAGGTCGAGCACGTCCGGGCCGAGTGCCGGCAGGGTGATGTTCTGGGTCGACACCGCGCCCACGCCGGGGCGCAGCCACGGGCAGCGCGCGCCCACGGCGATGCTTGATGAGCTGATGGCGATGCCGAGTTGGCCGGTGTCTGCGCAACGGCCGACGATTGAAAAGGTCATGGTGGGGCTCCTTATTCGGGAATAACCGCGATCACGTCAATTTCCATCAGCCACTGCGGCTGGCCCAGGGCCGAGACCACCAGCCCGGTGGAGATCGGAAACACGCCCTTGAGCCACTTGCCGACTTCCTGGTACACCGGCTCGCGGTAGCGCGGGTCGATCAGGTAGGTGGTGGTTTTGACGATGTGGCTCAGGTCCGAACCGGCTTCCTCAAGCAGTTGCTTGACGTTTTTCATCGCCTGCTCGGCCTGGGCACGCGGGTCGCCGAGGCCGATCAGGTTGCCGTCAAAGTCGGTGCCGACCTGGCCGCGCACGTACACGGTGTTGCCCGCGCGTACGGCCTGGCACAGGTCATTGTCCAGGCTCTGGTTGGGATAGGTTTCTTTGGTGTTGAACATGCGGATGCGAGTGTGGGTAGGCATCAAAAAAACTCCAGGAAAAAGTGATCAGGCGCTGACAGGGGATGGACGCATCAGCGGGGCGGCTTCGCGGTATTCAAGGTATTGGCGCTGGATGGCGATGTGATCGGCCACGTATTTGGCGTCGTGCCAAACGCCCCAGATAAACGACGAGCCCCGGCGCGATTGCCATGGCAAACCCAGGAAGTAGATGCCCGACTCGCTGGCCACGCCGCGCTGGTGTTGCGGTTTGCCGGCGGCGTCAAAGGCATCGACCTGCAACCAGCTGTAATCCACGGCAAACCCGGTGGCCCAGATGATCGACGTGATGCCGGCCTCGGCCAGGTCCAGTTCCAGAATCGGGTTTTTGATGCAGTCGGCATCGGGAAACACGCGCCGTGCTTCGGGTTCCACGGGCAGGTCGAGGCCGTTGCGTTCGATGTAGGCGTCTGCCGCATCCAGCAGGGCCAGGTAGTTCTCGTCACCGCGTGCCAGGTTGTCGACCAGGTTGGGTTGGAAGCGGGCGGTAGTGCCGTTGAAGGCTTGGGTCAGGCCGACCAGGGTCATGCCTTGCTGGGCCAGCTCGCGAAAGTCGATGGTCTTGCCACCGTGGGCGCCGCTCACGGCAATGGTCACGTGCTCGCGGCCAGGCTTCATGGCTGCCTGGTCCCACTCGCCCAACACGCCGAGCCACCAGCAGAAATCGCGGTTGCGATAAGCGCGCGGCGGGCGGTCGTGGGCGCCGACCGACAGGTACACCTGGCGCCCGGAGCGCTGCAATTCATCGGCGATCTGCACGCCGGACGAGCCTGCGCCCACCACCAGCACCGCGCCAGCCGGCAGTTGCGCCGGGTTGCGGTAGTCAGCGGAGTGGATCTGGTGCAGCGCGGTGTCTTTCGGCGCAATGGCCGGAATCACCGGCTTCTGGAACGGCCCGGTCGCGGCCACCACGCGGTTGGCCTCGATCACGCCGTCGCTGGTGTGCACGGTAAAGCCTGGGCGACCGACATTGCGCACCACAGAGGTGACGTCCACGCCGGTCCGGATCGGCGCATTGAACTGGCGGGCGTAGGCTTCAAAGTAATCGGCGACGCGTTCTTTGGGGGCGAAGCCGTCGGCGGCGACGTCGTCGAATTCCAGCCCAGGGAAGCGGTCATGCCAGGCCGGGCCGTTGGCGACCAACGAATCCCAGCGGCCGGTGCGCCAGCGCTCGGCGATACGGCTGCGCTCCAGCACCAAGTGGGGCACGCCTTGCTTGCTCAGGTGCTCGCTCATGGCGACGCCTGCCTGACCGGCTCCCACCACCAGCGTGTCTATTTTTGTTATTGCTTGAGTCATGTGTCTGTCCTTGCGTAATGCAGTTGGATTCAGCGTGGGCATGACGTCAAGGTAGGGGGAGGGTAGGCATAAATAAAATATTATTAAGCTGGGAAGTGAGCATAAATATCGGATGCAGAGCGGTTTGGCGGGGGGCGCAGCGCCCTTGTTTTCGGGGCTTGCTCGCGATTGTAATCTGCCGGAGGATAGCCTCTTCTGACCTATCGCCATCGCGGGTAAGCCCGCTCCCACAGGGTTCGACTCAATGCCTACGCTGCGCGGAATGACCTCGGCCGACTACCAGGCCGTGCTCGAATTGATGCAAAACACCCCCGGCATTTCCCTGCGTGATGCCGACTCCCGCGAGGCCACCGAGCGCTACCTGGCGCGCAACCCCGCGCTGAGTTTCGTCGCCGAAGCCGAAGGCCGGTTGATCGCCTGCGTGATGTGCGGCCATGATGGGCGCCGGGGCTACCTGCAACATTTGTTGGTGCTGCCGGAGCATCGCCGCCAGGGTATCGCCCAAGCGTTGGTGGCGCGTTGCCTCGCTGCGCTTGAGCAACTGGGCATTCAGAAATGCCACCTCGATGTGTTCAAGACCAACACCAGCGCTGCGCATTTTTGGCAAGGCCAGGGCTGGATGCTGCGCACGGATATCGACCGTTTTTCATTCACCCGCGAGGGCAATGAAAACGCCTGAAGGGACATCGCAATGCTCGAGATAAAACGCGCCACGCTGCACGACGGCAAGGCTGCTTTTGAGATTCGCCGCAACGCCATCCTGAGCCAGTGCATTGGCGACTACACCGCCGAGCAAATGGCGCTATGGACCCGCGGCGCCGCCGAGGACGGCTACAGCGCGCTGCTGGCTAAGCCGTTTTACCTGGGCTGGGTCAACGGTGAACCGGTCGCCACCGGGATGTTTGACCTTGATAACAACGAAATTGGCGCATTGTTTGTCCTGCCCGACTTCACCGGGCGCGGGTATGGCAAGGCGATGCTTGAGCACCTGGAACAAGTTGCGCGCGACTTGGCGATTGAAGAAGTGGTGCTGGATGCGACGTTGAATGCAGCAAGGTTCTACAGGCTGTGCGGGTATGCAGGTGATGAACCGGCGGTTTATCACTCGCCGTCCGGGTTGGCGTTGGCGTGTATCCCGATGAAAAAGCGCCTGTCTGGCTGACTCACACAAACTTCTCTGTGGGAGTTGTCGAGCTTTAGCGAGGCTGCGAAAGCGGTGGGTCAGCCAACACCTGTGCTGGCAGTGCCGCCGCCTTCGCAGCCTCGCTGAAGCTCGACAGCTCCCACGTTGAACGAGGTTGCGCGCAACGCCCGGTTTAACTTACCCACTATCGCCCGACGCTTGGAACCCAGTTTTGCCACACACACACAACCGATCCCCTGTGGGAGTTGTCGAGCTTTAGCGAGGCTGCGAAAGCGGTGGGTCGGTCAACACCTGTGCCGACAGTGCCGCCGCTTTCGCAGCCTCCCCTAGGCTCCACCGCGCCTACGTTTGGTTTTTATAGCGATTGAAAACCTGCACGCAGGCGCTGTATCACCTGATCAGCCGAAGGCCCCTGAATCACCGGCGGCACCGGGTTTTCCCCGAACTCGCGCCACACAAACAGCGTCAGTTCTGCGCCATCGGTCAGTGCCTGGCCTTCAGGCGGCAAGCCAAAATCCTGCAGCACGCGATAACGCTGATCCCGCCAGAATGCCGCTTCAACCCAGTCATACACCGGGATGAAATGAAAGTGCAGCGGGAACCCCGGCATATGCCCGTAGCGGCTGATGTACAGCCATATCGGCTTCAGCTGCGCCTCCATTACGCGCTGGATCTTGGCGAGCAAGCCACCCAGTTCTGCCAATGCCGCGTCCGGCATCTCGGCCAATGAGTGGGCAGGCGCCCTGGCGCCCAGCATCAGGTAGCCCGGCAGCTTCGAGGTCAGGTGATGGTTGAGCTGCCAGTGCTCGGTTTGGTGAAGGATGAAAGCGGGATCAATCTGCAAAAGCGCGCGTCCATGAGGGCGGGAGGGGCAGGGTAGCAAGCGCGTTATCCCTTGCGATACACCCCGCCCAGTTCCCGCGCCAGCGCGATGAAATTCTGCAGCGGCGCCGACGGATTGAACGTACGCCGCACCAGGGTAATCGGTGCCAGCAGCTTGGGGCGGGCGTCCTTGATCCGGCAATACACCACGCTTTCGCGGTGTATATCGCGCATCGATGCCGGCACCACCGAGATGCCTTCTCCGGCGGCCACCAGGCTGACGTTGGTGAGCATGCGCTCCACCTCAAAAGCGATTTTCGGCTCGAAGCCGGCGTTCTGGCAGGCCTTGATCAGGTTGGCGTACATGCCCGGCGCGCCGGGGCGGCGCACGAGGATGAAGCGTTCGTCTTTGAGGGCGGCCAATGGAATCGCGGCGTCGTTCAACAGCGGGTGGCCGGTGGGCAGCGCGAGCAGCATTTCTTCGTTGAGCAGGCGGTGGAACGTGAGGCTCTGATGGGTGCTGACCGGCGCGCGCAGGATGCCGATGTCGATGCGTTTTTCAATGGTGTCTTCAGTCACTTCGCGGGCGCTGCCTTCGTTGATCGACAGCTCGACGCCAGGAAAACGCTCGCGGTAGGCGCGGATGATGCGCGGGATCAGCGGGTGGGCGGCGGCGGAGCTGGTGAAGGCCACCACCAGCGTGCCCTCGATACCCTGGGCGGCGCGGGATGCCTTGAGCGCGCCGTGCTCGACGCGGGCGAGGATCACCCGCGCTTCATCGAGAAACACCAGGCCGCCGGCAGTGAGGTCGACGCCTTTGGGGTGACGTTTGAACAGGTCAAACCCCAGCTCGGTTTCCAGCGCGCGAATCTGTTGGCTGAGGGGCGGTTGCTGCATGTTCAGGCGCGCGGCGGCACGGGTGAAATGTCGCTCTTCAGCCACCATGATGAAATAGCGTAAATGGCGAAGTTCCATGGTGGTATATCCCGTGACAAGACTTTATTATTTGCGGCCTGCAGCGGCCAGGCGGTTAATATGCCCAAAGCCGCAGGTCACGACAATAACAATAAATAAAGCACGTTGGAGTACCGATGCCGAACCGATACGCCACGAATGGAACCCTGCCTATCTTGATTGCCATCGCACTGGGCATGACGTTGGGTTTGGTGTTGCCGGACCTGGCCATCGAGATGAAACTGCTCAGTGATGCGTTTATAAAAGTCGTCGGCTTATTAATGCCTTTCCTGTTGTTTGTGCTGGTGTCCACCGGGGTCGCCGGTATCAAGCGCGAGCCCCATCACCGGCACGTGGTGCGGCGCATTATTGTGTACTTCCAGTTGATGTCCTGCCTTGCGCTGGTGGCCGGCATGGCGACGGGCTTAGTGTTCAACCTGGAACACAGCGCGTTGCCCGCGCCACCGTTACCGACGGATGGGTTTCTGCACGAATTGTCGCTGTTGTCGGCGTCTTCGACGCTGTATCACGTATTTACCCAGAGCTTTGTGCTGCAAGTGATGCTTGTCGCGATCATTTGCGGTCTGCTGCTGGGGCGTGGAAGCCGTGTGGGCAATCGTTGCCTGGGTTGGCTCGAAACCGGGGTTCAAGGGCTATTTTACCTGCTGCGCATAATGTTGAAATTTGCCCCGCTGGCGGCGTTTGGTGCGATGGCGTTTGTGGTGGGTAAATACGGAGTTAGTTCGGTATTGCCGTTGTTGAAGTTTGTACTGGTTATTTATCTGGTTTGCGCGTTATTTGTGATGCTGGTGTTCGCGGCGATAACCCGCTGGGCGGGTATCAAGTTGTCTCGCTTGATTATTTATTTAAAAGAAGAGTTGTTGTTGGTGATGTTTACCGGCTCGTCTGTGGCTGCACTTCCCGGCTGCGTGGACAAACTTGAAGCCCTTGGCTGTGACCGTCAACTCGTGCGCCTGGTGTTGACCACCGGTTATACCTTCAACCTGGCAGGCACCAACCTTTACCTGACCACAGCGATCATGTTCCTGGCCCATTTGGCAGGGGTCGAGATGAGCGTGACGCAATTGCTCGCCGTGTTGGCGGTGTGCCTGATCACGTCGTTGAGCTCCACCAGCGTGGCGGGCTCGGCGCTATTCACCTTGATTGCGACCTTGAGCATTCTGCAACTGGTGCCGCTGGAAGGGGTGGGGTTGCTGCTGGGGGTGGAGCGGTTGATGAAGTGCCGGTCGCTGACCAATGTGCTTGGCAACTGCGTGGCGTGCGTGGCGATTTGCGGGTGGCAGCGGTCGATTGATCGTGCGGTGTTGCAGCGGGAATTGGCGAGCTGAAGCTTAGGC
>NZ_JBARTQ010000058.1:0-3294 GCF_049645325.1 Pseudomonas sp. | reverse complement strand
CGGTGTATCAGCCCATACCTCTATCGGCTGATCCTCCGCCATCGCTGGCAAGCCAGCTCCCACACTTGTTGTGTCAGGGAGCAGTGCTGGTCTTAGCTATTGGGCAACAACCGGCACGTAATGCTCTTGATGTACCGGGTCTCGGCAATTGCCGGGTGCACCGGGTGATCCGGGCCCTGGCCGCCGCGTTCGAGCATCTGGATATTGCGATCCAGGTGGCGGGCGCTGGTCAGCAGGATGTTTTGCAGGTCGTCTTCCGGCAAGTGCATGGAGCACGAGGCGCTGAACAGGATGCCGTCTTTGCTGAGCAGGCGCATGGCTTGCTCGTTCAGGCGGCGGTAGGCGCCTTCGCCGTTTTTCATGTCTTTTTTGCGTTTGATGAAGGCCGGTGGGTCGGCGACGATCACGTCGAAGCGTTCTTCGCTGGCTTTCAGTTCTTTCAGGGCTTCGAAGACGTCGCCTTCGATGCAGGTCATCTTCTCGGCGACGCCGTTCAGCGCAGCGTTGCGCTCTACGCCGTCGAGGGCGAAGGCGGAGGCGTCGACGCAGAACACTTCACTGGCGCCAAAGGCCGCGGCTTGCACGCCCCAGCCGCCGATGTAGCTGTAGAGGTCGAGTACGCGTTTGCCTTTGGCATACGGAGCCAGGCGGGCGCGGTTCATGCGGTGGTCGTAGAACCAGCCGGTTTTCTGGCCCTGGATCACCGGGGCTTCGAATTTAACGCCGTTTTCTTCCAGCGCAACCCACTCCGGCACCAGGCCGAACACGGTTTCGACGTAGCGGTTGAGGCCTTCGGCATCACGTGCGGCGGAGTCGTTCTTGAACAGGATGCCGCTTGGTTTGAGCACTTGGGTCAGCGCGGCGATC
This sequence comes from Pseudomonas sp., assembly GCF_049645325.1. Classification (GTDB taxonomy): domain Bacteria; phylum Pseudomonadota; class Gammaproteobacteria; order Pseudomonadales; family Pseudomonadaceae; genus Aquipseudomonas. The sequence goes on along the minus strand of NZ_JBARTQ010000058.1, from coordinate 2,427 downwards.
ACGTCTTCCTTGTGCGCTTCCATGGTCGCCGAAGCGATTTGCACCACCAGGATGTCGCCGAAACGGTCGACGACCAGGCCCGGCAGCAGGTCGGAATCGCCGTACACCAGGCGGTAGAACGGCTTGTCGAACAAGCGGTCGCGCAGCGACAGGGCCACGTTGATACGGTGTACCAGCAGCGACTTGTCCAACGGCAACTTGATGTCGCGCGACAACAGGCGGGCGCAGATCAGGTTGTTCGGGCTCATGGCCACGATGCCGAGGGTCTTGCCGCCGGCCGCTTCCAGAATGGCCTGGTCGCCTGCCTGGAAGCCGTGAAGTGGGGTGGCGGCCACGTCGATTTCGTTGCTGTAGACCCACAGGTGGCCGTTGCGCAAACGACGATCGGCGTTGGCTTTGAGACGCAGGCTTGGCAGGGACATGACGTCGCTCCGGAAAAAAGAGCGGGAGTATACCTTTTTGTATAGGTCTCTGTGCCGCCGCCGGACATGTGGGAGCTGGCTTGCCTGCGATGGCATCGCCTCGTTATGAAGGCTATACCGGGGCGCCTGCATCGCAGGCAAGCCAGCGCCCACATTTGATCCCCTTTCAATCCGGTTTTTGAGGTGTCGGTCAGCTTCGCATAGAGGTTAGAATTCGCGCCTAGCCCAGAGTGTGTACTTATGTCCCAAGAGCTTTCCGCCGAACAGATCCAGCAGGCCCTGCAAGGCATCAGTGTGCCGCCCCAACCGCAAATCATGGTGGATTTGCAGATGGAGCAATACATGCCCGACCCGGACCTGGAAGTGATCGCACGGCTGATCTCCCAGGACCCGGGCCTGTCCGGCGCGCTGCTGAAAATCGTCAACTCGTCGTATTTCGGCCTGAGCAACAAGATCGCGTCGATCCAGCGTGCGGTAAACCTGCTGGGCAGCCGTTCGATCATCAACCTGATCAACGCCCTGTCAATCAAGGGCGAAATGAGCGACGACACCATCGTCACCCTCAACCGATTCTGGGACACCGCGCAGGACGTGGCCATGACCTGCCTGACCCTGGCCAAGCGCACCGGCTCCCAGGCGGTGGACGAAGCCTATGCCCTGGGCCTGTTCCACGATTGTGGCGTGCCGCTGATGCTCAAGCGCTTCCCCAACTACATGGCAGTGCTCGAAGAGGCCTACGCCAACGCCGGCCCTGACTGCCGCGTGGTCGACACCGAGAACAACGCGTTCAACACCAACCATGCCGTGGTCGGCTACTACACCGCCAAGTCCTGGCGCCTGCCGGAGCATGTGACCGACGCCATCGCCAACCACCACAACGCCTTGGCGATTTTCAGCGATGAGTCGGCGCGCAACTCGCAGCTTAAAAACCTGCTGGCGATCCTGAAGATGGCCGAGCACATCTGCTCGTCCTACCGTGTGCTGGGCAACCAGTCGGTGGACCATGAGTGGAACGCCATCAGCCATCTGGTCCTGGATTACGTGGGCCTGTCGGATTACGACTTCGAAAGCATGAAGTTGTCGATCCGCGAACTGGGCGCCCACTGACCCTTTCTTCACGAGGTACACATGCCCGAGTTACCTGAAGTCGAAACCACCCGGCGCGGTATTGCGCCGCACCTGGAAGGCCAGCGCGTCAGCCGCGTGGTGGTGCGTGAGCGGCGCCTGCGCTGGCCGATCCCGGAAGACCTGGATGTGCGCCTCTCCGGGCAACGCATCGTGCTGGTGGAGCGGCGGGCCAAGTACCTGTTGATCAATGCCGAGGTGGGCACGTTGATCAGCCATTTGGGCATGTCGGGCAACCTGCGCCTGGTGGAAGTCGGGTTGCCGGCGCTCAAGCATGAACACGTGGATATCGAACTGGAGTCGGGCCTGGCATTGCGCTACACCGACCCACGGCGTTTTGGCGCGATGCTCTGGAGCCAGGACCCGCACAACCATGAGTTGCTGTTGCGCCTGGGGCCGGAGCCGTTGACCGACCTGTTTGATGGCGAGCGGCTGTTCCAGCTGTCCCGCGGCAAGTCGATGGCGGTCAAGCCGTTCATCATGGACAACGCCGTCGTGGTGGGCGTGGGCAATATCTACGCGACGGAAGCGCTGTTTGCGGCCGGGATTGATCCGCGTCGGGCCGCCGGCGGCATTTCACGCGGGCGTTACCTGAAGCTGGCGATCGAGATCAAACGCATCCTGGCGGCGGCGATCGAGCGCGGCGGTACCACGTTGCGCGATTTTATCGGCGGCGACGGGCAGCCGGGGTATTTCCAGCAAGAGCTGTTCGTGTATGGCCGGGGAGGCGAGGCGTGCAAGGTCTGCGGGAGCGAGTTGCGCAATGTGGTGCTGGGACAGCGTGCGAGTGTGTTTTGCCCTAAGTGCCAGAGCTGAATGCAGTGTGATGGCTGGTAGTGCCATCGCAGCATAAGTATCTACACAACTTTCAAGGCTGAAA
>NZ_JBARTQ010000057.1:0-3535 GCF_049645325.1 Pseudomonas sp. | reverse complement strand
ATCTGTACGTCATCAGCCCCTGGCGCGCGGCGCTCGAAGGTGAAGGGCTTGAGCGAATCCTTGGAATCCCGAGCGGCGTAGCTGTAAGTCTTGGCCATTTGGTTCACCTGTTGATCTGACGGTAGAGGTCAGTGGACCAGCATAGACGCTGAACCGTTCAACCGAGCACATCCGTACAAGCCCTTCGTCCGGTTTGGCGCAATAGTGGGGCTGAACTGTTTCGCCTCTCACCCAAGGAGTTTTCCATGAGCACATTCGTTGCCAAAGACGGCACCCAGATTTATTTCAAGGACTGGGGCAGCGGCAAGCCCGTACTGTTCAGCCATGGCTGGCCGCTGGATGCCGACATGTGGGAATACCAGATGGAATACCTGAGCAGCCGTGGTTTTCGCACCATCGCGTTTGACCGCCGTGGTTTCGGCCGCTCGGACCAGCCCTGGACCGGTAACGACTACAACACCTTCGCCGACGATATCGCCCAGTTGATCGAACACCTGGACCTCAACGACGTGACGCTGGTGGGCTTCTCGATGGGCGGCGGTGATGTGGCGCGCTATATCGCTCGCCATGGCACCGCCCGTGTGGCCGGCCTGGTGCTGCTGGGCGCCGTAACGCCGATATTCGGACAGAAACCGGACTACCCGCAGGGTGTGCCGACCGCCGTGTTTGACGGCATCAAGGCCGGGCTGTTGAAGGATCGCGCGCAGTTCATCGCCGATTTCAACACGCCGTTTTTCGGCATCAACAAAGGCCAGACCGTCTCCAACGGCGTGCTCACCCAAACCCTGCAGATCGCGCTGCAAGCGTCACTCAAGTCCACCGTGGATTGCGTCACGGTGTTCTCCGAGACGGACTTCCGCCCGGACATGGCCAAGATCGACGTGCCGACCCTGGTCATCCACGGCGACGGCGACCAGATCGTGCCGTTCGAGACCACCGGCAAAGTGGCCGCCGAGATGATCAAGGGTGCAACACTCAAGGTGTACAAGGATGCGCCTCACGGCTTCGCCGCGACGCACACACAACAGCTGAATGAAGACCTGTTGGCGTTCCTCAACCGCTGAGGCCCCTGAATCACCCCCTCCTTGTTTGGCCGGGCTCGCCCGGCCTTTTTATTCAAACCCGGCGCCCGCCGAGCTGCCCCTTAATCCCCCGTGCCGGCAAATGCCGCGACGATTTCATCGATCACCACCCTGACCCGCGCGGTGTGGCGCAAATCGGCGTGGGTCACCAGCCAGACGTCGTAGGGCAATGGCCGGGAGCGCTCCGGCCACAGGCGCACCAGCCCCTCGCGCTCACCGCTGTGCAGCGGGATTTCGCCAATGCCCAGCCCGGCGGCAATCGAGCGCCGCACCAACAGGCTGGAGCTCAACGCTGCCACAATGCGCCCATGCCCCAGAGGTTCGCAGGCAAGGGTCAGGTCTTTCTGGTGTTGCAGGTGCGGTTGATAGACCACCAGGTCATGGCCTTCAAACAGACTGCCAGGTTCCGGCACGCCGTGGCGATCGATATAGGCTTGAGACGCAAACAGGCCGAGCGGCCAACGGGCGATACGGCGGGCGATCAGGTCGGGGTTGTCCGGGCGGGAGTTGCGCACGGCAATGTCGGCTTCGCGCTTGGCCAGGCTGATCAATTGGGTGGAGGCGTCCAGCTGCACATGCACATCGGGGTGTTTGTCATGCAAACGGGCAATCGCCGGAATCAGAAAGTCGATGGCCATTGAATCGGTGGTGCTGACCCGTACCGTGCCGGTCAGGCGATCATCCAGGCCTTGAATCTGGCGCTCCAGGTCCAGCGCCGAGCGCTCCATCTTCTCCACCGAGACCAAGGCAGCTTCACCGACGGCGGTCAGCACGTAGCCCTCGGAGGTGCGCAAAAACAATGTCGCGCTCAAGGATTTTTCCAGCGCGTTGATCCGCCGCCCCACCGTGGCCTGGTCCACGCCCAGCACGCGCGCGGCGCCACGCAACGTCGACTCGCGGCACACCGCGAGGAACACTCGCGCATCATCCCAATTCATGCTCGCCCCCAGTGATGCATATGTGCATCAGATTGCAGTGTAATCGCAGCATTATTGCATCAGCGCTTGTGGGTATGCTGGGCACCGCAGAAAAATACTCAGAACCGGCGACGGCTCACGACGGTCCCAACCCATACGCTCATCGCTACAGGAATGCTCACATGTCCCTTCCTCACGAAATGACCCTGATCGAAATCACCACGCCCGGTGGCCCCGAGGTATTAAAGCCGCAAAAGGCACCACTGCCGACCCCGGCGGCAGGCGAGATTCTGATTCAAGTACACGCCGCCGGGGTCAACCGGCCCGACGCCCTGCAACGCGCGGGCAAGTACCCGATGAAGCCGGGCATGAGCCCGATTCCAGGGTTGGAAGTCGCCGGTGAAGTGGTGGCGCTGGGTGACGGCGTGACCGAATACCAGGTGGGCGACAAGGTCTGCGCCCTGACCAACGGCGGCGGCTATGCCGAGTATTGCGCTGTGCCTGCCAGCCAGGCGCTGCCGGTGCCAGAGGGCATGGCGTGGATTCAAGCCGCGGCGATTCCGGAAACCTTCTTTACGGTGTGGGCCAACCTGTTCGGCATCGGCGGTGCGCACAAAGGCCAGCGCGTGTTGATCCATGGCGGCACCAGCGGTATCGGCACCACCGCGCTGATGCTCTGCCGTGAGTTCGGGATTGAGGCGTTCGCCACCGCCGGCAGCGCAGACAAATGCGCCGCCATCCGTGCGCTTGGCGCTGAAGCGATCAACTACCGCGAAGAGGATTTCGCCGAGGTCATCGCCGAAAAAACCGGCGGCCAGGGCGTGAACGTGATTCTCGACATCATGGGTGGCTCCTACCTCAACAACAACCTCAAGGCCCTGGGCATGGACGGCCGCCTGGTGATGCTGGGCTTCCTCGGCGGCGCCAAGGCCAATGACGTTGACCTGCTGACCATCCTCGGCAAACGCGCGATCGTGACCGGCTCGCTGCTGCGTGCACGCACCAAGGATGAGAAAGCCGCCATCGCCGAGCAACTGCGCGAACACGTGTGGCCGGTGCTGTCAGCAGGGCGTTGCCTGCCGATGATCGACCAGGTGTTTGACTACACCAAGGCCGACCAGGCCCATGCGCGGATGGAAGGCGGCGATCACATCGGCAAGATTGTGCTGAAGGTGGTGTGATTACCCGGCGTAGGTCGGGTAATCGATATAGCCCTGCTCCCCGCCGCCGTACATGCCCTCGGCCCGCAGCGGATTCAACGGCCAGCCGTTGAAAATCCGTTGCGGCAAGTCCGGGTTGGCAATGAACGGCCGCCCGAACCCGATGAGATCGGCTAACCCGGCTTCGAGCAGTTTCGCACCGCGTTCAGCGGTATACCGGCCGGCATAGATGATCCGCCCACTGAAGGCGTTGCGTACGTCGCGGCGGAACGCTTCCGGCAGTTCAGGCGCATTGTCCCAGTCGGCTTCGGCGATGGAGACATAGGCGATGCCCGACGCTTCGAGCACCTTGACCGCTTCAAGGTAGGTGTGGTGC
>NZ_JBARTQ010000056.1:0-8923 GCF_049645325.1 Pseudomonas sp. | reverse complement strand
GTTCAGCCTTGCGGATCTCCTTGGCGGCGACCAGCGAGGGCTTGAGGTTGTCGAAGCCTTGGACGATTACGCGCCCGGCGTTGTAGGCTGACTCCAGCGCGGCCATGTCCGCCGCCTGATGGATATCGGCGATGGCATCAACCAGCAGCTCTTTGGCGCGATCCTCTGGATTCAAGCCTGAGTTCAGCCAGGCCAGCAGTCGACGTCCGGTGTCTGCGCTGATCAGCTCGGGCTGGTCAAACAGCTTTGTCCGGTCCTTGCTGGCCGTGGCGGTGTGGCCGTCGTGGGTAAGATCCAGCACCACGGTGAACTCGTAGTCGGTGCCGTCGCGCTGCTCGGACTTCATGCCCAGCTTGAGGATCTTCTTGCCCTCGCCTTGGACCGTCTCCGTCTTGCTGCGCATCGTGCAGATGATGTGCATTGAGCCGGTGAGGATCTTGTCCGTCAGCTTCCGGTGACGCGGCGTGGTCTCGTTCCATGCCGCCCAGGTGTTGCCCCGGAACTTCTGGTGAGCCACTGTCTCGTTCTGCTCCAGGCATCCGCCAGAGCCTGTCCACTCATGTGAGTAGCTGTCGATGATCAGCGTGTCGTAGCCGGCCTGTTCGGCTGCCACGATCGCCTCAATGTAGCGTTCTGGCGAGTACGGCGCGTGCAGTTCCATTGCGTCGAAGTCGACCAGGTCGGCGTACAGCGATGCACTGCCGTGTTCGGTGTCGATCACTGCGATACGCCCACCAAGACCCTGAGCAAGGAGCAGAGCGGAGTATGTTTTGCCAGATCCAGATGGCCCAGCAAGTGCCAGCCGTAGCTTGGCCTGCTTGCGTTCGGCTTTCTTGAACATTTGAGTTTCCTCAGTTTGGTTGGTTGTCCCACTGCCGCTGGATGCGGCGGGCTTCGTCTTCGTACTCTTTGCGCTGTTCGCCGGTGAACCGATCAGGCGAAAAGGCGCCGACCATCATCCAGTCGAACTGGGCGGCCATTGCGGGGCTCATACAGCCCTCCTGTGGCTTAAGCCCATCAGTTGGGCGGCCTGCGCCATGGTCTGCGGCTGGATCACGCCGAGGTTGCTGGCTACTCGCTTGAGCACCACCAAGTCATCCAGCGTGACCGAATGGTCGATGTAACCGGCCAGCGTCACCAGCTTCGACTTGCTGTCTGTCAGCGCCATGCCGAGGTGCACAACGCTGAGCTGGCGAACATCCCGACCCACTGCTGTGCTGACCGACTCGAAAACCTGTTCCAGTTTCTTTTGGGCGTAGTTCGCCTCGACCTGAGCTCGCTTTCGATCATCGACGGCCGCGGCAAGCCTTGCTTCCAAATCCAGCACCAGTTCCGCCGAGCCGCCCAGCTTTTCGATGCGCTCGCGCTCAGCCTGCTGTTGGGCAACCGCCAGCTCTTCGCGCTCAATTTTGGCCGTTGGAGCCGCGTGGGCAATGGTTCGGAGATCAGCAGCCGAACGGGCCGATTCATTTTCTTGAGACATAGAGCCTCCATCACGGCATCAGAAGGCGCCGTGCTTGGTGTCTGGAATTGGTGTTAGGCGGCAGTAGCGCGAGAGGACTTATGGTCGTCGTAGATTTCGTCGATACGAGACTGAAACTCTCGATGCTCTGTGTCGCTGATCGTGCGCAGTAGGAAGGCAAGCGTTATCGCCGAGCGTACCGCGGCGCTAGCGTTGGGCTTTCCTACCTCTTTACGAAGCTCGGCAAGCTCGGTGTTGATCCATCCGACTGCCGTGTCGTGATCGCGCTGCTGGGGGCTCACCGTGCACTCTCCAAGCTCCGCGCCAGCGCGCAGGCTTCGTTGTGGTTGCGGCGAAACCCTTTCACCTTACCGGTGGTGGAATCGACGACGTGGAAGAACTCATTGCCGGCCGGGATCACCCGAAACAGCGGCGAGGTCTTCGGTGCACTGGAGCCGACCAGGCCGAGGCATAGCGCCAAGGCCATATTGCGGCGCTGATTCATTGCGAGCGCTACGTCGCAGTAAGCGTGCTGACTTTGGTTCATGGTCGCTCCAGGGTGGCGTTATTCGGTGGGCGGGGCTGGGAGTGGCTGCCAGTGGGTTACTTTTTTGATGCATTCCCGGATAGCGAACTTTTGAACCTGCCCAAGCTGGTAAAACACACCAGCGCCGCGCCAGATTCCGTCCGGATGAAGAATTGCCAAGCCCGTATCCGGGCATGGCTCGCCATCAGCGTCGGAGTGGTAAGCCACGATTACCTCAATCGGGAAACCCGGCAGCCGGTCGTCAACCTTGATCCAATCGCTCATGGCGACCTCCAGTGTTTGGGGTTAGGCGGAAGCTTTGGCGATGACTGCTCGGGCTACCAGAACCTTGTCGTAGTGCGTGCTGCCGGTGTTGCCGGGGTCTTGGTAGGCAGCGAGCAAGCCTTGCAGTGCTGCGAGCAGTTCATCTCGTTGCTCAAGCAATGCCTTGACCGTCTTCTCTGCCGCCAGATGCTGCATGTAGAGTCGGCCTTGCTCTTGCTTGGATAGGCTTATCGAAACCGTGACATCGCTCATGACTCTCTCCATTCGTTGGTTCAGCCGGTTGGCGGGCGTAAAAAAGCCCGAACATTGCCCGGGCTTTCGGTGCGACACATAGACCTCCCTACGTGGCGCCGGGAAGAGTTTTGGGCGGGACTATCAGCGCCAGAACGCCGAGAGCCCCTGTCGAGAACGCCAGCGCTCACGATGGAAGCGCAATGGACCGGTTGGCAGGCCGTCATCAGTTGGCGGTTCTGGCCGCGCATGGCTGAGCGCTGCGCCGATCAGGAACAGTAGGAGCATGGTGATCTCCGGTTGGTTTGGGTGATGCAGAGGCCGGAGCTGATCCCGGCAGGACTATTAGCGGCCTTAGTGACGCCGGAGTTTCACCGGGGCGAAGGTTTCAGCCGCTTATTCTTGGACTCGCCGTGGCCATCTGGGCGCTTACTCACTCTACCGGCCACGATTCCCGCGATCCCTCAGGTCTTACACTTGCCCGTCAGCCCGGGCATTCATCTGCTTGTTGCGGTGATGCAGGTGGGCGGTTATAGGCCGCAGTTTCGTCCGCATCGGGGTGTGATCTAGCCGGTGCTGATCTCCGACTTGTTAGTCTGGTTGCTTTGCAGACTTTTAAACGGCGTCTTTTCAAGAGTTTCCCAAGCAACTGGGGCTGCTGTAGCCGCTATCAACGCATCAGCCTGCGTATTCAGATCACACCCCGATGCGCTCTCATAGAGAGGATCGGGCAGTTAACGTCAGTGCTGACGTGACGCTGGTTGTTCAGTCAGCAAGGCTTTCGATGTAGCACTCGATATCGTCGTACAACTCTTCAAGCGCCTCCTTTGTCTCTGGTCGGCTGCGTGATGTGTCTGAGTAAAATTCGCGAACGGCTTTTTTTAGCTCATCGATTGTCATGATCTGTCCCTTGGTCGATTCGGATGTTGGCTGCTTAAGCGTGGTGAAGCCCGGTCACAGGCCGAGAAGATTTGCTTTGATCTGGCAGAGAAATTCCAACGATGCCTCGTCGCCAGACTTAGCGGCGGCGCCTTGCATCTTGGTTATCGCCTCCAGGTCAGAGCAGTTGTAGGCAGCTTGCACCTGGGCGATGGCTTGTACTGCGGATTCAAGGGTAAGGTTCATTTCACGTCCTCCGTTGATTTCCAATGCCGCCTCATAGAAGCGGCATCAGTAAATCTGTGGGTGTTTCATCTCCACCACGCGCATCGCCCGATTCATATCTCTGGCCGGCGTCACACATTTCGTGGACGGTGTTCTTCGCCGACCGGCTTGCGTGGTTTCGCGTACTCACATCTGGTGAGCACGGCCAGTTCCAGAGCTGGCGTGGAGATCGAATTTATTGTTCGCGCTGTGCCCGTTGCCGGGGATCGATCTGCGAAGGTCCTGAGCTGTTAAAGAGCGGCGGGCTGTGAGGCCCTGGCGAGTCCCTGTTGGGTGACTCGATGGAGTGAACAATACCGATGGCATTATTATTCGTCAATACCAATGGCAATATTATTTTTCATAGGCAATAAAAAACCCGCGCTAGGCGGGCTTGGCACTCAATGAAAAATTCTATCTGGCGTACATGCCCCACCAGAAGACGTGTCCGAGTATGCCGATCTGCTGATCCTGCATATCCATGAAGCTATAGTCCTCGTCCGGATGATCTTCGCGATTAAAGCTGCGCAGACGTATTCCGTGGGGGAGGCGAAACAGCTGCTTCACGCGCAACTGACCGTTATGGTTGATCGCATACAGATCACCATCAATCACGTCACCTAGCGCGGTTTTTCCAAGATCCACGCCAACGGTGGCGCCATCCCTAAGCACTGGGGTCATGCTGTTTCCTCGCACGGTCACGCACTTTGCGTTGCATGCCTGAACGTTATTCTCCCGAAGATTCTTCTTTTTGAAGCGTAGGCTTTCTCCAATATCTTCTTCGATCACAAAGCGGCCTGAGCCTGCCGCCAGCTCCACTTCCCTAAGGAAAGGAACCTCCACCTCGTCATCGCGCACAGGGCTTTGCTCGTCCCATCCGTCAATGTCGTTGAGGCGCGACGTGTTTGATGAAGTGTCGCGAAAGTCGTCATCCACAAACTTCTTCACCGCCACCCTTGCTCGCAAGTCTGTAGCGAATCCAACCAATTCCGATATCTGCTGTGCCAGTCGAGGGCTGAAATCCTCCACAGGCACGTCCAATATTTTTGAAAAGGCTGCTGCTGCCGGGGCGTTCAGCGGATTTACGCCGTTCAGGTAGTGGCTCACCGAGCTTTGATTCATGTCGAGAGCGTGCGCGAGCTTTTCCTGGGTCAGGCCCAGGTCGCGCTTCTTCGAATTGAATATCGCCTTGAGCTTATCCGACTCGGCTTTTCTTTCTGGGTCTAGGGCTTTCTTGGTCATCCGCGAATCTTATTCCTGCCGGTAATACTATCCAAATGCCAATGGCATTTACTTTGTTAAATGCCATAGGTAATATCTCGCCATGAGTAACCCATGGGAGAAGACCATGAACCGCGTTCACATCAAGGAATTCGCAAACCAGCTCGGCCAGACCGAGGCGGCGATCCTGCTCGGCATGACCCAGGGCGGCCTCAGTAAGGCTATCCGTGTTGGTCGCGACGTTTACGTAACCAGGCAGGACGACGGCACGTACACCGCAGAAGAGGTGCGTCCATTCCCCAGCCAGACCATTGCCAAGAAATCAGCCGCTTAAACCAATTCATCAGCCACTGGAGACAAACGATGCATTTCGACCCAAGCCACATGCACGACAAACCCACCAAGGTCCGCCTGGATGAAGTGGCCGACGATCTGCTCACGGCTATGGCGCGTTTTCAGCGCACGCAGAAAGCAGTTCTCGCCCGAGAAATCCTCGAGCGCGGCCTGAACCAGATGATGGAAGAGCTTACCGCGAAAACCGACGTGGCCTGAAGTTGCCGAGGAGGCCCTGTGCCTGAAAGAAAGCCGCTGGAAATCCAGCTCGATTGGCAAGGAATAGCTGATCTAGAGCTGTTGGCCAGACGCAATGGAGTAACGCCCGAGGATCTGGCCGCAACAATTATGAACCGGGCACTGGATCGAATGACCCGTCCACCAAAGAGCCGGAGCAACGTCGCTTCCATAGGACGAAAGGGCTGATTAGTCCCTCAGGGACTATTGAGGATCTGCCAATGAAATACCGAACTGCCAAATCACGGGCACAAAAAAGCCAGGTTCGTGGCCTGGCTTCTTGTGCAGCACTTACAACAAAGTTCTGGAGCGAATAATGCCTATTCCCCAATCCGTCGTCAATACCAACGAATCCGCGCCACGTTTTTCGATAGCTGAAAACGTGGCGCGCAGTATGTCATCGCAAGAAATTGCCGATCTGGTTGGCTCTCGACACGACAGCGTGAAGCGAGCCATAGAAAGATTGGCATTCAAAGGCGTGATTGATAACCCACCAATGGTGGAGAAGCCCACTGGCGGGCGCCCGGTCGAGGAATACGTATTCTCTGGCGAAAAAGGGAAGCGTGACAGCCTTGTGGTGGTTGCACAGCTGAGTCCCGAATTCACTGGCGCGCTGGTCGATCGATGGCAGGTGCTGGAGGAATCGGCATCGCAACCTTCGTTTGACTTGAGTCGCCTGAACGACCCAAAGGTCCTGTTGGCCCTGCTGACCGACAACGTGCGCAAAGTCGTGCACCTGGAGGCAGACAATACCGAGCTGACCAATGAAAACCAGCTGTTGGAGCAGAAGGTTTGCGCCGACGCGCCAAAGGTTGAGTTCTTCAATGCCGTCACGGTGACCCACGAAACGTACTCAGTGGGCGAGGCGGCCAAGCTGATTGGCACCGGACAGAAGCGCCTAATGGACTTCCTGCGCCAGAAACGCTGGGTCACGCTGCGCAAAAACGAACCGATGCAAGCCCCTATTGAATCCGGCTATCTGACTGCGAAGCTCAGCACCTTCGAGCATCCAGAAAACGGCAAGACCACTGTGGCAACTGCTCGGGTTACTGGAAAAGGGCTAACCAAGATCCGCGCAATGTGGGCTGCTCGTGAAGCTGATCTGCTTGGTGGTGCCTCATGAGCCCGCAGTCGATCAAGCCAACCGTCATTGACGAAGCCTACATGGAGCAGTTCAGCAATGACCAGCTCGCCTTTATGGCCTGGGACAAAAGCGAGTTCTCGCTGAGCGTCTATTTGGACCCTGAAGAGTCGAAGTGTGAAGGCTGCACTGGCGATGCTCTGTTCGAGCTGATAACCGCCGTGCTGGCTTCCAAGGTACTGATCCGTCGCCTTGCTGGCGTTGATCCTCAATCTATCCGCGAGTCCGCTATCAGCAAGATCCTCCAGGGTAGCCGCTTCCCTCAGTGGGAGACGCTGCAATGACCAAGCCCGTCAACGTGCAAAAGGCCACTCCTACCATCCTGTACGCCAAACAGGCGCCATACAGCTCAGTCAGCAACGACGTTGTGGCAATGATCGTCAATCCCGACGCTCTCGCCATCTGGATCTACCTGCAGACCCGCTCAAGCGATTGGAAGGTGATCGCCTCATACCTGCAAGACCGGTTCTCGATTGGCCGTGATCGCTATTGGAAGGCCATGAGTGCACTCAAGGATTTGGGCTTGCTGAGCCACGAGATAACCCGCGAGGAAAACACCGGCAAGATGCTTGGCAAGCGGATCATCGTCCATTACGAACCGAACCTACGGGTTTCCGAACATTCGGTGGACCGTATAGACGGTGGACCGTCTAGTCGGGAAACCGACCACTACTTAATAAAGGATTCTCCTACTGGATCAATGGAGAAGAAACCTTCGGGCGCTAAAGCACCCTCGCGCACCAAGGCTGCGAAGTTTGATCCGGTGACCGCCAAGCCTGAAAGCGTAAGCGACCAGACCTGGCAGGACTGGTGCCAGCACCGCGCCGAGATCAAGCGCCCACTGACCGCCACCACCTGCGCCAAGCAAGCCAAGACCCTAGCAGGCCACCACGACGCTGACGCTGTGATCAACCAGTCCATCAGCAACGGCTGGACCGGTCTGTTCCCGGACAAGGTTGTGGCGGGTGGCAGGACTGTTGGCAACGGGCCGGACTTCTACGATCAGTCGTGGCGCACCGATACGAGTGATGACCTATGAAGAACGTCACTCAGATGATCCCCGGCGCTGCTCGGGCGCTGGGAACCGCCGCCCCTTATCAGGCCCCGGCGAAGATCGGCAGCCAGCTTGGAGTGGTGGACGACGCCACCGGTGAAGTGGTCGAGCGCCTGTTTCGGCAGTTGCAGGCCATCTTCCCGGCCCACAAGCAGGCATGGCCCGACGACAAGGCCAAGGCTGCCGCGATGCGCAACTGGACCATGGGCTTCATGGCCGCCGGCATCCGCTCGCTGGAGCAGATCCGCTACGGAATCGAGCAGTGCCGGAAAAGCGGCTCACCGTTCGCCCCAAGCGTCGGCCAGTTCATAGGCTGGTGCACGCCTGGGCCTGAAGCGTTCGGCCTGCCAGCGAGCGCTGATGCATGGGTGGAGGCATTGATGGGCGTCTACAGCCACGAAGGCGTGAAGATCGCGGCCATTGCCACGGGCCTGTTCGACCTGCGCTCAGCCAAGCAGGAAGACAAGGGCCTGCGCCAGCGCTTCGAGCACAACTACGCCGTGGTCATCCGCCGCGCCCAGGAAGGCCAGCCGCTGGACGGCAAGATCCTTACCGGCATCGGCCACGACAGCCAGAAGACGGCCTTTGAACTGGCCAACGAACTGGCTGAGCAAGAAGCTCGCACACGAATCATTCAGCAAGGAATCCCGGCAGACGGCGCAAAGGCGCGAGCGCTTCTGATGGAGAAATTTGGCAGGAGGGCGGCGCAATGAACGGTGAAAAATTGATGTGCTGGGTATTCGGTATCGGCTTTTGGGTGATGTTCATCGTCCTGCAATTCGCATTCAGCCAGCGGGATGACGCTCGCCAGTTCCAGGCTCAGTTCAATGACATGCAGTTGGTCTGCCGGATGTTGAAGCCATGAAACGAGCAAACCCAGCCCAGCTACGCCAATCCCTTGAGATAGCGAACACCATGGTCAAGCACGGCATTCGTTTCGTGTGCATGCCGGTGGTGGATGAGGCGGACTGCCTCAATTTGGCCAGCCAGGCCACCGAGCGCCTGGAACGGATGGCATTGATCGCAGAAACAGCGGAGCAACGGACATGACCGATTACACCGGACTGAAGCGACTGTGCGCTGCTTTGATTTCAGCGAACGAAGCCTATCTGGATGACGACTGCAGCAGCGAAAAGCAGGAGCAGTTCCATGAAGCTGATGATGCACTGCAAGACGCTCTACCTCCTGAGGTTGTACTGGCCATCATTGCCGAGAACGAACTCTTGCGTGAATCCCCGGGTACGCGTGCCATCCGCTTGTTGCGTGGCGATTGCGCGGACCTGATGGCTG
>NZ_JBARTQ010000055.1:0-2348 GCF_049645325.1 Pseudomonas sp. | reverse complement strand
GCTGCGTAGGCGGTGTGTCAGGTACACCGCCTACGCAGCCTCGCCAAGGCTCGGCAGCTGCTACGGGCGATAGGCTACGGGCTACGGGTCGCGGGTCACGGGTCACGGCGATGGCATGGTTGGTCAGGCCTTCAGCGTCGCCATGTCGATCACGAAGCGGTACTTCACATCACCGGCGATCATGCGGGCGTAAGCCTCGTTGATCTGGCGGATGTCGAGCATTTCGATGTCGCAGGTGATGCCGTGTTCGGCGCAGAAATCCAGAACTTCCTGGGTTTCGGCAATACCGCCGATCAACGAACCCGCCAGCACTTTACGGCCCAACACCAGCTTGGCGGCGTTGACTGGCGGGTCGACCGGCTCGATCAGGCCGACCAGGATGTGCACGCCGTCAAAGCGCAGCACGTCGAGGTAGGGGTTCAGGTCGTGCTGCACCGGGATGGTGTCGAGCAGGAAGTCGAAGCTGCCGGCGGCGGCTTTCATCTGTTCGGCATCGGTGGACACGATCACGTGATCGGCGCCCTGGCGACGGCCTTCCTCAGCCTTGCTCGCGGAGCGGGTGAACAGCGTGACTTCCGCGCCCATCGCCTTGGCGAACTTGATACCCATGTGGCCCAGGCCGCCCATGCCCAGTACGCCGACTTTATCGCCTGCTTTCACGCCGTAGTGCTTGAGCGGCGAGTAGGTGGTGATGCCTGCGCACAGGATCGGCGCGGCGCTGGCCAGGTCGAGCTTGGCCGGAATTTTCACCACGAAGTGCTCGCTGACCACGATGCTGTCCGAGTAGCCGCCCATGGTGTTGCTGCCGTCTACCCGGTCCGGGGTGGCGTAGGTCATGGTCGGGCCTTCGAGGCAGTATTGCTCAAGGTCTGCGTGGCAGGCGTCGCAATGGCGGCACGAATCAACCATGCAGCCTACGCCGACCAGGTCGCCGACTTTGTGTGCCGTGACGCTGGCGCCGACGGCGGTGACTTTGCCGACGATCTCGTGGCCCGGCATCAGTGGGTACACGGCGATGCCCCATTCGTTGCGTGCCTGGTGGATGTCGGAGTGGCAGACGCCGCAGTAGAGGATCTCGATCGCCACGTCATCGGCGCGCGGGCTGCGGCGTTCAAACGACATGGGGGCGAGGGGAGTGGTGGCCGACTGGGCGGCATAACCGATGGCGGTGTACATGAGTAACCTCGCAAAAAAGCAGTGACAAGTGAGGCGGGCCATTTTCCGCGCCACCCCCGGATGCGGCCATGGTGATTGCTCCGAGTCTCATGCCTATTCGTCCGGGAGTGCCCTGTGTTTGGATTTATGTGCCCTCAGACCTGCGATGATGCTCTCATCCCTTTTTCGCGAAGTTTTTTGCCATGTTGTTGACCCGCCATCTCGACGCCAACGCCACGCTGGTTGCCTTGATAAAAGGGCTTACGCCCCGCGACGGTTTTTCGCCGACGAATTTGCCCGGTGTGCAGGTATTGCGCGCCAGTTGCGACGTGGCGCGTGGGCCTCAGATTTACGAGCCGAGCCTGATGATCGTCGCCCAAGGCAGCAAAGTCGCCTACCTGGGCCCACGCACACTGGAATATGGCGCCGGGCACTATTTGATCCAGGCGATGCCGGTGCCGTTCGAATGCGAAACCTTTGCCCTGCCGAATGCGCCGCTGTACGGCGTGACCGTCGGCATTGACCGCGTTGTGCTGGGTGAGCTGGTCATGGCCATGGGCATTCAGGCGGGGCCGCCGCCGGCCGCGCAGACGCTGGAGTCGATGAGTTCGGTGGTGCTCGATGACGCCATGCGCGGCTGTGTCGAGCGTTTGCTGCAATGCCTGCACGATCCGCTGGAAAGCCGGATCATGGGCCCGGCGCGGGTGCGCGAGTTGTTGTTCACCGCCTTGCGCGGGCCGCAGGCCGATGTGTTGCGGGCGTTGGTGGAGCAGCAGGGGCAGTTTTCGCGAATTGCCACGTCGTTGAATCACCTGCATGCCCATTACGCCGAACCGCTGAATATCGAGACGTTGGCCGGTTACGCGCACATGAGTGCGTCGACGTTTCACGAGCACTTCAAGCGCTGCACGTTGTTGTCGCCGGTGCAGTACCTCAAGCGTCTGCGGTTGCTCAAGGCCCAGCAGTTGCTGCTGGTGGACGGCATGGGCGTGGCACAAGCGGCGCACAATGTGGGGTATCAGAGTACGTCGCAGTTCAGCCGCGAATATAAGCGCTACTTTCTGCGTAACCCGGGCGAAGAGCGCGCGGCGTAAATCTCTAGTCACAACACGGTAAATGTGGGAGCGGGCTTGCTCGCGAAGGCGGTCTGTCAGTTGATGAATGTGTTAGCTGACCCACCGCCTTCGCGAGCA
>NZ_JBARTQ010000054.1:0-6526 GCF_049645325.1 Pseudomonas sp. | reverse complement strand
CCAGATTCAGTGGCTGACATACCGCCTTCGCGAGCAAGCCCGCTCCCACATGTTTAGCCCTCATTGGGCTGAAAGAAGCTTTTACCTAGCAGACCAAACTGCGCAACGCACTGATCTGCGGGATCTCCACCCGGCGCATGTACACCCGCAACGGCTCGGTAATATTGATGCGATCGTCGATACGCTGGTCCAGCAGCAACTGAATGCGTTCACGCGACAGGGTCATGGTGTGCTCGCCGTCAGCCGGCAGCCAGACAAACTCAGCGGTGGGAATGATGCCGTCATCGGCCACGTCCATGCCGAAGGCATCTTCGCTGAAACGCACGATGTAGTGGCCGGTCTTGCGGTTCAGGCCGACAAAACCGTGGAGTTGGTCGGCGGCCTGGCAGATGAGTTCGGAAGTGATGCGCATGGTAAACCTCACTGAAAAGTCCCGCAGGGACTGGAAAGATGGTTTACACGCGTGGCAGGAATGACGGCCCTCTGACGGGGCAGCTTCGGGCAAGAGTACTGCAACACTGCACAAAAAAACCAAGAAATATGGGCCGTGCGCACGTTAATGTCGGTTTGGTGATAGCGCCTTTCGCAATCAATTGTTAAAAAGGACGCCTTCTCAAAGTTACCTCCACGAAAGGACTTCGCATATGCCTGTCACGTTTACCAAGAGCGCGTTGCTGCTCGCGCTGATGCTCGGCCTTGGCCAGGCACAGGCTGCCGACCCGATCAGCCCGGCTGAATTGGCAACAAACGAAGGCATTCCCTACCCGGCCGTCATCGCCCACCGTGGCGCTTCCTACGACGCGCCTGAATCCACCGCCGCTTCCTACAAGCTCGCCCGCGACCTGGGTGCCGACTACCTGGAAATGGACCTGCAGCGCAGCAAGGACGGCGTGCTGTTCGCCCTGCACGACAACAACCTGCAACGCACCACCGACGTGGCCACCAAGTTCCCGGAGCGCAAAGACGCCCCGGCCAACGAGTTCACCTGGGCCGAACTGCGCACCCTGGATGCTGGCAGCTGGTTTAACGCCGCCTACCCGGACCGCGCCCGCCCTGCGTTCGTCGGCCTGAAAATCCAGAGCCTGGACGAAATCATCAAGATCGCCGAAGGCAACCCGCAGCACAAACCCGGCCTGTACATCGAGACCAAGGAGCCCAAGCAGTTCCCGGGCATCGAAGCCGACCTGAAAAACAAGCTGCTGGACAAGGGCTGGTTGAGTTCCGCCGGCTCCAAGCTGGGCAAGAGCAACACCGGCGTGGGCCAGGGCAGAGGCCGTGTGGTTTTGCAAACGTTTGAAAAAGACAGCTTGAAAGAGCTGCAGAAAGAAATGCCCAACACCCCGAAAATCCTGCTGTTGTGGGTCGGCCCAGGCAGCATCGAGCCGAAATCCACGCAGACCTTCGCCGAATCCGGTGAAGCGACCAAAGCCGCCTACTACGCCAAGCAAGAGCCGAAGGATGCTGCCGAGTTCGAAAAATGGGTCGACGAAGCCAAGAGCCTCGGCGCCATCGGCACCGGCCCTTCGGCCGAGCTGACCAACCATGGCGACCAGAGCTACACCGACCTGGTGAAGCCTGAAATGAACAAGCTGACCCACGACAAAGGCCTGCTGGTGCACGTCTATACCGTCGATGAGCCGGTGGACTTCGAAAAAGTGATGAGCGCCGGCGTCGATGGCATCTTCACCAACCGCGCGGCCGAACTGCTGAAGTTCTACAAGCGCTGGCCGTCGTCGAGTGTGCAGGACCTGCTCAAGGACAATGGCTACTAAGGCACAGGTGTCAGTGCGCCATTAAGGATGAGTTAAGTTGCGCTGGTTAATCTGGCGCCACTTAAACAGCTCACCCAGAAGGACACTTACCATGAAAACCCTGACTGCCTTGTTCGCCGCCACTGCCCTGACCCTGACTGCCGGTCTGGCCCAGGCCGATGTACGCCCGGACCAGATTCCGAGCCTGCTCAAATCCGGTGATGTGATGCCGTTCGAGAAACTCAACGCTGCCGCCCTGGCCAAACAGCCCGGCGCGACCATCACCGACACCGAGCTGGATCACGAAGCCGGTCGCCTGGTCTACGAAGTCGACCTGACCGACACCACCGGCAAAAAGTGGGACGTGAAGCTCGACGCCAAGACCGGTGAAGTGCTGGAAAACAAGCAAGACACTTGAGTCAAACGCCAAAAAAACCGCGCCACTGTTTAGAGTGGCGCGGTTTTTTTATGCGCGCTCGTCAGCCAGCCGTAGGAAAAGTATCTAAACATTGAATGAAATTACACCTACAGCGCGTAAGGTCGCTAAAATCCAAGCCATTCGCCAGCACTTGCAGATCGAGACTACTTAATGGGGCAAAAAGCCGCCGACATCGCCACCATTGGCCGCATCAGCGCCGTCCCCGCTATGTTACAGGTCATCAGTGACATGACTGGCTTGCGCTTTGCCGCCGTCGCCCGGGTTACCGAAGACACCTGGACCGCCTGCGCCGTGCTCGACCACCTGAATTTCGGCTTGGGTGTGGGCGGCGAGCTGGACTTGACCACCACGATTTGCCACGAAATCCGCGGCTCCCACGTGTCGGTGGTCATCGACAACGCCAGCAAAGACCCGCTCTACCACGACCACCACACCCCGCGCATTTACCAATTCGAAAGCTATATTTCGGTGCCAGTGTTCCACACCGATGGGCGTTTTTTCGGCACTATCTGCGCGCTCGACCCCAACCCCGCGCCCTTGCGCAGCAGCACCATCCAATCGACCATGGAGTCGTTTGCCCGGGTGCTGTCGCTGCAAATCGAAGCCGAGGAAAGCCAGCAGAAAACCGAAGACGACTTGCTGGAAGAGCGCAGCACCGCCGAACTGCGTGAGCAGTTCATTGCGGTACTCGGGCATGACCTGCGCAACCCGCTGTTCGCGATCAACTTCGGCGCCGAGCGCTTGCTGCGCAAACATCCGACGCCCGCCACTGACCCACTGGTGCGCCATATTCTCGCCAGTGGCAAGCGTGCTGCGCAGTTGGTCGAAGACGTGCTGGATTTCGCTCGCGGGCGCATGGGCAGCGGCATTCCGTTGCACCGGGGCGACTGCCAGGATTTGCAGGACGCGTTGCACCATGTGGTGTCCGAGGTGCAAAGCGTGCACCCGCAGCGCCAGATCCAGGCGGATATCGGCGACCTGCGCGACGTGTATGGCGACCGTGATCGGCTGGCGCAATTGCTCTCCAACCTGGTCGCCAACGCGATCCACCACGGCAGCCACGATGGCCCGGTTGAAGTCACGGCACAGGTCGAACAGGACCTCTTCACACTGACCGTGAAAAACCCCGGCCAGATCGATGAACTCGCGTTGCCCCGGCTGTTCCAGCCCTACGCGCGGCCACTCAAAGACACGCCGCAAGCCGGCCTGGGCCTGGGTTTGTACATCGTCAAGCAAATTGCCGATGCCCACGGCGGGCAACTCCAGGTCTCGTCCTGCGCGCAAAAGGGCACGCTCTTTACCTTTACCTTGAAGACTCGCTGAGCAAGTTTTCAAACTGTCACAGAATCGTCATGCCGCCTTGCAATGATTCGCCGACGCGAACCTGTGAAACGTCCTACAGGCGCTTTCTCTGCGAGCCGCCATGAACCACAGCATTGATCACAGCCATCAGGATCCCGATCTGTTTGGCTTGCTTTACGGTTTCCGTTTTCGCCCCGGTGAAAAAGCTGAGCAGATAGACTCAGCCACCGCGCTTGCCGCCTTGCAGGCGCCGCAAGACCCGGAAGAATTCCTGTGGTTGCACCTGAACCTGGCCCACGCCGCCTGCGAGCGCTGGATGCAGGCGCACTTGTCGTTGCCGGATGAGTTTTTCGAAGCGCTGCACGAAGGTTCGCGCTCCACGCGTATTGAACACGTTGACTCGGCCTTGCTCGCGGTGGTCAACGACGTGGTGTTCAACTTCAGCAGCATGGTCTCCTCGGATATTTCCACGCTGTGGGTGTGCGCCCGCAGCCGCTTGCTGGTGAGCGCACGCCTGCAACCCTTGCACTCGGTGGATAAATTGCGCTCGTCGGTGAAGGCCGGCGAACGCTTCCGTTCGCCGCTGGAGTTGCTGGTGCACCTGCTGCGCGACCAGGGCGAAGTGCTGACGCAGATCGTGCGCAAAACCAGCATCAGCGTCGACCATATCGAAGACCAGTTGCTGTCTTCGCGCTTGTCCACCAACCGCGCCGAACTCGGTGCCGCGCGCCGGGTGTTGGTGCGCCTGCAGCGCCTGCTGGCACTGGAGCCGGGCTCGCTGTTGCGCCTGCTAAACCGCCCGCCGCAGTGGCTGCAGAAGGAAGACGTGAAGGAGTTGCGCAAATCCACCGAGGAGTTTGCGCTGATCATCAACGACCTGATGGCCCTGGGCGAGCGCATCAAACTGTTGCAGGAGGAGATCGCCGCCAACCTCAACGAGCAAAGCAACCGCACGCTGTTCACCTTGACCGTGGTCACGGTGCTGGCGCTGCCGATCAACATCATCGCCGGTTTTTTCGGCATGAACGTCGGCGGGGTGCCGCTTTCGACGGACCCGGAAGGCTTCTGGATCCTGGTGGCGCTGGTGGCAACCTTTACCTTGATTGCCGGGCGCTGGGCGTTCAGAAAACGCAAAGATTACTGACCCCGATCTCGACCTGAAATGAGATCAAATGTGGGAGCTGGCTTGCCTGCGATAGCATCACCCCGGTGGGTCTGAAGGACCGAGGTGCCTGCATCGCGGGCAAGCCCGACTCCCACACTGATTGCACGCTGACACTAGCTTTGTGATGTATTTACAGACCAGCGGCGCACTCAATCCTGTAAACACTGACCTGCCGCAGCATCTCTGTAACATTCTGCAATGATCATCAACGCCATCCTCCCCACACTGGATGCTCCGGCATGGCCACCCCTTCCCTGACTGCCTCCACCACCGCCTCACACGCAGCCCCCAAACCCCGGCTGGACAAAAAGCCCGGCCTGGTGACGGTGATCATTTTCTTCGCCGTGCTCGCCATGGGCCTGCTGTTCACCGCCTACAGCCTGATGCACGACATGCACGAACTGGGCACGGTGGTCACCACCTGGACGCCGTTCCTGCTGCTGGGCGTGGCGCTGTTGATCGCCTTGGGCTTCGAGTTCGTCAACGGGTTCCACGACACCGCCAACGCCGTCGCGACGGTGATCTACACCAACTCGCTGCCGCCGCATTTCGCGGTGGTGTGGTCGGGCTTCTTCAACTTCCTCGGCGTGCTGCTCTCCAGCGGCGCCGTGGCGTTCGGCATCATTGCCCTGCTGCCGGTCGAGCTGATTTTGCAGGTGGGTTCCTCGGCCGGTTTCGCGATGATCTTCGCCCTGCTGATCGCCGCCATCCTGTGGAACCTCGGCACCTGGTGGCTGGGGTTGCCAGCCTCCTCGTCCCACACCCTGATCGGCTCGATCATCGGTGTCGGCGTGGCGAATGCCTTGATGCACGGGCGTGACGGCACCAGCGGTGTGGACTGGGGCCAGGCGACCAAGATTGGCTACGCGCTGTTGCTGTCGCCACTGATCGGCTTTGCGTTTGCCGCGCTGTTGCTGCTGGCACTGCGCGCCTTTGTGAAAAACCGCTCGTTGTACAAGGCGCCCAAAGGCGACACCCCGCCGCCATGGTGGATTCGCGGCATGCTGATCGCCACGTGCACCGGCGTGTCGTTTGCCCACGGCTCCAACGATGGGCAAAAAGGCATGGGCCTGATCATGCTGATTCTGGTCGGTACCTTGCCGATGGCCTATGCGTTGAACCGCACCATGCCTGCCGAGCAATCGTTGCAGTTCGCGGCGGTGGCCGAAGTGACCCAGGTCGCCCTGGTCAAAAGCGCACCGCAAGTGCTGCCGGGCGACCCGCGCCCGATCCTCTCGACCTACGTGCGCACCAAGGAAGCCACGCCGGAATTGGTGCCGGCGCTGGCCGCCCTCGCCGGCCAGATCGGTGATGAAGTGAAAGGTTACGGCTCGCTGGCCAAAGTGCCCGCAGAAGCCGTTGGCAACGTGCGTAACGACATGTACCTGACCAGCGAAACCATTCGCCTGATGGACAAGGACAAGGTCGGCCACTTCGACGCGGATACCCAAAACAAGCTGAAACTGTTCAAGGACCAGATCGACAACTCCACGCGCTTCATTCCGCTGTGGGTGAAGATCGCCGTGGCCATCGCGCTCGGGCTGGGCACCATGGTCGGCTGGAAGCGCATTGTGGTGACGGTGGGCGAGAAGATCGGCAAGACCCACATGACGTACGCCCAGGGCGCCTCGGCCGAAACGGTGGCCATGCTGACCATTGGCGCGGCAGACATGTTCGGCTTGCCGGTGTCGACGACTCATGTGTTGTCGTCGGGTGTGGCGGGGACTATGGTGGCCAATGGCGGAGGGTTGCAGATGAAGACCATCCGCAACCTGCTGATGGCCTGGGTGCTGACATTGCCGGCGGCGATTTTGTTGTCGGGCAGCCTGTACTGGCTGTTCACCAAGCTCTTCTGACACCACTCGGTTT
>NZ_JBARTQ010000053.1:0-8118 GCF_049645325.1 Pseudomonas sp. | reverse complement strand
GTGGTGTACTGCTGACGTGCCAGTGCTTTCGGAACAGTGCGGGTGGCGACCACCAGCACGCGGAAACCGTCCTCGTTATAGTCGTTGGCCAAGGCCAGCAGTTCGTCGCGACGACGCTCATCCAGCGGCACGGCATCGCCGGCTTCCATGACGTGGGTGGCAATGCTCAGCATCTCCTCCACAGCGCCCTTGCACACCAGCAAGTGGTCGCCAACGGCGTCCTTGACCACGATCGACAGGCGACGGCGGACAAAGTCGAACGGCAGTTCATCGACCTTGCTGTAGGCAAACGGCACCTGGAACTTCGGGTTTTGTTCCGAGAACTGCACCACGGCCTGGTCCATCAGGTTTTTCATGCCGCTCTGGTGGTGGCTGTTGAGCCACGCCAGGGACAGCACCGCGTCATCGCGCTGGCCGAGGGCGTTGACGTGGTGTTCGAGGATGATTTTGTCCTGGGTCAGGGTGCCGGTCTTGTCGGTGCAGAGCACGTCCATCGAGCCGAAGTTCTGGATCGCGTTGAGGCGTTTGACCACCACTTTGCGCTTGGCCATGGCCGTCGCGCCCTTGGCCAGGTTGGCGCTGACGATCATCGGCAGCATTTCCGGGGTGAGGCCGACGGCAACCGCCAGGGCAAACAGGAACGCATCGCCCCAGTCGCCTTTGGAGAAGCCGTTGAGCAGGAACACGATCGGCACCATCACTAGCATGAAGCGGATCAGCAGCCAACTGACGCTGTTCACGCCACGGTCGAAGGCGGTTTGCACACGCGAGCCGACAATCGCTTTGGCCAGGGAGCCAAAATAGGTGCGCGGCCCGGTGGCGACCACCACGGCCTTGGCCCGGCCGCTGACGACGTTGGTGCCCATGAAGCAGATGTTTGGCAGGTCCAGCAGGTTGCCTTGATCGGCGGCCAGCGAGGAGGCGGATTTCTGCGTGACGTCGCCGAGGGTGTCGTATTTCTCCACCGGCAAGGCTTCGCCGGTGAGCACGGCCTGGCTGATAAACAAGTCACGGGACTCGATCAGGCGGATATCGGCCGGGATCATGTCGCCGGCCGACAACTGCACGATATCGCCGGCAACCAGTTCGCGCATTGGCACTTCGCGCAGGACCGGTTGGGCACCGACTTGCTCGCGGCGCAGCACCGTGGCGGTCGTGCGCACCATGGCTTTCAATGCTTCAGCGGATTTCGCCGAGCGGTGTTCCTGCCAGAATCGCAGCAGGCTGCTGAGCAGCACCATGGTCATGATGATGATGACCTTGGTCAGGTCGACTTCTTCACCGGCCTGCAGCGGCAACCAATAGTCAGTGACAAAGCTGATGCCCGCCAGGGTCAGCAGCACGTAGATAAACGGGTTGTTCAGTGCCTGCAGGAACTGGACGATAGCGTGAGGCGGCTTGTCATGCGCCACTTCGTTATAGCCCTCGCGTTGCAGCCGTGCGCTGGCGTCCAGTTCGGTCAGGCCATCCTGGGTGGCACGCACATTGGCGAGGGTGGCCTGCAGGCCGTTCTGGGCTTCACGGGCGGCGCGCATCGACAGTTTGGTGTCGGTGGCGGTGCCATTCTTCTTGTGCAGAGGTGTGTTTTTTACGGCGCTCATGTCTGTACTCCTGTCGCCAATTCTCGACAAAACATACCCGGTACTTACCTGAAGACAGGCGAGCGAAAGCATGCCGAGCCGCGGACTTCGCGATCGGTTTAAATAAAGTGTTCGGGTAACTTTTACAGGGCCCGCTAGAGCGCGTTAGTTAATCAGCGCGCAGCAGGCTACTACTGGACTTATTCATAAAGAATTCCAGAACATTAATCAGGAAGTTACTGTTTCCAACCGGTTTAAGCGGCGCGAGTGCTCAGGTAAAAATCGAGCAACAGGCGGGCTTGAGCCAGTGTGGAAACCTTGGGTCTCTGCGGGTCTTGAGGGTCGGCGTGATCCCAGTGCTGCAGCAGTTGGCCGCTGGCAGGGCAGATACGCCAGTGCGCCAGCGGGGGAGCCGGGCGCGCTTGGGGGGAGGGTGCAGCAAAGGCTGAGCGGGTAGGCGAAAAGCCCACGGGCTCGCGGCACAGCTTGGCACGCAAGGCTGCGGCCAGTGTACGAACATCAGGTAAAGCAATGAGTTGGAAGGTCATAACACACCTCGGGACCGGACGGGCGACCGGTGAGGCAGTTACGGTGGAGCATCAAGCTCTAGCGCAGCTTACCGGACCTGGAAGGCGAGTCCTGTCATATTCTGGGTTTGGCGCCCGATGCCCGCGCAAGCGGTGCTCGGACAGCGACTAGATACTGTGTCCATTGGCTTCTTTTGTGAGGTTTAAAAAAGGCCCCAGTTGCGGGCAGGGGCAATCTACTCAGCCAGTTACAAAATGTCAACGCATGATTAATTAAAGGCCCCTGTGTTCAGAGTTCATTCAGACAAGAGGCACTTTGTGGTCGGCAATATATAACGTCATATCCCTTGGGTCGCCAGAACAGCGAGATATAACAACACTAACCCACACGCGCCATAACTGATCCGTTGCCAGACAGGTGATGCCGTATTGCGCAGCAGGTTGACCAACGCGGCGATCAGGAAACATGAGAGCACTGACGCCAACATAAAGCCTGCAAAAAACACCAGGGTTTGCCCATGGCTCGGTGTGGCCCCGACGATGCCGGACAACGCACTGCCGAGAGCGCCCCAATAAACGATGTTCTTCGGGTTGGCCAGGGAAATGGCGGCGCCCACAGCCAGCGCGTTTTGCCCGCAACTGCCGGCCGCGGTGCCCGCGTCGGGCAAGTGCCAGGCGTCGATCAGGCTGCGCACCCCCAGCCAGGCCAGGTACAGCGCACATACCATCGTCAGCGGTACGCGCACCGCGTCATGCTGAATCAACAGCGCAATGCCGGTCAGGCCAATCACTGCCCACACGGCGTCCCCCACCAGCGAGCCGACCTGCACCAGCAAAGCCGGGGTAAAACCGTGGAGCAAACCACGGCGCAACGTCTCCGCCAGTACCGCGCCGGGAGAAAGGCAAAACACAAAGCCGAATACCAGCGCGTAAAAGAAGATCGTCAACATGCCCGCGTTCCATCAAGAGAGTGCGAGCAGTGTGGCGGACGGTGGCGTGGTCGTCTTGAACCAGATTGCGCTGTTCAGCGTTTCAACAGGCCTTGGTAGCGGCCCGGCGTGATGCCGTAGGCGGCGCGAAAGTGCCGATTCAGATGGCTCTGATCGGCAAAGCCCACGTCATGCGCAACCTCGGACACGGCAGCGCCATGGCGCAACAGGCCTTTGGCACGGCGAGTGCGCAACTGCATGGCCCATTGCCTTGGGCTCAGCCCGGTTTCTTTCTGGAAGGCCCGCAGCAGGTGGAATTTGGACAGCCCCAGCTCATCGCCCAAGTGCTCCAGCCCCAGCTCATCGCCCAAGTGCTCCAGCGCCAGCGATTGCTGCAGGTGCGCGGCGAGCAGTTCCTGGACACGGCCGATCATGGCTTTGCCTGTGGACGCACTGCCAGGCGTGTTGCATGGCGCTCATCGATATGGCTCGGTAAGAGGATGGGCCTGAGCATACGCCGACTGGCGAGGTCAGATCGACCGTTGATTGACGCGTTGAGACAGCTCCTGCGCGCTTTCCTTACGCTCCGAGTAGCGGTCTACGAGGTCCGGGCGGTCGCGCAACAACAGGGTGAACTTGACCAGTTCTTCCATCACATCGACAACGCGGTCATACAGCGCCGAAGGCTTCATGCGGTCCTGATCATCGAACTCCATAAAAGCCTTGGGCACCGAGGATTGGTTGGGAATGGTGAACATGCGCATCCAACGGCCCAGTACCCGCAGTTGATTGACGGTGTTGAACGATTGCGAACCGCCGGACACTTGCATGACCGCGAGAGTCTTGCCCTGCGTGGGCCGAACCGCGCCCAGGGCCAGCGGCACCCAGTCGAGCTGGGCCTTGAACACCGCCGACATCGAGCCATGGCGCTCGGGGGAACACCACACCTGGCCTTCGGACCACTGCATGAGTTCGAGCAGTTCCTGCACTTTAGGGTGATCACCCGGTGCATCGTCCGGGAGCGGCAGCCCGGAGGGGTTGAAAATGCGTGTGTCGGCGCCGAAATGGCGTAACAGGCGGGCAGCCTCTTCGACCAACAAGCGGCTGAACGAACGATCCCGCGTAGAGCCGTACAGCAACAGAATGCGCGGCGGGTGTCCCGGCCCTGCATTCACGGGCGTTGAAAGGGTGGTGTCGAGATTGGGCAGGTGGGTCATGACATTCTCCGGCTACAACAGGGCAATGCGGTCGAGTTCAGCCTTCAATTCAGCAGGGTTCAGGCGGGTGAAGGGCAGGTCAAAAAACGCCCGGCAGCGCGTTGCGATGATTTCCAGGGTTGCAGTGAAGGCCGCGTCGAGGCTTGCGTCATCACCGTGTACATCCGACGGATCTTCCAACCCCCAATGCGCCTTTATGGCTGGCCCGAAATACACCGGGCACGCTTCGCCGGCCGCCTTGTCACACACGCTGATCACAATGTCTGGCGGGCTGCTTTCAAACGCATCGTTGCCTTTGCTGTACAGCCCTTCGGTGCTGATGCCGGCGGCCTGCAAGATGCTCAGGCTGCGAGGCAAAACCTGGCCCTTGGGGAAGCTGCCCGAGCTGATCGCCTCAAGGCCCGGCGGCGCGAGATGGTTGAACAGTGCTTCGGACAAGATGCTGCGGCAGCTGTTGGCGGTACACATGAACAGGACTTTCATTACGTTATCTCCTTCAGATACTCAGGCGCAGGGCGAGGGCGGCAAGGGTGATCAGCAGCACTGGCAAGGTCAGCACGATGCCAACCTTGAAGTAGTAACCCCAGGTGATGGTGATGCCTTTGCGCGCCAGGATATGCAGCCACAGCAAGGTGGCCAGGCTGCCAATCGGGGTGATTTTCGGGCCCAGGTCGCTGCCGATCACGTTGGCGTAGATCATCGCGTCCTTGACCACGCCCACGGCATGGCTGGACTCGATGGACAGCGCGCCGATCAACACCGTCGGCAAGTTGTTCATCGCCGACGACAGCAGGGCGGTCAGTACCCCGGTGCCCATGGCCGCGCCCCATACGCCATAGGTCGCGAAGGTGTCGAGCCAGGTCGCGAGATAGGTGGTCAGCCCGGCGTTGCGCAGGCCGTAGACCACCAGGTACATGCCCAGCGAGAAAATCACGATCTGCCAGGGCGCTTCCTTCAGCACCTTGCGCGTGGAAATCCTGTGGCCTTTGGCGGCAATCACCAGCAGCAACACGGCGCACACCGCGGAAATGGCACTGATGGGAATGCCCAGCGGTTCCAGGGCGAAACAGCCGACCAGCAAGATACCGAGTACCCACCAGCCTGCGCGAAAGGTCGCACGGTCATGGATGGCGCTGGCCGGATCATCCAGGTCAGCGGGGTCGTAGGTCTGGGGAATGTCGCGCCGGAAAAACCACAGCAGCACCGCGAGCGTCGCGGCGACGCTGACGATGTTCACCGGCACCATGACGGCGGCGTATTCGTTGAAACCTATCTTGAAGTAATCCGCCGAGACGATATTCACCAGGTTCGAAACCACCAGCGGCAAGCTGGCCGTGTCGGCGATAAACCCCGCGCCCATCACGAAGGCCAGCGTGGTCGCCGGTGAAAAGCGCAGCGCCAAGAGCATCGACATGACGATCGGTGTGAGGATCAGCGCCGCGCCGTCGTTGGCAAACAGCGCCGACACCAGCGCGCCGAGCAGCACCATATAAGCAAACAACCGCCGCCCACGCCCTCGGCCCCAACGCGCCACGTGCAAGGCGGCCCAGGCGAAGAAGCCGGCCTCATCAAGCAATAGGCTGATGATGATCAGCGCGACAAAAGTGCCAGTGGCGTTCCAGATGATGTGCCACACCACGGGTATGTCGGTGTAGCTGATCACACCACTGGCCAGCGCCAGAATCGCTCCCAAGGTTGCACTCCAGCCTACGCCGAGGCCCTTGGGCTGCCAGATGACCAGTACGATGGTGAAGATAAAAATGCCAATTGCGACAAGCATGAATAAACGCTCCGATGGCTCAGCAGCAGGCGCTGGCCCGTTGTGGTCTGTCACCCATTGCATCCAGACGCTGCGCGTCGCTGTGCAACCATGACTGGTTGGCTTGCAGAGTGGTGTCCAGCACCTGGCTCACCCAGGCGGGCAGGGCAGGGTTGAGGCGGTAGTAGATCCATTGACCCTGGCGGCGATCCAGCAGCAACCCGCAACTGCGCAGTTGCGCCAGATGCCGGGATATTTTCGGCTGGCTGTCATCCAAGGCATGGATCAGTTCGCACACGCAAAGTTCGCCTTCGCGCAGGATCAGCAGCGTCAATCTGGCGCGGGTGGCATCGGCCAGGCATTTGAACAGGGTAGGCGGGGAGATGAGGTCCGACATGATCAGGCTCTTCGTATATATGATTATTCGAATATACGGATATTCATATATGTAGGTCAAATCCTGAATTCGATTGATGTGGATCAAATACCCGCAAATCGACAACAAGTGTTTGAAATTAAACTGAAACACGAATGTCCTAAAGTGCCTCCCCATTGCTCATGAAGGAAGAACCCGCGTGACCCGTGCCACTCGCAACCTGCGCAAGACCCTCGATTCCGTCGCGGACAATAACGAAACGGCGGCATTTGACCTGATGCGCGCCGTCGAAAAACTCGGCGATGAAGTGCTGCGCCAGCGCCTGCTCAACACCATTCACCGGCTCAACCAGGACGCTCATGAACTGCGCGAAGCGCGCGACGCGGTCGAGCAAGTGTCGGTCAAGCTCGCCTGAGCACGATCGTTCAAGACAACCCCCGTGTGAAGCTGGCATGCTTGTCGACTGTCTGTCGATGAGCCGTCTCCATGCCTACTGCCGTACCGCATTACGCCTTCGCGCGCGGCGCAATCGCCGTTATTCCGTTGTCGCTGGCCTGCGCGCCCTGGGGGCTGCTCGCCGGCTCCATGGCCATTGATGCGCAATTCAGCCCTCTGCAAGCGCAGGGTTTATCCGCCATCGTATTTGCAGGCGCCGCGCAGTTGGTGGCCATCGGCATGGTCAAAAGCGGCGCGAGCCTGATTTCAATTGTGCTGACCACCTTGCTGCTGACTTCCCAGCATTTGCTGTACGGCATGCACATGCGCCCGACGCTGTCGTCACTCAACGCCCGCTGGCGCATGAGCCTGGGGTTTCTGTTGACCGATGAGTTCTTCGCCCTGGTCAACCACTACGACCGTGAGACCTTCAACCGCTGGTACGCCTTGGGCGTGGGCCTGACGTTTTATATCGCCTGGAACCTGTTTACCTTGGCGGGGATTGTGCTCGGCAAAAGCATTCCCGGGCTTGATCAGTTGGGGTTGGAGTTTTCCATTGCCGCGACCTTTATCGCCTTGATTACCCCGGTGGTGCGTGATGTGCCGACGGTGGTGTGCGTCGCGGTGTCGTTGCTGTGCTCGGTGTGGCTGAGCTATTTGCACTGGGAGTCGGCGGTGGTGGTGTCCGGGGTGTTGGGCATGAGCGCGGGTTACGCGTGCAAGCGGTTGGGAGTGGGGCAGCGATGATCTACATCATGATTGTGGCCATGGGCGTGGTGGTGTTTCTCAACCGCTACCTGTTCATCGAGCCACGTTTGCCGGTGCGCCTCAACCGTGGGGCGCGGGAGTTTTTGGGGTTTGCGGTCCCGGGGATGTTGACAGCGATTTGCGGGCCGATCATTTTTCTTGCGGATCACAGGTTGAATTTGAGCCCGGCCAATCCTTATTTACTGGCGGGGATTTGTGCGGTGGCGTTGATGTTTTGGACGCGCAGTGTGTTGGTGACGGTGCTGTTGAGCATGGGGTTGTTTTATTTGTTTCGCTGGTGGTTTTGAGGTCTTTGGGTGGGGGCGGGTGTTTGGGGGCATATCCGTTGCTGCGGTTGTGGCGGATATGGGTTCCGCTCTTACAGCGGGTCACTTTCGAAAAGCGCGAAAGTAACCAAAGCGCTCTTGCCCCTCCACTCGGTGCCTCGCTGTGGCTCGGCATGCCCGCACTCCGGCTTGAATCCGTGGGCCGCCGCCACGCGCCATCCATGGCGCGGGGCGGCTAACCCGGCGTCCTGCCGGGTTGCC
>NZ_JBARTQ010000052.1:0-7963 GCF_049645325.1 Pseudomonas sp. | reverse complement strand
ACGACAGTACCGGGCGCCGTTACGAAGGTCGATTGAATGGAGAAGGATTCGCCAAGCTGCAGGGTTTTTATTGCGGCCCGGTCGTTCTTAAATTGGATGGCCTGTATTCCGGAGTCGAGGATCCGTATAGCCTTTTGCAGAGCCGTCGAACCTACCCGCTACCTATTACAGAACTTCAAGTTCGCGCCGAACAAACCCGGTTCTCTGCCAAGGATGGCCAGCGTAGTGAAGGCAATCCCGCACAGTCTCAAGCAGACCGGTTTTATCAAGTTGAAGTGCGGGATCTGGTCCGCCATGTGGCTCACCTGCCGCCGCAATCGCCTAGAGCCCATAGCCCTGAACGTCATGCCTTGAAAATGATGGCCGATCTTGGATTTGGCCCGCCTCAGCCCAGCCTGACAGGCGTTGTGTTATTTCCCAATCAACACAGCGTGTTGGAAGTGCGGCCTTTACGCGCATTGCGTCCGACGCTATCCACTGACGACCAGTTCTGTGCCTTGAACCTGTATCAGTTGGCCCTGATGTCGGCCCTGAGTTATTGCGACTTTGGCCAGCAACCTCTGGAGAAACCTGCTGATCAAGTGACCTTCCCGTTGGACCCAACCGTTGGAAATCTGTTTGCTGAGAAACTTTCAATGTTCCATGAGGCTTGGCGTATTGATCCAAAACAGACAGAGCGTTTTTACCCGCTTTATGAAGAGGTCCCTTACTCCCGGCGCTTCGAGATCCTTCCTTTCGATCCAGTGTTGTATCCACAAAATCGTCCACAACCTAAGAAGCAACAGGAGCACCCAGCAAGACTGCATTTTTTCGATGATGAAAAATTCGGGACTGACACTCAGGCCTTCATCACTCACCACGATGAAGTCATCCTGATTTCTGTACGAGGCACGGTCAGCGGTGCCGATATCCTGCGTGACGCTAACGCCCACCAGGTTGATTTTGCCGAGGGTGTCGGTCGGGCACATGAGGGCTTTTATCTGGCTTATCGAGCGATGCACAAGTTTGTGCTGCGATACCTTGATCAATTCCATACTGGCCAGCGCATTCTAATCTGCGGTCATAGCCTCGGCGGTGCGATCGCTTTACTCCTCGCCGAAAGCCTGCGCAGAACCCTCAAAACCGACTACAACATCCTCCTCTACACCTACGGCGCCCCCCGCGCCGCAGACTCGGTATTCACCGAAGGCGCCTCATCCTTGGTCCACCACCGCATCGTCAACCACAACGACCCGGTCCCCAGCGTTCCCGCCCCGTGGATGAACACCACCGCCAAACTCTGGGTTCCGGGCGCCGTTATGCTTTTCAGCGCGCCAGCCTCTGGTGGCCTTCTGTTTGCCGCAGGCCTGGTCGGCGTCGGTGGCAACCCGTACGAGCATCATGGCGAACAGCAGCACTTCATGCCGATAAAGCTCGCGGACGGCACCCACTCTTCGGTCTTATGGAAGCCCGGGTGTGAGTCCATCCTGGAGGCGGGTTGCAACCGCGCGCTGCAACTCAAAGGCGATATGCCCGACCGCGATAACCTGCTCAGACAGCTGTTCCAGGCCAGTCAACACTTCATGACCGCCAGCTACATCCCTGCGGCGTGGGCTACGTTGCGTCGCTGGCAACAAACCATCGACAGCCAGGGGCCGTTGGTCACGCCAAGAGAGTTTGAGCTGATCGACCACGCGCTGGAAACAATGACGCAGCAATTGCGCGACAAAAACCGTGAACTTGACCGTCGTCGCCCGCCCAATCAGCGCGGTAATGCACACGCACACAGCCAGGCGTTGAATGCTGAAATCGACCGGCTGCGTACCAGTCGCCAACGCCTGGAAACCCTGCGCTGGCGTCGCCTGGAAGCACGCGATGTGTATGGCAGTCACGCCCAGTCCAGCCAGCTGCAACCCAGCCTTAAACGCTGGTTCAGCCATCGGGAGAATCGCGAGGTATCGCAAATCGCCAGTATTCCAGCGCCCTCCCACAATGATCGGGGGAGGGCGCAAACACTGGATATCGATTCGATTGTTTAACCGAACCGTTTACAAAAACTCCACCTGGGCTGGCTGCCGTTTCATCAGCACTTTGCCATGGCGGATCGAGTACAGCGGCAGGCCTTGGCTGCGGATCACTTCATAGTCGCTGTCTGCCGACAGGATCAACAGGTTCGCCGGCCGGCCCGGTTCCAGGCCATAACGCTCACCCAAGGCCATGGCCTTGGCGCTGTTGTCGGTGACCAGGTCGAGGGCGCTTTGCAAGGTGCGGTAGCCGAGCATGTGGCAGATGTGCAAACCGGCTTCAAGCACGCGCAGGATGTTGCCGTTGCCCAGCGGGTACCAGGGGTCGACGATGGAGTCCTGGCCGAAGCACACGTTCATGCCGGCTTCGAGCAGTTCGTTGACTCGGGTGACGCCCCGGCGTTTCGGGAAGCTGTCGAAGCGGCCTTGCAGGTGGATGCTTTCGGTGGGGCAAGAGACAAAACTGATACCCGAGTGACCCAGCAAGCGAAAGAGTTTGGCGCAGTAGGCGTTGTCGTAGGAGCCCATGGCCGTGGTGTGGCTGGCGGTGACGCGTGATCCCATGTCGCGGCTGCGGGCTTCTTCGGCGAGCACTTCGAGAAAGCGTGAATGTGGGTCGTCGGTCTCGTCGCAATGCACGTCCACCAGGCAACCGGTGCGCTCGGCCAGGTCCATGAGGAATTTCACCGAGCTCACGCCTTGGTCACGGGTGTACTCGAAGTGCGGGATGCCACCGACCACATCGGCGCCCAGGCGAATGGCTTCTTCCATCAATTCGCGGCCATTGCGGTAGGACTCGATGCCCTCCTGGGGGAAGGCGACGATTTGCAGGTCGATCAGGTGGGTGGTTTCTTCGCGCACTTCCAGCATGGCTTTGAGCGCGGTGAGGTCGGGGTCGGTGACATCGACGTGGGTGCGCACATGCTGGATGCCGTGGGCGGCCAGGGCCTGGATGGTTTTCTTGGCGCGGGCCTTGGTGTCTGCCT
Organism: Pseudomonas sp.; assembly: GCF_049645325.1. Taxonomy (GTDB): domain Bacteria; phylum Pseudomonadota; class Gammaproteobacteria; order Pseudomonadales; family Pseudomonadaceae; genus Aquipseudomonas. The sequence goes on along the minus strand of NZ_JBARTQ010000052.1, from coordinate 4,974 downwards.
CGGTGATGGTGGCTTTACGTTCGCCCCAGCACTCAATGCCTTCGAACAACGTGCCGCTCATGTTCCAGCGCGGTTCGCCAGCGGTGAGGGTGGCATCGAGGTGGATGTGCGGCTCGACGAAGGGCGGGACCACCAGGTTGCCGGCAGCGTCCAGGTCGTCGGCGGCCAACGTGGGCGCTGTTGTTTGCGCGGTGATACTGGCGATCCGGCCGTGTTCCAGGTGCAGATCATGCAGGCCTTCACGGTTGCGCAGGCGGGCGTTGATGATATGCATGGGCAAGTTCCTCTTGGGCAAAAAGCAGTCAGGCGTTCATTTGGATCAGTCGAACAGGGACTGGGTGGTATCTCCAGAAGACGCTTGGTCATGTACACCCGGCGCAGGCCCTGATCCTCGGCGCGATGGGTTTCCACGTAGCCTCGGCGGGTGTACAGCGCGATGTTCTCAGTCATGGCCTCGTTGGTATACAGGTGGATGGCTGAGTAACCTGCGTCGATGGCCTGCTGTTCAGCAAAGTCCATCAACCGCCGCCCGAAACCCAGGCCTTGGGCCTGCGGCGCGACGGCCAGGTTATCCAGCAACAGCCCGTCATCACTGTCCAGCAGAATAATAAAGCCTTGAACCTGCCCCGCAGGGTCGAGCACATGCACGCCACCGGCTTCGATGCACTGGCGATAGTCCGCCAGCATAGGGCCAGGTTTGCGCCCGATGCGCTCGATATACGGCGAGTAGGCCGCCTGGACGATAGTCTCAATGGCCGCAACATCGTTAACAGTAGCGGGGCGCATCATTGCTGCGGGCTCCTTTCAAAAAAACCGTCAGTCTGCTGGCGCCTCGAAGATCGCTTCGATACTGCGCTCGAACACCTTGGCGATCTTGAACGCCAGCGGCAAGCTTGGGTTGTAGCGTTCCAGGCGAAAAAAAACCACCCGCAGGTGGTTTTTTCAACAGCTTTCGCTTACTCGCCGCGATAGATGCAGCCGCTGGTGCAGGTCTCGTGGATGCGAATCGCACTGAGCTCCGGCAGCAGGGGTTTGAGTTCAGTCCAGATCCATTTGGCCAGCACTTCGCTGGTCGGGTTTTCCAGGCCTGGGATGTCGTTGAGGTAGTTGTGGTCGAGGCGCTCATACAGCGGCTTGAAAATCGCCTTGATCTCCGAGAAGTCGCGAATCCAGCCGGTATGGGGATCCAGGTCGCCGCTCAGGTGGATGGCCACCTTGAACGAATGGCCATGCAGGCGCCCGCATTTATGGCCTTCCGGCACGTGGGGCAGGCGGTGGGCGGATTCGAACGTAAACTCTTTGAAGATTTCCACAGTATTTTCAGCTCGGTCAGGTATCTGGCAGGCGGCGAGTTTAACAGCTTGATCCCTCGCCGGGCATACCGCCCCTCCGTGGTCGCACTGTTTGGCGTCAAAGGGCCTGCAAATGCTCGCCCAATTGGCCGTTATCCGCCAGCCGCAGGAATTCATCGCCCAACCGTTGGCTTTCGCTCATCGAGGTTTGCCAGTATTTGTTACGGCTCGCGTCATCGCCCATGAAACGCTTGAAGTCGCTGCGGTCCGGCAATTTACCGTGGGGCAGGCGTGCCAGGTAGTCCTTGGACGGCGCCAGCAGCAACACATCCTGCAAACCTTGTTGATTGCTGCGCCGCCATGGCAGGCCTTTGTCGAACCAGCCCGGAATGACCCGGTCAGTGAAGTGCGGGTACAGCACGATGTCATTGCCGTGATAGGGCAGGTCGAGGTGGTAGTCCAGCAGGCCGCCGTCGCGGTAGGTGCCGACACCGGCTCCAGGCAGCTCGCGCACGCCTTGCATCACCATGGGGATCGAGCCCGATGCCAGCAGCGCCTGACGCAGGTTGCCCAGTTCGAGGTCGAGGAAGCGCGACGGGAAGTCTTTCAGCGGGTGCACCGGTGGCGCCTGGCGAGGGTCATGGATGATCAACCGTTCGAAATGCCGCGACAGCCGCGCGCGGCCCCGCAGGTTATCGGCGATCACCGACGACAGGCCCAGGCCCAGGCGCCCTCGGTGGTCGTCGGCGAGCAGGCCGTGGCTTTTGACGACCATGATGTTCAGGCGATAGTCGGGGTTGTCCAGCACCCGCGCGTCGCGGCCGGCCAGCAGGTCGTCGAGCATGCGTCGGCAGCTCTGGCTGACCTCGGCCATGCTCACGCCTTTGGCGAAACGTTGTTCGTTGTACAGGCGGCCAAGGTCCAGCAAGCCCTGCACCGGGTCGGGCAGGCAAGCGCTGGCGAATCGCCAGGAACCGATGGAGGCACCGATCAGCGCACGTTCGCGCGGGGCCCGTGGCAGCCAGTCGCCGAACAGCGCCAGGTCCAGGCCCTGGATACCCAGCGCCTTGGGGCCGCCGGCTGCGCCCGGGAGAATGCCCACGTCGGCAGGCTTCAGGCCTTGCTCACGGATGCGCGCAAAGGCGCGTTTGCCGGCCTTGAGCGTCAGGGCGGGAAACTTGATGTGGATGGCTGTCATACCGGTCTCAATTGAAGCGAGCGGGGCATTATAGGAAAACTCGTACGAGGATAGGTAAAGATGACTATTGGAAATTGCCATGGTGGCAATTCAGTTTCAGTTAAGTTGCGGCGGTTACCGTGGCCGGCGTAGGAAAAACATCCTGAAACGGAGACTTATCATGAAGCGCCTCACAGCGCTGGTCGCTGCCGGTATCATCGCCTGCACGGCGGCACAGGCCTGGGCAGTTGACCCTGGCAAGCCGCTGAAATTGCCTGTCACTGTTACAATTGTCGCCTTTGATCGGTTGGAAGCGGCTGCCCTGGCGCTGCATCCCGGTTCGACCTTGCTGGACACCGACTTGGATGAGGCCTACGGCAAGTACCTGTATCAAGTTGAACTGGAAGATGCCGACGGCATCGAGTGGGAAGTCGAATTGGACGCGCTGACCGGGCACGTTCTCAAGAATCATCAGGATACGTAATGACGGTATATCGACGCGCCAGCGGTTTGATGGTGCTGGTGCTCCTGGCTTTTTGCTCAAGCCTTGCTGCCCGCGACCTCAACCAGGATGAAGCCTTGGCATTGCGCCAGCAGGGAGTGATCCTGCCGCTTGAGCAACTGTTGCAGCAAGCCATGGCACGCTACCCCGGCTCGCGGCTGCTGGAAGCCGAGCTTGAACTCAAGCATGGCCAATATGCTTATGAAGTGGAGCTGGTGACCACCCAAGGTGTGGTGCGCGAGATTAAACTGGATGCAACGACCGGTGTGCTGCTCAAAGATAAGGAAGACGACTGATGCGCCTGCTCCTGGTGGAAGACAACGTACCGCTGGCCGATGAACTGCTGGCCGGCTTGCAGCGCCAGGGCTATGCGGTCGACTGGCTGGCCGATGGGCGCGACGCCGTGTATCAGGGCCGCAGCGAACCTTATGACCTGATCATCCTCGACCTCGGCCTGCCTGGTTTACCTGGGTTGGAAGTACTGGCGCAATGGCGTGCGGCCTCCCTGGCGACACCGGTGCTGGTTCTTACCGCCCGCGACTCCTGGGCCGAGCGCATCGAAGGGCTCAAGGCTGGCGCCGACGATTACCTGAGCAAACCTTTCCACCCTGAAGAATTGCACCTGCGCATCCAGGCGCTGCTGCGTCGCTCCCACGGCCATGCCAACCAGCCCACGCTGCAGGCCGCCGGTCTGCATCTGGACGAAGGGCGCCAGTGCGTGCTGCGCGACGGCGATGAAATCCAATTGACCGCCGCTGAATTCCGCCTGCTGCGTTACTTCATGTTGCACCCGGAACAGATCCTCTCGAAAAGCCACTTGGCCGAACACCTCTACGACGGTGAGACCGAACGCGACTCCAATGTGCTGGAAGTGCACGTCAACCACCTGCGCCGCAAGTTGGGCCGCAGCGTGATCGAAACCCGGCGCGGCCAGGGTTACCGGTTCGGCGCCGGCCCTGCATGAGGTCGATTCAGCGGCGCCTGAGCCTGGGGCTCATCAGCGTGATGGTGGTCGTCGGCGTGGTGCTGGCGCAAACCAGTTTGTGGCTGTTCGAGGCCGGGTTGCAGCGCTACCTGGAAGCGGGCCTGCGCAATGACAGCGAGAACCTGCTGGTGGCATTGGTGCGCGGGCCGGACGGTTTGCAATTGCATGAGAACCGGTTGTCACCGGCTTACCAGCGGCCGTTTTCCGGGCACTACTTCCGGATTGATTTTGCCGATAAGCATTGGCGCTCCCGCTCGTTGTGGGACCAGGACCTGCCGCGCCTGCCTGAGGCCGGGATCAAGGGCAATTTGCAGCTCGGGCCGGAGGGGCAGCAGCTGTTGGTCCTGCGTGAGGACTACAAGCGCTTCGGCCAATCGATTTCCATCAGCGTGGCCCAGGACTACACCCCCGTGCGGGAAAGCTTTCGCCTGATGCGTCAGATTGGTCTGGTGCTGGGGCTGGCGGCGTTGTTGTTGGTGTTGATCCTGCAACGGGTCACCGTGCGTCGCGCCCTGCGCCCGCTGGAAACAGCACGTAACCAGATCGCGCAGTTGCAGCAGGGCCAGCGCTCGCAACTCGATACCCAAGTGCCACTGGAGCTTGAACCGCTCGTGGCGCAGATCAACCACCTGTTGGCCCACACCGAAGACAGCCTCAAGCGTTCGCGCAACGCGCTGGGCAACCTGGGGCATGCCTTGAAAACCCCGTTGGCGGTGTTGTTGAGCGTGGCATCGAGCGAACAGCTCAAAGACCATCCTGAATTAAGCAAACTGTTGCGCGAACAACTGGAACAGGTGCAACAGCGCCTCAACCGCGAGCTCAATCGTGCCCGTCTTGCCGGTGAAACCTTGCCGGGTGCTTTGTTTGACTGTGAAAAAGAACTGCCCGGCCTGCTGGCCACCTTGACCATGATTCACGGTGATCACCTGGACCTGAGCTACCACGTGCCCCCCGGCCTGCACTTGCCCTGGGACCGTGAAGACCTGTTGGAACTGCTGGGCAACCTGTTGGACAACGC
>NZ_JBARTQ010000051.1:0-20573 GCF_049645325.1 Pseudomonas sp. | reverse complement strand
GGTATAATCCTCGGCTTGTTTTTTGCCCGCCAAGACCTTCAGTGGATAGGGTGTTATGTCCGGAAAAGCGCAACAGCAGTCTCGTATCAAAGAGTTGATCGTTCTCGGTCGTGAGCAGGGTTACCTGACTTACGCGGAGGTCAACGACCACCTGCCTGAGGATATTTCAGATCCAGAGCAGGTGGAAGACATCATCCGCATGATTAACGACATGGGGATCAACGTATTCGAAGCTGCGCCAGATAAGGATTCTCTTATGCTGGCGGACGCCGATACCGACGAGGCTGCCGCTGAAGAAGCGGCTGCCGCGCTGGCTGCTGTGGAGACCGATATCGGTCGTACCACCGACCCTGTGCGCATGTATATGCGTGAAATGGGTACCGTCGAGCTGCTGACACGCGAAGGCGAAATCGAAATCGCCAAGCGTATCGAAGAGGGTATCCGTGAAGTGATGGGCGCCATCGCGCACTTCCCTGGCACGGTTGACCACATTCTCTCCGAGTACACCCGCGTCACTACCGAAGGTGGTCGTCTGTCTGACGTCCTGAGCGGTTACATCGACCCGGACGACGGCATTGCGCCGCCTGCCGCCGAAGTACCGCCACCTGTCGACCCGAAAGCGGCAAAAGCCGACGACGACTCCGAAGAAGACGATGCTGAAGCCAGCAGCGACGACGAAGATGAAGTTGAAAGCGGCCCAGACCCGATCATCGCTGCCCAGCGTTTCGGTGCGGTTTCCGATCAAATGGAAATCACCCGCAAGGCCCTGAAAAAGCACGGTCGCGCCAACAAGCTGGTGATTGCCGAGCTGGTGGCCCTGGCTGAGCTGTTCATGCCGATCAAGCTGGTGCCGAAGCAATTCGAAGGCCTGGTTGAGCGTGTTCGCAGTGCCCTTGAGCGTCTGCGTGCACAAGAGCGCGCAATCATGCAGCTCTGCGTACGTGATGCACGTATGCCGCGTGCCGACTTCCTGCGCCAGTTCCCGGGCAACGAAGTTGACGAAAGCTGGACCGACGCACTGGCCAAAGGCAAAGGCAAATACGCCGAAGCCATTGGTCGCCTGCAACCGGACATCATTCGTTGCCAGCAAAAGCTGATCGCGCTGCAAACCGAAACCGGTTTGACGATCGCCGAGATCAAGGATATCAACCGTCGCATGTCGATCGGTGAGGCCAAGGCCCGCCGCGCGAAGAAAGAGATGGTTGAAGCGAACTTGCGTCTGGTGATCTCCATCGCCAAGAAGTACACCAACCGTGGCCTGCAATTCCTCGATCTGATCCAGGAAGGCAACATCGGCTTGATGAAGGCTGTGGACAAGTTCGAATACCGTCGTGGTTACAAGTTCTCGACTTATGCCACCTGGTGGATCCGTCAGGCGATCACTCGCTCGATCGCCGACCAGGCCCGCACCATCCGTATTCCGGTGCACATGATCGAGACGATCAACAAGCTCAACCGTATTTCCCGGCAGATGTTGCAGGAAATGGGTCGCGAACCGACCCCGGAAGAGTTGGGCGAACGCATGGAAATGCCTGAGGATAAAATCCGCAAGGTATTGAAGATCGCTAAAGAGCCGATCTCCATGGAAACCCCGATTGGTGATGACGAAGACTCCCACCTGGGTGACTTCATCGAAGACTCGACCATGCAGTCGCCAATCGATGTCGCCACTGTTGAGAGCCTTAAAGAAGCGACCCGCGACGTACTCTCCGGCCTCACTGCACGTGAAGCCAAGGTACTGCGCATGCGTTTCGGCATCGACATGAATACCGACCACACCCTTGAGGAAGTCGGTAAGCAGTTTGACGTGACCCGCGAGCGGATCCGTCAGATCGAAGCCAAGGCGTTGCGCAAGTTGCGCCACCCGACGCGAAGCGAGCATTTGCGCTCCTTCCTCGACGAGTGATACCAGAACCCCCGGCCCAGGCCGGGGGTTTTGCTTTCTGCCGATTGCTTTCTACAGATTAACTTCCCCGCAACGCCCCTCCCCCCCAATGCCCGTCTACACTCGAACAATTCCCCGTGCCATAACGAGACCGTTATGCCCAGACTGCCGACCGTGTTACTGCTGTCGCTGCTGACCTGGACCGCAACGGCTGGCGCGTTGACGCTTACTGATGATGAGCGTGGCTGGCTGGCGGACCATCAGGAGCTGCGATTGGGGGTGGACGCTTCATGGCCGCCCTTCGAATACCGTGACGAAAATGGCCGTTACCAAGGCCTGGCCGCCGACTACGTACGCCTGATCCAGGACCGCCTGGGCGTCAGGATCAAGTTGATCGAGCCCGCGAACTGGACCGCCGTGCTCGAACAGGCGAAAAACAACCAGCTCGACCTGCTGCCCGGCATCATGTCCACCCCGGAGCGCCAGAACTACCTGGCCTTTACACGCCCGTACCTCGACTTCCCCATCGTCATCCTGGCTCACGAAGGCGGCGCGAAACCGCGCAACCTCAAGGACCTGTACGGGCTCAAAATTGCCGTCGTAGAAAACTATGCGCCCCACGAATTGCTGCGCACCCACCACCCCGACCTCAATCTGGTGGCCATGCCCAACGTCAGCTCGACGCTGCAAGCCCTGGCCACGGACGAAGTGGATGCGGTAGTTGGCGACCTCGCCTCCAGCGTCTGGAGCCTGCGCCAGCTCAAACTGGATGGGTTGTACGTCAGCGGCGAAACGCCCTACCGCTATCAATTGGCGATGGGCGTGCCACGGGATCAAAAAATACTCGTGGGCATTCTCGACAAGGTGCTCGCCGACCTCAGTTCAGAGGAAACCGACGCGATCCAGCAACACTGGGTCGGCAGCTTCACCGACCACCGCACCTTCTGGGCCGACCTATTGATGTACGGCTTGCCGGCGGTGCTGCTGCTGATCGCCGTACTCGCCATCGTGATTCGGATTAATCGTCGGCTCAGTTCGGAAATTTCCCGCCGGGTCGCCCTCGAACAAGAACTGCGCAGCAGCGAATACCACTACCGCGGCCTGGTGGAGAGCCTGTCCGCCATCGCTTGGGAAGCCAGCATCACCGACTTCACCTACAGCTACGTCTCGCCCCATGCCGAAGACTTACTGGGCTACCCCCGCGCCCACTGGCTGATCCCGGGCTTCTGGCGCAACATCATTCACCCTGCCGACCTGACCCGCGCCGAGGCCTATTGCTACCGGGAAACCCGCGCCAACCGCGACCACAGCCTCGATTATCGGGTGATCACCGCCGACGGCCGCTGTTTGTGGGTGCGTGACATTGTCAGCCTGATTGAGCATGGCCATGAACCGGTGCTGCGCGGCTTGATGATCGACATCAGCGAAGCCAAGCGCACCGAAGAAGCCCTGCAATTATCCGAGCAGAAATTTGCCTCGGTGTTCCAGCAATGCCCCGACATCCTGGTGATCGCGCGGTTGTCCGATGGCTGCCTGCTGGAGGTCAACAAAGCCTTTGAGGACCAGATTGGCCTGACGGCCGAGGATGTAGTCGGCAAAACCGCCACCGAGCTGAATATCTGGGGCGTGCAAGGCGTGGGCCCCGACCTGCTGCAACGGGTGCAGACCACCAGCATTCGCAACCTGGAGATGGCCTTCTTGCGCAGCAACGGCCAAGCGTTCACCGGGCTGATTTCGGCCGAGCCCTTCCAGCTCGACACCACCGAGGCGTTGGTGGTGGTGGTGCGCGATATCACCCAGCTCAAGGAAACCCAGCAACAGCTGCAGACCTCCGAAGAAAAGTTCGCCAAGGCCTTCCACGCCTCTCCCGACGGCCTGCTGCTAAGCCGTCAAAGCGATGGGCGGCTGATCGAAGTCAACGAGGGCTTCAGCCGCCTGACCGGCTTCACCAGCGCCACATCGCTCGACCAATCGACCCTCGACCTGGGCATTTGGGTTGACCTCAACGAACGCAAGCACATGCTGGAACTGATGCAGCGCGACGGCTTTGTGCGCGATTTCGTCTGCCACATCCGCCGTGCCGACGGCCTGATTCGCCTCTGCGAACTGTCCAGCCGACCACTGCCGATTGGCGATGAAGACTGCATGCTGACCATCGCCCGGGACATTACCGAGCGCCAGTTCATGCAGGAAAAACTGCAACAGGCCGCCACGGTATTCGAGAGCACCGCCGAAGGTGTATTGATCACCGATACCCGCCAGAACATCAGCGCCGTTAACCGCGCCTTCAGCGAGATCACCGGCTACAGCGAAGCCGAGGCACTCGGCCAGACACCGCGCCTGCTCGCCTCCGGACTGCACGACAGCGCGTTTTACGCGGCGATGTGGCATCAGCTGACCGCCCACGGCCATTGGCAAGGCGAGATTTCCAACCGCCGCAAAAATGGCGAGCTGTACCCCAGCTGGTTGACCATCAGTGCCGTGCGCAACCGCGACCAGTTGATCACTCACTTTGTCGCCGTGTTCGCCGACATTTCCAGCCTCAAGCACGCCCAGGCCCGTCTCGACTACCAGGCGCACCACGACCCGCTGACTGGCCTGCCGAACCGCACACTGTTCGAAAATCGCCTGCAGGCAGCGCTCAACGGCCAACAGGAAAGCGGCAACCAGGGCGCCGTGTTGTTTCTGGATTTGGACCGTTTCAAACACATCAATGACAGCCTCGGCCACCCCGTTGGCGACCTGCTGCTCAAGGACATTGCCGTACGCCTCAAGGAGCAACTGCGCGACGTCGACACGGTGGCGCGCCTCGGCGGCGATGAATTCATCATCCTGCTGCCCGGCCTGCAGCAAGCCAGCGATGCTCAACACCTGGCCAATAAACTGCTTGCCTGCTTCACCCCGCCGTTCCAGGCCGGCGAACACGAATTCTTTATCAGCGCCAGCATCGGCACCAGCCTCTATCCCCAGGACGGCAGCGATGTCGCCACCCTGGTCAAAAACGCCGACGCGGCGATGTACCGCTCCAAGGCCAAGGGCCGCAACCGCGTCGAAAGCTACACCCGCGACCTCACCGCGCAGGCGAACGAACGTGTGGCACTCGAACACGAACTGCGCCGAGCCATCGAGCGTGAAGAACTGAGCCTGTATTACCAACCCAAACTCAGTCTGATAACCCAAGAGCTGATCGGCGCCGAAGCACTGATCCGCTGGCACCACCCCACCTTTGGCGACGTGCCACCTGAACACTTCATCGCCCTGGCTGAAGAGAACGGCATGATCCTGCAGATTGGCGACTGGGTGCTGGAGCAGGCCTGCCAGCAGATGCACGCGTGGAAACAAGACTACGAGGCCTTCGGTACGTTGTCAGTCAACCTTGCCGGCGCCCAATTGCGTCACCCCAACCTGCTCGCGCGCATCAAGCAATTGCTGAGCGATTACGCACTCGAACCAGGCTGCTTGCAGTTGGAAATCACCGAAAACTTCATCATGAGCCAGGCCGAAGAAGCCCTGGAAGTGCTGCACCAACTCAAACACCTGGGCGTGCAACTGGCGATCGACGACTTCGGCACCGGCTATTCCTCCCTCAGCTACCTCAAGCGCCTGCCGCTGGACTTCCTGAAGATCGACCAGTCTTTCGTACGCGGCCTGCCCGACGACCCCCACGACGCCGCCATCGTGCGCGCGATTATCGCGTTGGGCCACAGCATGCAATTCACCATCATTGCCGAAGGCGTGGAAAACCCGGCACAGCAAGACTTCCTCGCCGCCGAAGGCTGCGAACAAATGCAAGGCTACATCGTCAGCCTGCCCCTGCCGCCGGCGCTTTTTGCCGAGGCCTTTCTTCATATGAGGGTTTCAGACTTTTCGGATGGCACAGCGGGGAAACCATCGCTATAATCCGCGACCTGTTACAGGGCCTATAGCTCAGTTGGTTAGAGCAGGGGACTCATAATCCCTTGGTCGTAGGTTCGAGTCCTACTGGGCCCACCAAACAAGAAAGCCGCGCATTGCGCGGCTTTTGTGTGTCTGGAAGTCTGTAACATGTAGCCCCACTGCCGCCTGCACTGGAGTCCACCTTGCCCGTCCTCGATGAAATTGATCGCCAACTGATCGCCGCCTTGCAGATCAATGCCCGAGAAAGCGTGGCCATGCTGGCCCGGCAGTTGGGCATTGCGCGCACCACGGTGACATCGCGCCTGGCGCGTCTGGAGAAAACCCAGGTGATCACCGGTTACGGCGTGCGCCTCGGGCAGCGCGTGGTGGACGGCGGATTGCAGGCTTATGTGGGCATCACCGTACAAGCCCGTTCGGGCAAGGAAGTGCTGCGCAGACTGAGCGCCATGGCGCAGGTTCAGCAGCTGTGCGCGGTGAGCGGCGAGTTCGATTACGTGGCGTGGCTGCGCACCGATTCGCCGGAGCAGCTTGACCAGTTGCTGGACCAGATCGGCAGTGTCGACGGCGTGGAAAAAACCACCACGTCGATCATCCTCAGCAACAAACTGGATCGCGGACAACCAATCTGATCACTACCTTCGTCACTTTGACTGAAAACAATTCATTCCGACGACACATTGCGTCTTAATAACGAACGCAACGCTCCCTAAACTGGCTGCCATCTTTTCCTATACTCAACGGGCCCGTCCCGCCGAGTCGTCAGTAAGGTCAGCCATGAGCATTCCGTCCAGTACCATCAGCAAGCCCCATCGCCACCCCGCCGACGGTAAAAAACCCATCACCATCTTCGGCCCGGATTTCCCGTTTGCCTTTGATGACTGGATCGAACACCCGGCTGGCCTGGGCAGTATTCCCGCCGCCAACCATGGCGCAGAAGTGGCGATTGTCGGTGCCGGCATCGCGGGCCTTGTGGCCGCTTACGAGCTGATGAAGCTGGGCCTCAAGCCGGTGGTGTACGAAGCTTCAAAAATGGGCGGCCGTTTACGCTCCCAGGCATTTGAAGGGGCCGAAGGCATTATCGCCGAGCTGGGCGGCATGCGTTTTCCGGTGTCCTCCACCGCGTTCTACCACTATGTCGACAAGCTTAACCTTGAGACCAAACCCTTCCCGAACCCGCTCACGCCCGCCTCCGGCAGCACGGTGATCGACCTCGAAGGCCAAACCCACTACGCGCAAAAACTCTCGGATTTGCCAGTGCTGTTCCAGGAAGTCGCCGACGCCTGGGCCGACGCGCTGGAAGCCGGTTCGCAGTTCGGTGATATCCAGCAAGCCATCCGCGACCGTGACGTGCCACGCCTTAAAGAACTGTGGAACAAGCTGGTGCCGCTGTGGGATGACCGCACGTTTTACGATTTTGTCGCCACCTCCAAAGCCTTCGCCAAGCTGTCGTTCCTGCACCGCGAAGTGTTCGGCCAAGTGGGTTTCGGCACCGGCGGCTGGGACTCGGACTTCCCCAACTCGATGCTGGAAATCTTCCGCGTGGTGATGACCAATTGCGACGACCACCAACACCTGGTGGTCGGCGGCGTGGCGCAAGTGCCCATGGGTATCTGGCGCCATGTGCCGGAGCGTTGCGCCCACTGGCCGGCCGGTACCAGCTTGAGCTCACTGCACCGTGGCGCGCCACGGGCCGGGGTCAAGCGTATTGCCCACGCGCCGGATGGCCGTTTCGCGGTGACCGACAACTACGGCGACACCCGCGAATACGCCGCCGTGCTGACCACCTGCCAAAGCTGGCTGCTGACCACTCAGATCGAATGCGATGAAAGCCTGTTCTCGCAAAAAATGTGGATGGCCCTCGACCGCACGCGCTATATGCAGTCGTCGAAGACGTTCGTGATGGTCGACCGCCCGTTCTGGAAAGACAAAGACCCGGAAACCGGCCGCGACCTGATGAGCATGACCCTCACCGATCGCCTGACCCGTGGCACTTACCTGTTCGATAATGGCGACGATAAACCCGGCGTGATTTGCCTGTCGTACTCGTGGATGAGCGACGCGCTGAAGATGCTGCCGCAGCCCATCGACAAGCGTGTGAAACTGGCCCTCGACGCGCTCAAGAAGATCTACCCGAAGGTCGACATCAAGGCGCGCATCATCGGCGACCCGATCACCGTGTCCTGGGAAGCCGACCCGCATTTCCTCGGGGCCTTCAAAGGCGCGCTGCCCGGCCACTATCGCTATAACCAGCGTATGTATGCGCATTTCATGCAAAAGGACATGCCTGCCGAACAGCGTGGGATTTTTATCGCTGGCGACGATGTGTCGTGGACCCCAGCCTGGGTGGAGGGCGCGGTGCAAACCTCGCTGAACGCGGTGTGGGGCATCATGACCCACTTTGGCGGCAGCACTCATCCGGAAAACCCGGGCCCGGGCGATGTGTTCGACGAAATCGGGCCGATCGCCCTGGCTGATTGAGGAACTGAACATGCGTGTCGCCCTGTACCAATGCCCGCCGCTGCCGCTGGATGTGGCCGGCAACCTCAAGCGTCTGCATTCGCTCGCGCACGAGGCGTCCGGTGCCGATGTGCTGGTGCTGCCGGAGATGTTCCTCACGGGTTACAACATTGGTGCCGAGGCGGTCGGCGCCTTGGCCGAGGCGCAAGACGGGCCGTCGGCGGAGGTGATTGCTGCACTCGCGAAAAGCGCAGGTTTGGCGATTCTCTACGGCTACCCGGAGCGCGCCGAGGACGGGCAGATCTACAACGCCGTGCAGTTGATCGACGCCCACGGCCAACGCCTGTGCAACTACCGCAAGACCCACTTGTTTGGCGACCTGGACCATTCGATGTTCAGCGCCGGCGAAGATGACTTTCCACTGGTGGAGCTCAACGGCTGGACGCTGGGTTTCCTGATTTGCTATGACCTGGAGTTCCCGGAAAACACCCGTCGCCTGGCGTTGGCCGGCGCCGAGTTGATCCTGGTGCCCACCGCCAATATGGTGCCGTTCGACTTTGTCGCCGACGTCACCGTGCGGGCGCGGGCCTTTGAAAATCAGTGTTTCGTGGCCTACGCCAATTACTGCGGGCATGAGGGCGACATTCACTATTGCGGGCAAAGCAGCATTGCCGCGCCGAACGGCCAGCGCATCGCCCAGGCGGGTTTGGACGAAGCCTTGATCGTCGGGGAGCTGGATCGCCAGTCGATCACTGACGCACGCGCGGCCAATCACTACCTGCAAGACCGCCGCCCCGAACTGTATGGCGCGCTGCACAAGCCCTGATCCAACGGGCTTGTTTGCGGTTTGTTAACATAGCCGCTTCCCACGTTTCGGAAGTGCCCATGCCTGCGCTGGCCCACCCTCTTGACCTTCATCTGACCCTGGCCAATGGCCTGCGGGTTTCCTTGCGTCATGCGCCGCGCTTGAAGCGTTGCGCGGCGGTGTTGCGGGTGGCTGCGGGCAGCCATGATGTGCCGTTGGAATGGCCGGGGCTGGCGCACTTTCTGGAGCACCTGCTGTTTCTGGGTACCGAACGTTTTCCCACGAGCGAAGGGTTGATGGCCTACGTGCAGCGTCACGGAGGCCAGGTCAACGCCAGCACCCGTGAGCGCACCACGGACTTCTTCTTTGAGCTGCCGGTGACGAATGTCGCCGATGGGCTGGAGCGGCTGGCGGACATGCTGACCTATCCGCGCCTGGCGCTTGAAGACCAACTGCGTGAGCGCGAAGTGCTGCATGCGGAGTTTGTCGCCTGGTCCCAGGACGCTGCGGCGCAGCAGCAGGTGGCGCTGCTGGAAGGCTTGGCGGCTGATCATCCGCTTCGCGGGTTTCATGCCGGCAATCGCGACAGCTTGCCGGTGGAGCGTGAGACCTTTCAGCTGGCCTTGCGGGAATTTCACACGCACTTCTATCAGAGCGGGCAGATGACGTTGAGCCTTGCTGGCCCGCAGCCGCTGGAAACGCTGGAAGCACTGGCGCAAGCGTTCAGCGCTCGGTTGAGCTCAGGGCCGCTGCGCCCTCAAGCCCTCCCGCCTGCGTTGATGCGCGATCGCGCGCGCCGCTATGAACACACGTCCCACAACCACCTGCATCACATCATCACTTGTGACGCCCCACGCGAAGCATTGGAATTCCTCTGCATGTGGCTGAATGCCACGGCGCCTGGCGGTTTGGCAGCCGAACTCAAGGCACAAAAACTGGCCACGGCCGTGCAGGGGTCCGTGCTGTATGACTTCGCTGGGCAAGCCGTGCTGGACATCGACTTTACCCTCGGCGACCAAGGCGATGCGGCGACACGGATCGAGGCGCTTCTGCACGACTGGTTGAGCTTTTTCGCACACAGCGACTGGGCGCCACTGCGGGAAGAATTTGCCTTGCTGGCCGTTCGCCAACATCAGACCCAACGGGCGCTCGCACTGGCCCGCCATGACCGCGAAGACTTCTCGGAACAGCATGTCGTGGCCCTCAAAGGCATGCTCGATTCGCTGCAGTTGCCTGCGTCCCGGCACATCTGGCAGTTGCCACCGAACAACCCGTTCCTGCGCCCATCCATCAAGGAAGAACGCGCCGGCCTGATTCGTGGCCAAACCAGCGCTCACCGTGGCTTGCGCACCTTTGCGCAGGATCGCTCCCGTGGGCGGCGGGACGTGTCAGCGCTGACATTCAGCCAGGCGTTGCCGGATGACGGCGATGAAGCCGCGCTCTACTTGCATTGGCGGTTCGACTCCCCCGCCCCCGCCGGGTGGGAAAGCACACTGCAGCCATTGCGCGAGCATGCCCGTCAGGCCGGGCTCGACGTGTCCTTCGACACCATCGCCGATGAGTGGCGGGTGAAAATGGTCGGCCTGCACGCACCCATGCCGGCCGTGGTCGACGCGCTGGCGCATCACCTGGGCCAGCCGCTGGAGGAGGTCCAGGCCGCGCGCCCTATGATTGCCATTCGTGAACTGCTCAAGGCGCTGCCTGCTTGCTGTGCCGACGCGAATTTTGCTGCCCCTGGAACGCCAGCCTCGTGGGCCACTGCGCGCTGGCAAGGCATGGGGTTCGGTGTGCCCGCTGCGTGCGAAGCGGCGATCAAAACCGCGGCGGCGCGCCTGCCCGGGCAGCCGGCACACTTCGACTACACCGCTCCGGCGCTCGGCGGCCAGCACCGCTGGCACACGGTAAACACCGATTCCAGCGAAGCCGCGTTGCTGCTGTTCTGCCCAACCCCGACCCATTCCCTGGCCGATGAAGCCGCCTGGCGCCTGCTCGGGCATCTGCTCCAGGGACCGTTCTACCAGCGCCTGCGGGTCGAACTGCAACTCGGCTACGCGGTTTTCAGCGGCGTCCGACAGATCAACGGGCAAACCGGCTTGCTGTTCGGCGTGCAATCGCCGAGCGTGTCCCTGGCAGGAATCGTCGATCACCTGCAGGCCTTCCTGGGGCAACTGCCTTCATTGATCAAAAGCACTGCCGACCTGGGCAATCAGAACCTGGCCCAGCAATTCACGTCACTGCCTGCCGGCCAAGCCGCCGACCTGCTCTGGCACGCACAACTGGCCGGCCATCCGTCGGGTTATCTGGAGCAGCTTCAACACCTGATCCAAACCCGTACGCCTGAGGATTTGCTGCATGCCGCAGAACAACTCAACCACGCCACAGGCGGCTGGCGCTGCGTGGCCAACGGCCCGCGTGTTTCGGATTCCTGGCACATGGCAGGCTGATCATTGCCAACCGTGCAAAAGGCTTTTTCCATCAAGACAGCGCTAACTTGAAAAGAATTGCGTAACATTCCTACGCAATATCTGAACATCTCCGATTGGAGGTGGACTATATGTATTACTTGGTAGTGAACGTCCCATCCCTTGGTAGGAGTATGAATATGACCTGGTCCAAACCTGCTTACACTGATCTGCGCATTGGTTTCGAAGTCACCATGTACTTCGCCAGCCGTTAATCCGCTGGGTAATACAACGCCTCGGTTCGCCCGGGGCGTTTTTGTTTTGAGCTTTGCGTGATGGAGCAATCATGTTCGTCCAGATTCTAGGTTCCGCCGCTGGCGGTGGCTTCCCGCAGTGGAACTGCAACTGCGTGAACTGCGCAGGCTTTCGTGATGGCAGCCTGCGGGCCCAGGCGCGCACCCAGTCGTCCATCGCCATTTCCGACGATGGCGTGAATTGGGTGCTGTGCAATGCGTCGCCGGATATACGCGCGCAACTGCAAGGCTTCGCACCGATGCAGCCCGGCCGCGCACTGCGCGATACCGGCATCAGCGCAATCATCCTGATGGACAGCCAGATCGACCACACCACCGGCTTGTTGAGCCTGCGCGAAGGTTGCCCGCACCAGGTGTGGTGCACCGACATGGTCCATGAAGACCTGAGCACCGGCTTCCCGCTGTTCACCATGCTCACGCACTGGAACGGCGGCCTGGCCTGGAACCGCATCGAGCTGGACGCCAGCTTCACCATCCCGGCCTGCCCGAACCTGCGCTTCACCCCGCTGCCACTGCGCAGCGCCGCACCGCCCTACTCGCCGCACCGCTTCGACCCGCACCCGGGCGACAACATCGGCCTGATCGTCGAAGACCTGCGCACCGGCGGCAAACTGTTCTACGCCCCGGGCCTGGGCAAGGTCGACGCGCCGTTGCTGGAGATCATGGCCGGCAGCGACTGCCTGCTGGTGGACGGCACGATGTGGGATGACGATGAAATGCAGCGCCGTGGCGTTGGCACCCGCACCGGTCGCGAGATGGGCCACCTGGCGCAAAACGGCCCTGGCGGCATGCTCGAAGTGCTGGAGCAGTTGCCAGCGCAGCGCAAGGTGCTGATCCACATCAACAACACCAACCCGATCCTCGATGAAGACTCCCCCGAGCGAGCGGAACTGGTGCGACGCAATGTCGAAGTGGCTTACGACGGCATGAGCATTGAATTGTAGGAGCAGACGACATGACTGACACACCGCTGACGACCGTCGAATTCGAACACGCCTTGCGGGCCAAGGGCGCCTTCTACCATATCCATCACCCCTACCATGTGGCGATGTATGAAGGCCGCGCGACCCGCGAACAGATCCAGGGCTGGGTCGCCAACCGTTTCTACTATCAGGTGAACATTCCCCTGAAAGACGCCGCAATCCTGGCCAACTGCCCGGACCGCGAGATCCGTCGCGAGTGGATCCAACGCCTGCTCGACCACGACGGCGCCCCCGGTGAAGACGGTGGCATCGAAGCCTGGCTGCGCTTGGGCCAGGCAGTCGGCCTCGACCCTGACCAGTTGCGTTCCCAGGAACTGGTGCTGCCCGGCGTACGTTTCGCAGTAGACGCCTATGTGAACTTCGCGCGCCGCGCCAGCTGGCAGGAAGCCGCCAGCAGCTCGCTGACCGAATTGTTTGCGCCGCAGATCCACCAGTCGCGGCTCGACAGTTGGCCGCAGCATTACCCGTGGATTGATCCTGCCGGCTACGAGTATTTCCGCACTCGCCTGGGCCAGGCCCGGCGCGATGTTGAACACGGTTTGGCGATCACCCTGCAGCATTACACCACCCGTGAAGGGCAGGAACGCATGCTGGAAATTCTCCAGTTCAAACTCGACATTCTGTGGAGCATGCTGGACGCCATGAGCATGGCTTACGAACTGAAACGCCCGCCCTATCACAGCGTGACCGAGCAGCGGGTCTGGCATAAAGGGATCACCCTATGAGCTTTGATCGCAGCAGAAAACCAACCTGGCGCCAGGGCTATCGTTACCAGTACGAACCTGCGCAAAAAGGCCACGTTCTGCTTTACCCCGAGGGCATGATCAAGCTCAACGACAGCGCCGCGCTGATTGGTGGCCTGATCGACGGTGAGCGCGACGTGGCCGCCATCATCGCCGAGCTGGACAAGCAGTTCCCCGGCGTACCTGAACTCGGTGAAGACATCGAGCAATTCATGGAGGTCGCCCGTGCTGAGCACTGGATTACCCTTGCCTGAAAAACCGGCTATCGGTCTGCCCCTGTGGTTGCTGGCCGAGCTGACTTACCGCTGCCCGTTGCAGTGCCCGTATTGCTCCAATCCGCTGGATTTTGCCGAGCAAGGCAAAGAGCTGAGCACCGAGCAGTGGATCAAGGTGTTTCGCGAAGCGCGTGAGATGGGTGCCGCGCAACTGGGGTTCTCCGGCGGAGAACCGCTGGTACGTCAGGACCTCGCCGAGTTGATCGCCGAGGCACGCAAGCTGGGCTTCTACACCAACCTGATCACCTCTGGCATTGGCCTCACCGAGCAGAAGATCAGCGACTTCAAGAAAGCCGGGCTGGACCATATCCAGATCAGCTTCCAGGCCAGCGACGAGCAGGTGAACAACCTGCTGGCCGGCTCGAAAAAAGCCTTCGCGCAGAAACTCGAAATGGCCCGCGCGGTGAAGGCGCATGGCTACCCGATGGTGCTGAACTTTGTCACCCATCGGCACAATATCGACAAGATCGACCGCATCATCGAGCTGTGCATTGCGCTGGAGGCCGACTTCGTCGAGCTCGCCACCTGCCAGTTCTACGGCTGGGCGCAGCTCAATCGTGTGGGGTTGTTACCAACCCAGGAACAGCTGGTACGCGCCGAACGCATCACCAACGAATACCGCGCCAAGCTCGAAGCCGAAGGTCACCCGTGCAAGCTGATATTCGTGACGCCGGATTACTACGAGGAACGCCCGAAAGCCTGCATGAATGGCTGGGGCAGCATCTTTCTGACAGTCACACCGGACGGCACCGCCCTGCCGTGCCATGGCGCCCGACAGATGCCGGTGCAATTTCCCAATGTGCGCGACCACAGCATGCAGCACATCTGGTACGACTCGTTCGGCTTCAACCGCTTTCGCGGCTACGACTGGATGCCCGAGCCGTGCCGTTCATGCGACGAAAAAGAGAAGGATTTCGGCGGCTGCCGCTGCCAGGCGTTCATGCTCACAGGGGACGCCAGCAATGCCGACCCGGTGTGCAGCAAGTCCGAGCAGCACGGCATCATCCTTCAAGCGCGTGAAGAAGCCGAACATGCCACTCAGACCATCGAGCAGTTGGCCTTTCGCAACGAGCGCAATTCACGGCTCATCGCAAAAGGCTGACGGCCTCAGCGCTTGGCGATGATGTACACCGCGTGAATGATGCCGGGGAAATAACCGCACAGGGTCAGCAGGATATTCAGCCAGAACGCACCGGCGAAACCCACTTGCAGGAACACACCCAGTGGCGGCAGCAGAATGGCGATGATGATACGAATGATGTCCATGGGTTCAGCTCCAAAAATCGGCTCGTGTGAGCCGTGTAGCTAATCGACCTTGGCCGTTCGTGAGGGTTCAGTGAGTTCTGGCACTGGGCCATCCTCAGGCCAGAATCTCCAACCCGTGCTTCTGTACGATGCTGAGTAACTTGAGCGCCATGCCGCTGGGTTGTTTTTCGCCGGACTCCCATTTCTTCACCGTGGAGGCGCTGGTGTTGAGATAGCGGGCGAACACAGGCTGGCTGACATGGCTGTTTTCGCGCAGCTGCTTGATTTGCTCAGCCGGAATTTGCGCCGGAACGACAGATAAGCAGGCCTCGTCATATTCACGAAGGGTGGTTTTGCTGATGGCGCCAATTGAATAAAGTGCAACGGCCGATTTGTGGATCGACTCCAACGCTTCACTTTCATATTTTTTGATCATGATGAATCTCCACAAACTCCCTTAAATCCAGTAGTTGCTGGACTTCTATTTCGTTTAAACCTTCATAAGTCTTTGCCATCGCCCGAAACCAAATCAAATCCTTTGGACTGATATTGCTTTGATTCTGCTTGGCAAATAGAAGCTGATAGACCCAGTAATGCCGCCCCTTAGCCAGCACAATAGAGCGGTGTCTATTCTGGTTCAGGCGTTTTTTCCAAACGCCACCTCCCAGATTATCCGCTTGGCCCTTGAGCAATTCGCCAAAGGCCTCCCTCAATTCCGAATCACAAATCCAAGCCTTACTGGCCGCATCAGCAAAATCGCGGGTTTTAAACAACCTGAGCCTCATGGATATCCCTTCCCACAAACATACCACCCAGTGGTACAGATTAGAAATGGTGCACGTAAAAACACTCCGCGCCCCCTTCGGCAGTCCTTGCCGACGCCCGTTAAAAAGCCATTCTTTTCGCGAATGCTCAATCAACCTTTCCAATCCAAAAATTTCACGCACAAAAAAATGCCCCCAGCCAAAAGAATCAGGCTGGAGGCGCCGCGTATGCCGCGAGACGGTTCAGGAAATCAGGGTTAAACGGCGATGCCCTTGCGGCATTGCAGTTGCGCGGTACGCACGCGGGAGAACGCGCGCGCCAGGCGCAGGAGCATTTCGTCGATGTGGTTTTTGCTGACATTCAGCGCAGGAGTAACACGCAAACAGTTGGGCTGCGGGGCGGTGAGGATCAAGCCTTCATGCAGCGCGGCCTTTACCACAGCATCTGCGGAATCGTCCGACAGCGTCAGGCCCCACATCAGCCCATTGCCGCGCAATTGCCCGTGGTCGTAACGGTAGGCCAGCCGGGCAAGACCTTCGCCCAGGTACAGGCCGGATTCGCGTACGTGTTCAAGAAAGCCGCTTTCCAGCACCGTGTCGAGTACCGCAACACCGGCCGACGCCATCAGCGCATTGCCATGATGTGTGCCGTCCAACTCACCCACCTCAAGGCAACAGGCCTTGCCGCGCGCCAGCAGCGCTGCCAATGGCGTGCCGCCGCCCAGGCCTTTGCCGAGGGTGACGATGTCGGCGCGTACGCCATATTGCTCTTCGGCGAGCAAGGTCCCGCAGCGGCCAATGCCGGTTTGCACTTCATCGAGAATCAGCAAAATGCCCAGTTCGCGGCACAGGCGCTCGACGCCCTTGAGGTAGTGCTCGCTCGCAGGCATCACGCCGGCTGCGCCTTGAATGGGCTCCAGCATGATCGCGACGGTGTGCGCATCGACTGCAGCGTGCAAGGCCGGCAAGTCGTTGAAAGGCACGTGGCTGAAGCCCGGCAACTGCGGTTCAAATCGATTGATGCCGGCACTTGCCGAGGCGGCCATCGAGGCAAAACTGCGGCCATGGCAGCCACCACTGGCGGTAATGATGTGGTGGGCGCCGCCGCGGTGCAACTGGCCCCATTTGCGCGCCAGTTTGATTGCGGCTTCACAGGCCTCCGCACCACTGTTGAGCAGGTACGCCTGGTCGCTACCGGTGCGATGGCACAGGCGGTCGACCAGGTTGAGTTGAGCGCGGTTGTACAGGCCAGCCCCAGCGTTGACCAACGCGTGCATCTGCTCGGTCAACGCGGTGAGCACTGCCTGCGGGCTGTGGCCGAGGCTATTGGCGCCACCGCCCTGGCTGAAGTCCAGGTAGGCACGGTCGTCGCTGTCCGAAAGCCAGGAGCCCTGACCTCGTACGAAAACTTGAGGCGGCCGCGCCACCGTGGGCATCAGGCACTCGCTGGAAAGGTCCTCACGCGGGGCATCCAGGACCAGATCGTCAAGGCTCGGCGCGGGGCGACGAAACAGGTTCACAACTCACCTCCATTGGCAACCGGACCTTGGTCGGTAAACCCTGCCGCACCTGACTGGATGTGTTTTGCCTTGCCTATGTAAATGCCATCAACATAAACGCTGTTCATTGCCCGATCCGGCCCTGTAAGCCCTGCGAATAGGCGCTAGACTAGGCGCCCAAGGGGCCGACGGCCATTTCGATTTTCCAGCTTTTTCGATAAGTAAGTCTTATGGATTTCAAGCAACTGCGTTATTTCGTCGCGGTGTATGAGGAAGGCCACGTGGGCCGTGCTGCGGAGCGCCTGTCGATCTCTCAACCGGCCCTGTCCCAGCAGATTCGCCAGCTGGAACAAAACCTCGATGTGAGCCTGTTCGAACGCAGCAGCAAGCGCCTGTTGCCGACGCTCGCCGCGCATACGTTGTACAACCACGCGTTGCCGTTGATTGATGGCATGCAGCACGCCGTCG
Source organism: Pseudomonas sp. (assembly GCF_049645325.1). Lineage (GTDB taxonomy): Bacteria > Pseudomonadota > Gammaproteobacteria > Pseudomonadales > Pseudomonadaceae > Aquipseudomonas. Next base: position 2,836 of record NZ_JBARTQ010000051.1, on the reverse strand, counting down.
AGGCCTTGCGCAACTTTAAGGGCCAGGCGATGCGCACCTTGGCCATCGGCGTGCTGCAAACCGTGCACACCAGCCTGGTCCCGCAAATGCTGGAGCGTGTGCGCAAGGCCCAGCCACATCTGGTGGTGCAAATTTACGAATTGACCGGGCTTGAGATTGAACGGCGCCTGCTCAATGGCTCGCTGGACATCGGTATCAGCTACTTGCCGCCGCGCCAGCCGGGGCTGACCGGCGTGTTGTTGTACGAAGATGAGCTGAAAGTCGTCATCCCCGAAGACCATCCCTTGCGGGAATTCAAGAAGGTCTCGCTGAAACAGGCGGCCGAGTTGCCGATGTTGCTGTTGGGGGAAGAGTTTCAGGTCAGGCAGATCTGGCAAGGCCAACTCGCCAACCTGGGGCGGCGCCCGCAGGTTCAGGCAGAGCTCAATACGATGGCGGGGATTCTTGACAGCCTGCCCCACACCAAACTGGCAACGGTGCTGCCGGGACGCTCGCAGGACGAGCACAACAGCAAGGCATTGCTGTGGAAACCCTTGAGTGAACCCAGGGTGCCGTTGAAAGTAGGGTTGGTGTGCCGTGATGTGCAGCGCCAGCAAGCCACAGTGGCGTTGCTGCGTACGTTGCTGGAAGACGTGATGAATGCCCCGCAGGCAAGTGCCTGACTTTTTCGCGGGCAAAAGAAAACCCCGCCGAAGCGGGGCTTTGCAGACTGTTTCCCTGACATCCATTTCACTCCGCCATCCTGGCAGAATCCTACGTGTCCCTGTTGTTGCTTTGCGCTTCCTGCGCGACGTCCATGTGAAGTAGATTATCCGTGGATCCAATGTGGCGATAGAGGACGAATAGCAGCACGTCATGTAAGAGAATGCTTACACGCCCTCCAAGCCCTTAAAACAGGGCCTCGTCCATCAGGAACAGCGATTCACTCCCGGCTTTTACTGACGCGCTCAGCGAGTGAATACGCGGCAGTAAGCGGGCGAAGTAGAAACGCGCGGTGCCCAGCTTGCTGGCGTAGAAGTCTTCCTCGGCTTCTTTACCCAGCGCAGCCTTGGCCATGCGTGCCCACATATAGGCGTAAGCCATGTAGCCAAACGCGTGCAGGTACTCCACCGACGCGGCGCCGATTTCATTTGCATCGGTCTTGGCGCGGTCCAGCACCCAGGCGGTCAACTCATCGAGGTTATCCACGGCGGCGCTAAGCGGTCGGGTGAACTCGCCCAACTCGGCGCCCGCCGTAGCGATGAACTGGCGGATCTCATCGGCAAACACCGTATAGAACGCGCCGCCGCTGCCGACGATCTTGCGCCCCATCAAGTCGAGGGCCTGAATGCCATTGGTGCCTTCGTAGATCTGCGTGATACGCACATCCCGAACAAGCTGCTCCTGGCCCCATTCGCGGATGTAGCCGTGGCCGCCGAACACTTGCTGGCCGAGCACGGTGGTTTCCAGGCCCAGGTCGCTGAGGAACGCCTTGGCGACTGGCGTCAGCAGCGCCACCAAATGGTCTGCACGTTCGCGGGCAGCCGCGTCTTCACTGAACTTGGCGATGTCCAATTGCGTCGCCACATACGTGGAGAACGCACGGCCGCCTTCGTTTGCAGCCTTCATGGTCAGCAGCATGCGACGCACGTCCGGGTGCACGATGATCGGGTCGGCGACTTTGTCCTTGGCCTTGGCGCCCGTCGGCGAACGGCTCTGCAGACGATCGCGCGCGTACTCAATGGCGTTCTGGTAGGAGCGCTCGCCCGAGGCCAAGCCCTGGATGCCCACCCCCAGGCGCTCGTAGTTCATCATCGTGAACATCGCCGCCAAGCCACGGTTTGGCTCGCCCACCAGATAACCCACGGCGGCGTCGAAGTTCATCACGCAGGTCGCGGACGCCTGAATGCCCATCTTGTGTTCGATCGAGCCGCAGCTCACCGGGTTACGCGCGCCCAGGCTGCCGTCGGCATTGACCATGAACTTCGGCACCAGGAACAGCGAGATGCCTTTAGGCCCCGCCGGCGCGTCCGGCAGTTTGGCCAGGACCAAGTGGATGATGTTTTCGGTGAGGTCGTGCTCGCCGCCGGTGATGAAGATCTTGGTGCCGCTGATCGTGTAGGAACCGTCCGCCTGAGGCTCGGCCTTGGTGCGAATAATCCCCAGGTCGGTGCCGGCATGGGCCTCGGTCAGGCACATGGAACCGGCCCACTCGCCCGAGTACATCTTCGGCAGGTAGGTGGCCTTGAGCTCTTCGCTGGCGTGCGTATTGATGGACACGCAGGCGCCGGAAGTCAGCATCGGGTAGAGGCCGAACGCCAGGCTCGACGAGTTGATCATCTCTTCGACTTGGGCCGATACCGCTTTGGGCATGCCCATACCGCCGAAGGTCGGATCACCGCCGACGCCCACCCATCCGCCTTCGGCGTAGGTTTTGTAGGCCTGTGGATAACCGTCCGGCGTGGTGACGACTGTATCCGCCCAGCGGCAGCCCTGCTCATCGCCGCCGCGACTGATCGGGGCGATGGATTTGGCAGTGACTTTGCCGGCTTCTTCGAGGATCGCCTCGACGGTTTCGGCGTCGACGGTGTCTGCCAATGCCGGCAATTGGGCCCAGGTGTTGGCGACCTCAAAAACTTCGTTGAGGACGAAGCGCATATCACGCAGCGGCGCTTTGTAATCAGCCATGGCAAACCTCGTGAGAACATGAAAAGTGATTCGGTAGGATCGGTTTTACAGGCTCCGAGTGTACCCGAACAACTTTTCAGACACATAGATTCCTTTCGTGACCATTAAGTATTTATAAGTCACACGCAGGTCAAATGTGGCAGCGGGCTTGCTCGCGAAAGCGGTGAAT
>NZ_JBARTQ010000050.1:0-5319 GCF_049645325.1 Pseudomonas sp. | reverse complement strand
ATTTGCAATTGCTGAGTCAAAAACCGCGCCGAACTCTCGTTTCTCCTCCTTTTACGTTCCTAAATCTCCGTTCTGTAAGGCTTTTCCTTGAATCCGCGCCTTGACGGTGTGGTGGGCGCATTCCTATAGTGTGCGCAAGTGGCGGAAAGTGGCACAAAGTGGGTTTTTTGAACGTAAAACGCTAAAATTTGGAGAAACGCATCTGTGTTTCGCGGAGCTAACGCTATCAGTCTCGATGCAAAAGGCCGTCTCGCCATGCCGAGCCGGTATCGTGACGAGCTCATTTCGCGAAGTTCCGGACAGTTAATCATCACGATTGACGCTGTTGACCCTTGTTTGTGCGTTTACCCCCTCGATGAGTGGGAGTTGATTGAAACCAAGTTGCGCGCTTTGCCTTCATTGCGTGAAGAAAACCGCCGCCTGCAGCGTTTGCTGATCGGTAATGCCGTCGACCTCGAACTCGATGGCAGTGGTCGTTTCCTGGTGCCGCCGCGCTTGCGCGAGTACGCCAAGCTGGACAAGCGCGCAATGCTGGTGGGCCAACTGAACAAGTTCCAATTGTGGGACGAAGATGCCTGGGATGCTGTGTCTGCAGCTGACTTGGCTGCTATTCAACAACCGGGCGCTATGCCTGATGAACTGCGTGATTTGATCCTGTGACTATTGATAGCGGCTTTAACCACATCACCGTACTGCTTGACGAAGCCGTTGAGGCTCTCGCCGTACGCGCGGATGGCTGCTATTTGGATGGCACCTTCGGCAGGGGCGGGCACAGCCGGTTGATACTCAGCCAGCTCGGGTCCGACGGTAAGCTCCTCGGGTTCGACAAAGACCCTCAAGCGATTGCCACCGGGCAAGCGCTAGCGGCCGAAGACGGCCGCTTTGTCGTTGTGCAGCGCAGCTTTGCCGAGCTGGGTGCCGAAGTCGCCGAGCGCGGCATGGCAGGCAAGGTGGCCGGGGTTTTGCTCGATCTTGGCGTCTCCTCGCCACAGCTCGACGACCCGGAGCGCGGCTTCAGCTTCATGAACGACGGCCCGCTCGACATGCGCATGGACCCGACCCGTGGCATCAGTGCGGCGCAGTTCATCGCCACCGCACCCCACGAAGAAATCACTCGCGTGTTCAAGGAATACGGTGAAGAGCGCTTCGCCGGTCGCATGGCCCGTGCCGTGGTCGAGCGCCGCGAAATCCAGCCGTTCGAGCGCACTGCCGACCTGGCCGAAGTGCTGAAAGTCGCCAACCCGGCGTGGGAAAAGGGCAAGAACCCTGCAACCCGCGCGTTCCAGGGGCTGCGCATTCACGTCAACAACGAATTGGGTGATCTGGAAGCCGGCCTCGAAGCCGCTCTGGAAGCCCTGGAAGTGGGTGGTCGCCTGGTGGTGATCAGCTTCCACTCCCTGGAAGACCGCATCGTCAAACTGTTCATGCGTCGTCTGGTCAAGGGCGAGTCCGATAACCTGCCGCGCAACCTGCCGGTGCGTTTCGAAGCCTTTGTGCCGAAAATCAAAATCCATGGCAAAGCGCAGTTCGCTTCCGAAGCCGAACTCAAGGCCAACCCACGCTCGCGCAGCGCTGTCATGCGCGTTGCGGAGAAGCTGCGTTGAGCAAGCTTTTCGCCAAGCCCCTCCCGGGCGGCAGCTTCTTTATGTTGCTGCTGTTTATCGGCGTGCTGATATCTGCGATTGCGGTGTCCTACAGCGCCCACTACAACCGCCAATTGCTCAATTCCCTGTACGGGGAATTGAGTGTGCGTGACAAAGCGCAGGCGGAATGGGGCCGGTTGATCCTTGAGCAAAGCACCTGGACCGCGCATAGCCGCATCGAAGTGCTGGCGACCGAACAGCTTAAAATGCACATTCCGGGCGCGGCCGAAGTTCGCATGGTGGCGCCATGATGAAACTCGAAGGTGCACTTTACCCTTGGCGCTTCCGCCTGATGCTCGGCCTGCTGGCCTTGATGGTTGGCGCGATTGCCTGGCGGATCATCGACCTGCAAGTGGTCGACCGCGACTTCCTGATCGGCGAGGGCAATGCCCGTAGCCTGCGCCACATTCCGATTCCTGCGCACCGCGGCCTGATCACTGACCGTAATGGCGAGCCGCTGGCTGTCAGTACGCCGGTGACTACCCTGTGGGCCAACGCGAAGGAACTGCAAACCGCCAAGGAAAAATGGCCGGAGCTTGCCGCTGCGCTGGGTCAGGACCCGAAAGCCTTGGCTGAGCGCCTCGAAGCCCAGGCCAACAAGGAATTCATCTACCTGGTTCGTGGGCTGACCCCTGAACAAGGCCAGCAAGTGCTCGACCTTAAAGTCCCCGGTGTCTATGGCATCGAGGAATTTCGTCGTTTCTACCCGGCCGGTGAAACCACCGCCCATATGGTCGGCTTTACCGACATTGACGACCACGGTCGCGAAGGTGTCGAGCTGGCCTACGATGAATGGCTGGCCGGGGTTCCCGGCAAACGGCAGGTCATCAAGGATCGGCGCGGCAGACTGATCAAGGATGTCCAGGTCACCAAAAACGCCAAGGCCGGAAAGCCCTTGGCGTTGTCGATTGACTTGCGCCTGCAGTACCTGGCCAACCGCGAGCTGCGTAACGCGATCATCGAAAACGGCGCAAAGGCCGGCAGCCTGGTGATCATGGACGTGAAGACCGGCGAGATCCTCGCCATGGTCAACCAGCCGACCTACAACCCGAACAACCGTCGCAACCTGCAGCCGGCGATGATGCGTAACCGCGCCATGATCGACGTGTTCGAGCCCGGTTCGACCATGAAAGCCATCTCCATGAGTGCCGCCCTGGAAACCGGGCGCTGGAAGCCTGCCGACAAGGTCGAGGTTTACCCTGGCACCCTGCAGCTGGGCAAATACACCATTCGTGACGTTTCCCGCACCGAAGGTCCGGTGCTGGATTTGACAGGCATCCTGATCAACTCCAGTAACGTGGGCATGAGTAAAGTTGCCTTCGATATCGGTGGTGAAGCCATCTACCACCTCGCGCAAAAAGTCGGCCTGGGGCAACCCACCGGTTTGGACTTCCCGGGCGAGCGCGTGGGCAACCTGCCGAACTACCGTGACTGGAAAAAGGCCGAGACTGCAACGCTGTCCTACGGTTATGGCCTGTCGGTCACCGCCATCCAACTGGCCCACGCCTTCTCCGTGCTGGCCAACAACGGCCGCATGGTGCCGCTGAGCCTGATTCACCTGGATGAGGCACCGCCTGCGACCCAGGTGATTCCGGAAAACGTCGCCAAGACCATGCAAGGCATGCTGCAACAAGTGATCGAAGCACCGCGCGGCGTATTCCGTGCCCAGGTGCCGGCGTATCACGTGGCAGGCAAGTCCGGTACCGCGCGTAAAACCGCCGTGGGCACCAAGGGCTACGCCGAAAACTCTTATCGCTCGCTGTTTGCCGGTTTCGGCCCGATGAGCGATCCGCGCTACGCCATCGTCGTAGTGATTGATGAACCGAGTAAGGCCGGCTACTTCGGTGGCCTGGTGTCGGCGCCGGTGTTCAGCAAAGTGATGTCCGGCACCCTGCGCCTGATGAACATTACGCCGGACAACCTGCCGCCGACTCAACAAGCGAACGCCGGACCGCCGGCCGCTGCTGCAAAAGCCAATGGAGGGCGCGGCTGATGTCTCTTAGCCTGAACAAGATTTTTGCCCACGCCGGTCGCGATCTGTTGATTCGCGAGTTGAGCCTGGACAGCCGTAATGTGCGCGCCGGTGACCTGTTCCTGGCGGTGCCTGGCGGCAAATTCGATGGTCGTGCGCACATCGCCGACGCCCTGCAGCGCGGCGCCGCCGCCGTGGCCTATGAAGTGGAAGGCGCCACTGTGCTGCCGATCACCGACGTGCCGTTGATTCCGGTCAAGGGCTTGGCTGCGCAGCTGTCCGACATCGCCGGGCGCTTCTATGGCGACCCGAGCCGTCAACTTAACTTGATCGGCGTGACCGGCACCAACGGCAAGACCAGCGTGACCCAATTGGTCGCGCAAGCCCTTGACCTGCTGGGCCAGCACTGCGGCATCGTTGGCACCCTGGGTACCGGCTTCTATGGCGCGCTGCAAAGTGGTATGCACACCACGCCAAACCCGATTGCCGTGCAAGCGACCCTGGCCGACCTGAAAAAGGCCGGTGCCAAGGCGGTTGCCATGGAAGTCTCCTCCCATGGCCTGGACCAGGGCCGCGTTACTGCCTTGGCGTTCGACGTGGCGGTGATGACCAATCTGTCCCGCGACCATCTCGATTACCACAGCACCATGGAGGCGTACGCCGCCGCCAAGGCCAAGCTGTTTGCCTGGAATGACTTGAAGTGCCGGGTGGTAAACCTCGACGACGCCTTCGGCCGCCAGTTGGCAGGCGAGGACAGCGAAGCACGCCTGATCACCTACAGCCTGGAAGATTCCAGCGCGTACCTGTATTGCCGCGAAGCCCACTTCAATGATGAAGGCGTGCTCGCCACGCTGGTCACGCCTCAGGGCGAACATCACTTGCGCAGCACCTTGCTCGGTCGTTTCAACCTGAGCAACGTCCTGGCTGCCATCGGCGCATTGCTCGGTTTGGATTACGCCCTGGATGAAATCCTGCGCGTACTGCCGAAGCTTGAAGGCCCGGCCGGTCGCATGCAGCGTTTGGGTGGCGGCTCGCAGCCGCTGGTAGTGGTCGATTACGCCCACACCCCGGACGCCCTGGAAAAAGTCCTCGAAGCCCTGCGCCCACACGCCAAGGGCAAATTGCTCTGCCTGTTCGGCTGCGGCGGTGATCGTGATCGCGGCAAGCGTCCGCTGATGGCCGAGATTGTCGAGCGCCTGGCTGATGGCGTGCTCGTCACCGACGATAACCCGCGCAGCGAAGACCCGAGCCAGATTTTTGACGACATCCGCGTGGGTTTCAAAGACGCCACCAAGGCACGCTTTGTTGCCGGTCGTGGTGCCGCCATTGCCCAATTGATCGCCAGCGCCAGCGCTGATGACGTGGTGGTGCTGGCCGGTAAAGGTCACGAGGACTACCAGGAAATCAACGGCGAACGCCATGCGTTTTCCGATTTGGTCGAGGCTGATCACGCCCTGACCGCCTGGGAGGTCGCCCATGCTTAAAGCGATGACGTTCAGCGAACTGACCCAGGCCTTGTCGGCCCGCGTAGTGTCGAGCGATTGCAGCTTCGACGCCGTCAGTATCGACAGTCGCAACATCAAACCGGGCCAACTGTTTGTCGCCTTGGCGGGCCCGCGTTTCGATGGTCACGACTACCTGAACGACGTCGCCGCCAAAGGTGCCGCAGGTGCTTTGGTGGAACGTGAAGTCGCGGATTCCACC
>NZ_JBARTQ010000049.1:0-2639 GCF_049645325.1 Pseudomonas sp. | reverse complement strand
ATGGTGTTCTATCTAAAAGACAAAACAAAAACAGGAGCATGTCTGATGCCCACGAAGCGCTCTATCAACGAGGCTGATTTATGAATGCCCAAAGCGATTCAATTGACATCGCCATCATCGGCTCAGGTTTTGCCGGCCTGTGCATGGCGATCAAACTCAAGGAGGCCGGCCTCACCGACTTCCTCATCGCCGAGCAAGCCGACACCCTCGGCGGCACCTGGCGCGACAATCACTACCCGGGTTGCGCCTGCGATGTGCAGTCTCATGTGTATTCGTTTTCGTTTGCGCCCAACCCGGACTGGACGCGGCAATTTGCGCCCCAGGCCGAGATCCGCGCGTACCTTGAGCAATGCGCCCGGCGCTTTGAGCTTGCGCCCTTCCTGCATTTCGGCATGGGCCTTGAGCGCGCGGTCTTTGATGAGCAACAGCAACGTTGGCAATTGAGCTTCAGCCACGGCCGCCAGGTCAGCGCGCGTGTGCTGGTGTCGGGCATGGGCGGCCTGTCGCGCCCGGCGCTGCCGGCTATTCCGGGGCTGGAGAGCTTCAAGGGCAAACGCTTCCACTCCCAGCAGTGGGACCATGAGTATTCATTGAAAGGTAAACGCGTCGCGGTGATCGGCACCGGCGCCAGTGCCATCCAGTTCGTGCCGCAGATCGCGCCGCAGGTGGCCCACCTCGACCTGTTCCAGCGCACACCGCCGTGGATCATGCCCAAGCCGGACCGCGCGATTTCGCGTGGCGAACGCTGGGTTTTCAAGCACCTGCCCTTCACCCAGCGCCTGGTGCGCAGCGCTTTCTACTGGGCGCTGGAAGGTCGCGTCATCGGCTTTGCCCTGCACCCGCGCCTGATGAAAATGGTGCAGAAAATCGCCAAGCGTCATCTGCACAAACAGGTGGCCCGCCCTTCCCTGCGCAAAACCCTGACGCCGGACTACACCATCGGCTGCAAACGCGTGCTGATCTCCAACGACTATTACCCGGCGCTGTCGCGCAGCAATGTCGAGGTGGTGACCGACCCCGTAGTGTGCGTCGAGGCCGACGGCGTGATCACCGCCGACGGCATCAAGCACCCGGCTGACTGCCTGATCTTCGGCACCGGCTTCCAGGCCACCGACCCGTTGCCGCGCGATTGCATCATCGGCCGCGACGGGATCGACCTGATGGACGCCTGGCGCGACGGCGCCCACGCCTACAAGGGCACCACGGTGCCGGGGTACCCGAACCTGTTCCTGATCGTCGGGCCAAACACGGGCCTGGGGCATAACTCGATGATTCTGATGATCGAGGCTCAAGTCACCTACATCCTCGATGCGCTTGAACAGATGCAACGCCAGCGCATCGCCACCGTGGACGTCAAAGCCGCCGTGGAACAGGCCTACAACACTCAGTTGCAGCAGCAGCTCAAGCGCACCATCTGGAACACCGGCGGCTGCCAGAGCTGGTACCTCGACCCGCGCACCGGCAAGAACACCACGCTGTGGCCCGGCTCGACCTGGCGCTTCAAGCGCGTCACCCGCCACTTCGCGCTCAAGGACTATGTCGCCAGCCCGCTTCCGATCAACACGACGCCGCGCCCGGTGGCGGCGCCTCACTCCACCGCAGAAGGCAGCCTGTCATGAAGTCATTCAATGGCCGCGTGGCGGCGATTACCGGTGCGGCGTCCGGCATGGGCCGCGCCCTGGCCCTGGCGTTGGCGCGTGAAGGTTGTCACTTGGCCCTGGCGGATAAAAACAGCCAAGGCCTGGCGCAGACCGTGGAACTGATCAAGACCTCGACGCTGTCGCCGGTGTTGATCACCACCCAGGTGCTGGACGTGTCCGACCGCCAGGCCATGGAAAACTGGGCGGCGCGCTGCGTGGCCGAGCACGGCGAGGTCAACCTGGTGTTCAACAACGCCGGGGTGGCGCTGTCGAGCACCGTCGAAGGCGTCGATTATGCCGACCTTGAATGGATCGTCGGGATCAATTTCTGGGGCGTGGTGCACGGCACGAAGGCATTTCTGCCGTACTTGAAAGCCAGCGGCGACGGCCATGTGGTCAACACCTCCAGCGTGTTCGGCCTGTTTGCCCAGCCCGGCATGAGTGGCTACAACGCCACCAAGTTTGCCGTGCGCGGGTTCACCGAATCCCTGCGCCAGGAACTCGACCTGCAACGCTGTGGCGTGTCCGCCACCTGCGTACACCCCGGCGGCATTCGCACCGATATCTGCCGCAGCAGTCGCATCGACGCGAACATGACCGGCTTTCTGATCCACAGCGAACAGCAGGCCCGCGCCGACTTCGAAAAGCTCTTCATCACCGATGCCGACCACGCCGCCAAGGTGATCCTGCAAGGCGTGCGCAAGAACAAACGCCGCGTGCTGATCGGCCGCGACGCCTACGGCCTCGACCTGCTCGCCCGCCTGCTGCCGTCGGCTTACCAGGCACTGGTGGTGTTCGCCAGCAAGCGCATGGCGCCCAAACAGCGCACGCCGGTGTTTGAAACCAACGACGAACCCCGTCTCTGAACAGGAGCACGCACCATGCTGCCGATCCGTCGCGACATCCGATTCGCCCTGCCCGCCGAGCGCATCAAGGACTGGCATGAACAAGGTCCGTTCATCACACATTTTTTCAATGCCTTGTCGCTGCTGTTTCCCC
>NZ_JBARTQ010000048.1:0-4610 GCF_049645325.1 Pseudomonas sp. | reverse complement strand
ATCATGTGTTGGCTATTACGCCGCCTTCGCGAGCAAGCCCGCTCCCACAGTTGACCTCAGTCGCTGCAGCTATTGGTGATCGGCTTCAGTCCGCAACCACGCGGTTCTTGCCCAGGCGCTTGGCCTCGTACATGGCGGCATCGGCCCGGGCGAACAGGTTGTCCAGGGTTGAATCTTCCTCGCGCAGGCTGGCCAGGCCCTGGCTGACGGTCACGGTAAAATCCCGGCCTTCGTAGCTGAAGTTCAACGCCTGGATTTCCTTGCCCAGCCGCTCGGCGACCTGCAACGCCATCGCCGGCGCGCAACCGGGCAGTACGGCGGCAAACTCTTCGCCGCCAATGCGCCCGAACAGGTCGCCACGGCGTAATACGGTTCGACCGCTCTCGGCAATGCGCCGCAACACCTGATCACCCTCCAGGTGGCCGTAGGTGTCGTTGACGTCCTTGAAGTCATCGATGTCCAGCAACAGGAACGCCAGCGGCGCGCCTTGGGCACAGGCGCTGTCGAACGCCTGGTTGGCGCATTCGAAAAAGTGCCGGCGGTTGCTGCTCTGGGTCAGTACGTCGGTGGTCGCCAGGCGGTGCAGCTCCAGTTCCATCTGCTTCTTTTCAGTGATGTCTTCGGCCATGCCGACCACGATCACCGGTTCACCGGGCTCGACCTGCTGGTTGATGTAGCACTTGTCACTCAGCCAGCGGATCTGCCCGTCGGCGGTGATGATGCGGTACTCGCGGTCTTCCACAGCGCCCTGTTCCAGCACGCGGGCGAGGCTGTGTTCGGCGTAGTCGAGGTCTTCGGGGTGAATGCTGTTGCGCCATTCGCGGTGGTCGGCGAGCAGTAAAGCTGCCGGACGGCCGAACACTCGCTCATAGGCCGGGCTCACGTAGAGCACGCGGCGCGTTTCCCAGTCGATGGCCCACAGCACGGCATTCACGCTCACCAGCAGCGAGCTCAGCAGTTGCTCGCGCTCACTCAGCCGCTCGACTTCACCTTGGGCATGCACCAGCGCCAACAGGGTGGCCGCCGCCGCCGGGCGGGGATGCTCGGCAGTGGGGGCTTCGGTTACGTAGGGCTTTTCGTGAACCATCGGCACAACTCTCTCTGGGCGCGCCGCAGGATGGAACAGCGGTCACTACAAGGGCCACCATGATGGCGAAGTGTTCATTGAGAGAGGCGATTTGCGGTGAAGTTCCGTGAACGGGACGACTAAGAAATGACGTCAGAAAGCAGTGGCAAGCCAAATGACGGGGCAAGCCCTCTCTTCACGAGAGGGCTGTGAACAGCCGGTCAGACAGCTGCAGGACGCAGCGAATAGGTCTTCAACTGGTGGGCAAAATCGCGCAGGGACTGAATGCCGCTGGCCTCGGCTTCATGCACCCATTCCTTGATCGCCGCCAGCATGTCGTGGCCGTTGGAACTGGTCTTGAGCCAGATCTGCTGCAATGCCAGACGCTTCTCGTAGATCACTTTCAGGGCCTGGCTGTGTTCCAGCAGGCTCTGGATGCGAACGTGATGACGGTCATCCAGCAGGCTGGTTTCCCGCGACAGCAGGCGCTTGGCGCGGTGGAACTGGTGGCGCACCGAATGATCGACCTTCTCCAGCTCCTGCTTGACCAGTGGGCCAATGACCAACTTGCGGTACTGGGCCATGATCTGGAAGCGGTTGTTGAGGATCGCCATGGCGGTGTCCATGTCCAGGTGGCCCTTGCCCTCCACGCGGTGCGCGATAGGTGCTACGCGCTGCACCTTGGCCAGGCGCAGGAAGCTGAACACTTTGATCCACGCCCAGCCCAGGTCGAATTCCCATTTCTTCACCGACAATTTGGCGGAGTTGGGGTAGGTATGGTGATTGTTGTGCAGTTCTTCGCCGCCAACAATGATGCCCCACGGCACCAGGTTGGTCGCCGCATCGCGGCATTCGAAGTTGCGATAGCCCACCGCATGGCCCAGGCCATTGATCACGCCGGCGGCCCAGAACGGAATCCACATCATCTGGATCGCCCAGATGGTGATGCCGATGGTGCCGAACAGCATCAGGTCGATAACGCCCATGATCGCCACGCCCAGCAGCGGGTAGGGCGTGTAGATTTTGCGTTCGATCCAGTCATCCGGGCAGTTCTTGCCGTAGATGCGCAGCGTCTCGGGGTTTTCGGCCTCGGCGCGGTACAGCTCGGCGCCTTTGCGCAGCACAGTGGACAAACCCTTGATGACCGGGCTGTGCGGGTCATCGACGGTTTCGCACTTGGCGTGGTGTTTGCGGTGGATGGCGGTCCACTCGCGGGTGTTCTGCGCCGTGGTCAGCCACAGCCAGAAGCGGAAGAAGTGTTTCAGGCCGGCATTGAGCTCCAGGGAGCGATGGGCTGAATAACGGTGCAGATAGACGGTGACCCCAACAATGGTCACGTGGGTCATCAACAGCGTGACTGCCACCAGTTGCCAGGCTGACAGGTCAAGAAAACCGTTGTACCACATAGGCTGTATGGCCCTCAGATAAAGAAAAAAACAGCTCACGCATTATCACTAAGCCTACAAAGAAAACCAGCCGCCCTTTCAGATAGGAGTGACTGGATGTTTCTTATTCTATAATCCGCAGCCTTTGTAGGGCGATTTTGTTTTTTGGGTAAGGATTGCTGACCATATGCTGTTTTCATACCGAGGTGCCCTGCGTGCGGGGCTGGTATACCTGCTGGTTTCCATTGCCTGGCTCCAGCTCAGTCACTCCCTATTGATCAACTTTCTCGATGAGCCGAGGGACCTGGAGCGCTGGCTGCAAGTGCGCGGCTACGTCTGGGTGGCCATCAGTGCCGTGGCGATTTACCTGATGTGCGCCCGTTTTGCCCGCACCCACCAACTGCAGCAACCCTTGAAGGAAAACCGCGAGCGCCTGCAACAGGCCGCCGCCGTGTTCGACTGCACCCGCGAAGGCGTATTGGTCACCGACGCCAAGGGCCTGATCGTGCACGTCAACCGGGCCTTCATGGAGATCACCGGCTACAGCCGCGAAGATGTGATGGGCGAGCGGCCTAGCCTGTTCAAATCGGGGCGCCATTCGTCGAATTTTTACCAGCAGATGTTCCAGACCCTTGAGCGCACCGGCGAATGGAGCGGTGAAATCTGGAACCGGCGTAAAAGCGGCGAAATTTATCCACAGTGGCAAACCATCCGCGTGATTCACGATGACCATGGCCAGGTCAGCCATTATGTGGCGGTGTTTTCCGATATCAGCGCCATCAAGGATTCGGAGCACGAACTGGCGCACCTCGCCCACCACGACCCGCTGACCGACCTGCCCAACCGCCTGCTGTTCACCGACCGCGCCGAGCAGGCGCTGGCCTCGGCACAAGTGCACAAGCGCGGGTGCGCCTTGCTGCTGCTGGACCTGGACCACTTCAAGATCATCAACGACAGCCTGGGCCACAACGTCGGCGACCAGTTGCTCAAGACCGTCGGCGAGCGCCTCAAGGGCCTGTTCGGCCCCGGCGTGACCCTGGCGCGCCTGGGCGGGGACGAGTTCGCCGTGCTGGCGGAAAGTTGTCCACAGGTGGTGCAGGCAGCCGCCCTGGCCCAACGCGTGCTTGATGCCATGAAGCAGCCGTTTATCTTCGACGGCCATCAGCTGTTTATCAGCGCCAGTATCGGCATCAGCCTGTTTCCCAGCGATGCGCTGAGCGCCGAGCAACTGTTGCGCAACGCCGATTCCGCGCTGTTCAAGGCCAAGAGCGCCGGCCGCGAAGGGTATGCGCTGTACACCGAAGAGCTGACCGCCCACGCCCAACACCGTGTGGAAATCGCCGGCGAATTGCGTCGCGCCCTCGACCAGCAGGAGCTGCGCGTCTATTACCAGCCGGTGCACGACCTGCAAGGCAGTCGCCTGATCGGCGTCGAAGCCCTGGTGCGCTGGCAACACCCGGAGCGCGGCCTGGTGCCGCCGGGCGAATTTATCCCGATCGCCGAGCGCACCGGGCTGATTGCCGACATCGACGCCTGGGTCATGAATCAGGCCTGCCGGCAAATGTGCCAATGGCTGGCCGAGGGCGCGCCGCTGAATTTTATTGCGGTGAATGTCTCCAGCCGGCTGTTTGCCCGGCGGGAGTTGTATGAGCAAGTCGCCCACGTGCTGCATACCACCGGCCTTGATCCGGCGTTTCTGGAGCTGGAAGTCACGGAAAGTGCGGTGATGGATGACCCCGAAGTCGCCCTTGAGCAACTGCACCGCCTGCGCGAACTGGGCCTGCGCCTGGCCATCGACGACTTCGGCACCGGTTACTCTTCATTGCTGCGCCTTAAACGCCTGCCGGTGCAGAAGCTCAAGATCGACCAGGGCTTTGTCGCCGGCTTGCCCTGGGATGAAGACGACGCCGCGATTGTGCGCGTGGTGATCGCCCTGGCGAAAAGCATGGGCATGCAGGTGCACGCCGAAGGCATCGAGCAAGTCGAGCAGGCGCGGTTCCTGTTGGAGCAGGAATGCGACATGGGCCAGGGGTATTGGTTTGGGCGGCCGATGCCGGCGGGGGAGATTGATTGGGCGCGGGCGCCCGTCATCCGGACTTGAAATGCAGTCAAAATGTGGGAGCGGGCTTGCTCGCGAAAGCGGTCTGTCAGTCACAGAT
>NZ_JBARTQ010000047.1:0-11558 GCF_049645325.1 Pseudomonas sp. | reverse complement strand
CTACGGACCATTTGCCTTTCAGGTCAGCGTCCGACACGTCTACGAAGTTGCCGTTTTTGTAAGCGGTAGCTTTGAACGGTTTTACGTGGCTGTTGATGATAGGCATCGTTGACTCTCCGTCAGGGTTAAGAAGTTGATGGGGTGAATCCTACCGACTCTTTCCGGCGATGGCTCATTGGCAAACCTGATGCTGACGATTGGTTTTCCCTATCAGGTAACTGTATTAATAGAAGAAATCTCAAATCAACGGCGGGTTCGCCAAGGTCATGCCCAGAAAGGGCGTCGCTTCAACATAGCGCATGGCGGATTTCATGTCGCTCCAGCCGACGTAACTCATCAGCGACTTCAAATCCCAGCCGCTGCGATGGGCCCAGGTCGCAAAACCGCGGCGCAGGGAGTGGCTGGTGTAAAGGTCGGCTGGGATGCCGGCGCGCTCCAGCGCCTGGCGCAGCAACGGGATCACACTGTTGGCGTGCAAGCCCTCCTCGCCCAGGTTGCCCCAGCGGTCAATGCCGCGAAACACCGGCCCGCGCACCAGGGCGGACACGCTGAGCCACTCGCTGTAGGCCTGCACCGGGCAAAGGCGCAACAGGGCTGGGGTCTGGTAGGTTTTGCCGAGGTTGTCACGGTCGCTTTTACTGCGTGGTAAATACAGGCTGATACCGGCGCCCGGCACGGCTTGCACGTGCTGAATCTCCAGGCGACACAATTCATCGCTGCGAAACCCACGCCAGAACCCCAGCAGGATCAGTGCCGTGTCGCGTTTGGCGCGCAGTAATCGGGGCTGGTCCTGTGCCTTCCCCGCCTCTTGCGCCTCCGCTGCCAGTGAGGCGACCACCTGTTCGAGGTGCTGGAGTTGCAAGGGCTCGGCCTGTTTCTCCCGCGCCGGGTGCACCGCACGTATGCCCTTGAGCACTTTACGCACCACAGGCGCCTTGGTCGGGTCTGGGAACCCTTGGCTGGTGTGCCACTGCGCCAGCGCCGACAACCGCAGCTTCAAAGTGTTGACGGCCAACACACCCGCATGTGCCACCAGATAACGCGCAACGGCGTCGCTGGTCGCTGGCAGGAACCCGCCCCAACTCACTTCGAAGTGCTCGATGGCCGCACGGTAACTGCGCCGCGTGTTATCGCGGGTGGCGGCATTGAGGTAACGGTCCAGATCGCTCATGAGGGGCTCATTCGTACTG
Source organism: Pseudomonas sp. (assembly GCF_049645325.1). GTDB lineage: Bacteria > Pseudomonadota > Gammaproteobacteria > Pseudomonadales > Pseudomonadaceae > Aquipseudomonas. The sequence goes on along the minus strand of NZ_JBARTQ010000047.1, from coordinate 10,368 downwards.
CTGTGGCGTGTATCGGGGATTGAAACGGCCTTCACACGGGATAATACGCCAATATCCCATCTGTTTATCCGCGAATTTAAACCTGTTTTTATTCGTGTTACAGTATGTAAATACATACCCTGTACCACAGTACGAAATCGACGGAGACCCCATGGCTCGCGGCGGCATAAATAAAGCAGTAGTTCAGACGGCACGCCTGGCGATCCTGGCCCGCGGCGAAAACCCCAGCATCGACGCGGTACGCATCGAGATGGGCAATACCGGCTCAAAAACCACCATTCATCGCTATTTGAAGGAGTTGGACGACAGCGAAACCCGGCTGACCATCACCGAAGCGCCGATTGATGACGAGCTTGGTGAGTTGGTCGCACGCTTGGCCCAGCGCCTGAAGGAGAAGGCCCAAGAGCCAATCGACTTGGCGCTGGCGCAGTTCCAGCAGCAAAAAGCCGCCCTGCTCGCCCAGGTAGAAGCCCTGCAAGAGGCGCAGAGTCAGCTGAAGCAGCAATTTGATATTCAGGGCGCTGCGCTCGCAGAAGAAAGTGCGGCGCTGCAAACCGCCAGCACCAGCCTGCAGACCGAGCAAACCCGTAACGCCGGGCTGAGCCAGGCGTGCAGCGATTACGAATTACGCATCAACGACAAGGACGAGCAGATTCGTTCGCTGGAAGACAAGCACCTGCATGCGCGCGATGCGCTTGAGCATTACCGCAACGCGGTCAAGGAGCAGCGCGAGCAGGAACACCAGCGCCACGAAGGGCAGCTGCAACAGGTTCAGGCGCAACTGCGCCAAGCGCAGCAAAGCGCGATGGTGCGTCAGGACGAGATCACTCAGTTGCACCGCGACAATGAGCGGTTATTGATTGAACACCGAGTGACAGCGAAGGAATTGGCGGCGGCGCTGGAACAGCACCGCAAAGCCCAGGCCGAGCAGCTCACGTTGAGCGAGAAGGTCAGCCAAGTGGACAGCGAACGCACCCTGCTTCAGGAGCGTTTGCGCGTTGCCGTGCTGGAAAGCCAGGCACAGCAAGCGGCGCTGGCCACCCATCAGCAGGCAAACAAGGCACTCGAACTGGACCTGATCAAGGCCCAGTCGAGCATCGAGGCATTGCGCCTGGCGGCCGCCGTTGCAGCGACGCCGGAAGCAGCCCCGCCCGCCTGATCAGCCAGCCACTGGCGTGCGCATGGTGACGAACTCTTCGGCCGCCGTGGGATGCACGCCGATGGTTTCGTCGAAATGCTGTTTGGTCGCGCCCGCCTTGAGCGCGATCGCCAGGCCTTGCACGATCTCGCCGGCGTCCGGGCCGACCATGTGGCAGCCGAGCACTTTGTCGGTGTCAGCGTCGACGACCAGCTTCATCAGGGTTTTTTCCTGGCACTCGGTCAGGGTCAGCTTCATCGGGCGGAAGCGGCTTTCGAAGATCTGCACCGTGTGGCCGTTCTTCTTCGCCTCTTCTTCCGTAAGGCCCACCGTGCCGATATTCGGCAGGCTGAACACCGCCGTCGGGATCATTGCGTAATCGACGGGACGGTACTGTTCTGGTTTGAACAAGCGCCGCGCCACCGCCATGCCTTCAGCCAGGGCGACAGGCGTCAGTTGCACACGGCCGATCACGTCACCGATGGCCAGGATCGACGCTTCGGCGGTCTGGTACAGCTCATTCACTTCGACGAAACCACGCTCATCCAGCTTGACGCCAGTGTTCTCCAGGCCAAGGTTGTCCAGCATCGGGCGGCGGCCCGTGGCGTAGAACACGCAATCGGCCTCCAGCACGCGACCGTCTTTGAGCGTGGCCTTGAGGCTGCCGTCCGCCAGTTTTTCGATGCGCTCGATGTCGGCGTTGAATTGCAGGTCCAGGCCTCGCTTGGTCAGCTCTTCCTTCAGGTGAGTGCGCACCGAACCGTCAAAACCGCGCAGGAACAAGTCGCCGCGATACAGCAGCGTGGTCTGTGCGCCCAGGCCGTGGAAAATTCCCGCGAACTCAACCGCGATGTAACCGCCGCCCACCACCAGTACACGTTTGGGCAGTTCTTTCAGGAAGAATGCCTCGTTGGAGCCGATGGCGTGTTCACGCCCCGGAATCTCCGGAATCTGTGGCCAGCCGCCGGTGGCGATCAGGATGTGTTTGGCGGTAAAACGCTCGCCATTGATTTCCACCTGATGCGGATCAACCAACCGCGCGTGCCCTTCGTGCAAGGTCACGCCGCTGTTGACCAGCAGGTTGCGGTAGATGCCATTGAGGCGATTGATTTCGCGGTCCTTGTTGGCGATCAACGTCGCCCAATCAAAGTTCGCCTCACCCAACGACCAGCCAAAGCCGCTCGCTTGCTCAAAGTCTTCGGCGAAATGCGCGCCATACACCAGCAGCTTTTTCGGCACGCAGCCCACGTTTACGCAGGTGCCGCCCAGATAGCGGCTTTCCGCTACCGCCACTTTGGCACCAAAGCCTGCAGCAAAGCGCGCTGCGCGAACACCGCCGGAACCGGCGCCAATTACATACAGGTCAAAATCGTAGGCCATTTCACTCTCCTCGGCAGGACATCAGCATACCGACTTAGATGGGGCTGAAAAACGAAAAAGCCACCCGAAGGTGGCTTTCTCTCAAAACAGGTCAGGCCAGCGTGGATCAGTAAGCCTTGCCAGTCTTGTAGAAGTGCTCGTAGCAGAAGTTTGTTGCCTCGATGTAGCCTTCAGCGCCTCCGCAGTCGAAACGGCGACCTTTGAATTTGTAGGCAATCACGCAACCGTCTTTGGCTTGCTTGAGCAATGCGTCGGTGATCTGGATTTCGCCGCCTTTGCCTGGCTCGGTTTCTTCGATCAACTTGAAGATGTCCGGCGTCAGGATGTAACGGCCAATGATTGCCAGGTTCGACGGTGCATCTTCCGGCGCTGGTTTTTCAACCATGTCACGTACACGAATCAGGCCATCACCGATGTCGTCACCGGCGATCACGCCGTACTTGTTGGTTTCCTGAGGGTCAACCTCTTGAACCGCGACGATGGTGCAACGGTATTTCTGGTACAGCTTGACCATCTGGGTCAGCACGCCGTCGCCTTCCAGGTTGACGCACAGGTCATCCGCCAGTACCACAGCGAACGGTTCGTCACCGATCAGTGGGCGGCCGGTCAGGATCGCGTGGCCAAGGCCTTTCATCTGCGTTTGACGGGTGTAGGAGAACGAGCACTCGTCGAGCAGTTTGCGGATACCAACCAGGTATTTTTCCTTGTCGGTGCCCTTGATCTGGTTTTCCAGCTCGTAGCTGATGTCGAAGTGGTCTTCCAGCGCGCGTTTACCGCGGCCGGTGACGATGGAGATTTCGTTCAGACCGGCATCCAGTGCCTCTTCGACGCCGTACTGAATCAGTGGCTTGTTCACCACCGGCAGCATCTCTTTGGGCATGGCTTTGGTCGCTGGCAAGAAGCGAGTGCCGTAACCGGCTGCTGGGAACAAGCATTTCTTGATCATATGAGTCCTTACAAAGGGCTGTGCGTACGGAATTCGGCGCAGTCTAATCAGGCCGCAGTCACCTTACAATGGGGTCCTGCTGGCGTTGCGATGTCATCATAGAGAAAAAATGTCGGCGTAAGTTCCGCTGATCCTGCGAACGGCTGTATCAACGGTATGGCAACAAACACCATTGCCCCCTGTATCAAAGGGCCTCAATGGTTTTAGCACGCTTTCCAACACAAGGCACTGACCTGCAACAACTTGCGCGCCCCATGGGCATTTGGCGCTATCATGGCGCGCTTGAACCACACCACGAGATTGATAGATGTCAGAACCCAAAGGCGTAAACGGCTACCTGATCACGCAGCGAGCGGATGGCTGGCACTTGATCAACTTCCACGGGGACAGCGTCGCCGGGGCATTCTCGACTGAACAGCAGGCTACCGCCGTAGCTGAAGTGTTCGTGGATGAAGCCGGCCATGCGTCGAGCAAACGACCAAAAGGCAAATAAGCCCCAAGGTCCCGCGCAAAAGGCCCCGCTTGACGGGGCTTTTTTGTGTTTGTGTGTACCTAGGTGGCAGTTCGCTATAATCTGCTGCCAACGCCCCACGACAGTGTCAGCGCCCCTCCAACACCCTCGACGACGACCCCCACCATGAACAAGATTCTGGCACTGACCGCAGCACTCGTGCTGATCACCGGCTGCACCACCACCTCCGACACGCTCCTGAAAAATGGCGAGCAAGGGCTGACCATCGACTGCTCGGGCGAAGCCAATTCGTGGGCCAGCTGCTACGAAAAAGCTGACGCCTCGTGCGCGGGCACCGGCTATCGTATCGTCGGCACCGAAGGTACGCCGTCGCTGAAAGAAGATGAAAAGACCCTGGGTAAAGATGTAGGCAACTTCAAGAGCCGCAGCGTAGTGGTTGTCTGCAAATAAGCCGCTGGCCTACAGATGAATTTCGGCGAACTTGATGCCGAGGCTGCGCAGTAGCTCGATCAAGTCATCCAGCCGTGGAAAGGACTCGACCTCATCCTGCTCGTCCACCAGGAAATAACTGCGCCCTTCGCTCTTCTTGAAAAATACGATCCACTCACCCAAATCGGCCGGGTTCTGGATCACATGGGTCGCCGAGATTTGACCCTCGACGTAGCGGGCTTTGACATCTTCACGTTTCATGAGCACTTTCCATATAAAGACAAATGCCGCGCAAACCCAAGGTTTGCGCGGCATTTTTGCATTTTACACCATTACGCCAATGGCAAAAAAAAGCCTGACCCGGCAATCGCAGGGTCAGGCTTTTTATCGGATTCGAGTGCGCGAGAGAAACCTTGAGGGCTTAACCGGAAATGCAATCCTCCCCGGCCTTCTTCACATCGCCCGGGCGGATTGGCACGTTGGACATGCTTTCATAGAGCTTGATGCTGCTGCCACTGGAGCGCTCTTCAATTTCGAAGATCGCCGAAGGGTCAGCCGAGAATTTCTGCGGAACAATCACCTGCACACCGTCCTTATGCGGCTCGATCTGCGGCGGGCGGCGTGTTGCGGCAAGTTTGTGCACCAGGCACGCGGCGTACTCCTGTGGCTTTTTCCCTGAGATGACCACCAAGGTGGGCGGGGTCTGCTTGATATCTGCAACCGACGCACACCCACCCAACGCCAAGGCCAGAACCAACACACTCCACTTCATACTTAAACCTCCGATAAAGATCCTACGACAGCACCGGGAGTAATTTTCTCCCGTCCATGTAGGATTTATCTCTGAAAACTCGGTAAAAAACTGTTTTTAATTGTCGATGTCGTCGACGACGGCGCGATAATAAACGCGCTGGGGCTGATAAACTCCATCTTAACCTACGTATCGTTCTGATTTTTCAGAAAAAGCCCTTCTGGAGACACCCCATGAAATACATCCACCAGCGCGAGCACCTCAACGAGGGCGACATCGTTGTCATCGAATGTTCGCAGACCTGCAACATTCGCCTGATGAGCGATGCGAACTTTCGCAGCTTCAAAAACGGCGGTCGCCACACCTACCACGGCGGCGCGTTCGACACGTTCCCGGCGAAAATCACTGCGCCGAGTACCGGTTTCTGGAACATTACCCTGGACGTGGTCACACGCCGCGCCATCAGCGTTACCCGCAAACCTGCGCTTTCGCACAAGATCCGCATCGTTCGTCGTACCAGCACCAAACTGAGCTGATCCGAACTCTCGACAGGAAAATAGCTGTGACCACCACGACCAAATACGTCATCAAGTACAAGCTCAACGGCGAACGCCGCTTCGAATTCGCGCAATTGCACAGCAACAGCCTGGAAGAAGCCAAGCAAGCCTTGGCGAAAATCCACGATGACAGCGACGAAATCACCGACATCACTGTGAGCAAGGCACTGTAAGCCATGCACGGCCCGACGGCTGATTTGTTCGCCGATGCTGCCCTGCAGCAGCCTCCCCGGCGCGAACAGATTGGCGAAGAGTCCTACGTACTTCGCGCCTTCGCCCTGCCCTGGCTTGATCGTCTTCTGCCTGAACTGCGCCGTGTCCTGGCCCAATCGCCGTTTCGGCAGATGGTCACGCCCGGCGGCTTCACCATGTCGGCGGCCTTGAGCAGCTGCGGCGCGCTGGGCTGGACGACGGACAGCGCCGGTTACCGTTACAGCCCCCTTGACCCACGCAGCCAGCAGCCTTGGCCGACAATGCCTGAGACCCTGCGGCAACTGGCGGTGCTGGCCGCAAAGGAAGGCGGCTTCCCCGGTTTCTCCCCGGACGCCTGCCTGATCAACCGCTACGTGCCTGGGGCGAAGATGTCCCTGCATCAGGACAAAAACGAACGCAGGTACAGCGCCCCCGTGGTGTCGGTGTCTCTTGGGCTGCCGGCGATATTCCTGTTCGGCGGCCATGAGCGTAGTGACAAGACACAAAAGATTTCACTGTTTCACGGCGACGTCGTGGTCTGGGGCGGCGTCGATCGCCTGCGCTTTCATGGGGTAATGCCCATCAAGGACGGCGTCCACCCGGTCATGGGCCCGCAACGTATCAACCTGACGTTTCGCACCGCCGGTTAATTTGACCGCAAGCTTCAGAGTGCCAGCGGCCATCGGCACCGCTAATCTGCCCGTGAACCGTCCAGAGTGCAGGCCATGAGCAACGAACAAGATCCCCGCTGGGCCGCCATCGTCGCCCGCGACGTCAAGGCAGACGCGCTGTTCGTCTACGGCGTCAAAACCACCGGCGTGTACTGCCGCCCCAGCAGCGCCTCGCGTTTGCCGCGCGCGCAAAACATTGAATTCTTCGACACCCCGGCACAAGCCGAGGCCGCCGGTTATCGCCCGAGCAAACGCGCTGCCGGCGACCAGACCCAATTGGCCGCACACCATGCGCGCCTGGTCGCCCACGCCTGCCGGCAAATAGAACAGGCCGAGACGCCGCCCAGCCTCGACCTGCTCGCGCGCGACGCCGGGCTGAGCACCTTCCATTTTCACCGGGTCTTCAAATCCGTCACCGGCCTGACGCCCAAGGGCTACGCCAGCGCCCTTCGCTCCCGCAAGGTCCGCGATAGCCTCAAAGGTTCGCAGTCGGTGACAGATGCGCTGTATGACGCAGGCTTCAACTCCAACAGCCGCTTCTACGAGTCTGCCGATCGCCTGCTCGGCATGAAGCCCAGCGATTACAAGGATGGCGGCGCCAATAGCCAGATTCGTTTTGCCGTCGGCCAGTGTTCATTAGGGGCGATCCTGGTGGCCCAGAGTCAGCGCGGGGTTTGCGCGATTCTGCTGGGGGATGATCCGGACGTGCTGGTGCGCGACCTGCAGGACCAGTTTCCCAAGGCCGAGCTGGTGGGGGCGGACCGGAGTTTCGAGCAATTGATCGCCCAGGTCGTGGGCTTTATCGAAGCGCCCGCCCTGGGGCTGGATTTGCCCCTGGACCTGCGCGGCACGGCCTTTCAGGAGCGCGTATGGCAGGCATTACGCGACATTCCGGTGGGCAGCACTGCCAGTTATGCGCAGATTGCCGCGCAAATCGGTGCCCCCAAGGCCTTTCGCGCCGTGGCCCAGGCCTGCGGTGCCAACAGCTTGGCCGTGGCCATTCCCTGCCATCGGGTGGTGCGCAGTAATGGCGAACTCTCGGGCTACCGCTGGGGCGTAGAGCGCAAGCGGCAGTTGCTCGAGCGGGAAACCAGCGCCTAGCGGATACCGATGTAGATCAGCGCCTGATTGTCGGCCTGATACACCTCGAAATCGGTGACAAACGCACGCGCCTCGACACCCGGCTGCTCGAAATACACCCAGACCCGCTCCCAGGCATCGATGATTGCATCCGGCATCGGCCCATGGGCCTCAAACACCAGATAGCGCCCGGGCTCGATCACCACACTGTCAAAGCCTTGCGCCGGCGAAGGGGTCGAAACGCCTGCCGTCACATCGAACAGGCCGTGCGCATCCGACTCGTAGCCGCTGTAAACCCCATAGACCGGCGACTCGGGCTGCTTGCCCGGGATCTTCTCGTAGAAGCCTTCAGCGAAAAACTGCTGCCACATCGGGCCGATTTTCGCGCTCGAAGGCTGCCTCTCATCGGCATTGCGCGTGCGCACCTTCACTCCGCAGACCCGGGTCGCCGCCACTCGCTGTTCCTTAATAGTGTGCAAAGCCCTCTCCTTTAAAGCTTCAATTTGCGTTTGCGAAACTCGGCGACTTTATGGCGATTGCCACACAACGCCATGCTGCACCAGCGGCGCTTGTGGGCCTTGGTCCGATCATAAAACCACAGGATGCAGTCCGGGTGCTCACAGCGGCGGATCAGATTGAAATCGGCGCCCACCAATAAATTAGCCGCTGCTTCAGCAATCGGCGACAAAAATTGTTCCGGGGTCTGCTGTTTGCGCTGGCGTTCCAATTGAGGTGCACCAGAAGCCGGCCAGACCAGTTGCGGATGGCTGACCGCCTTGCGCAAAAAGCCATTGAGCGCGGTGGGGTCGCCGGGCTCGCCGGCCTTGCGCGCGGCCACCAGTTCACGAATCACTTCCCGCAAGGCCCTGGCAGTGCCAAGCAAGGCGCCCGTTTCAAACGCAGGAACGCTTCCCTCCTGTACCCACTCCAGGCGCACCAGCCAGCGTTCGACGTCGGCATCGGCCTGCCAGAAATCCAACGGCACGCCGTCGATATTCGCCAGGGTATTGAGCATGTCCAGCACCGGGTCATCGGCCAGTACAGGGGGTTCCAACGGGGCAGGAGATGCAGACGCGACCATGATTTTTCCTCTTGAATACCGACGGCATGGTAACCGCTATTTTTCTTGATGAACAGTTACTACGCGAGAATAGCTAACCCGAATAATAACGTTGACAGGTTACATTTTTGAGCGCAGCTTTTGAAAACAAGTAACCCGTAAATCACATCAATCAAGTTACAAAAAGGTGCGCTCATCATGTCTTTCCCAGCTCCAGTCGTTCGCTACCACCACGTCGAAGTCGATGGCGTGCGGATGTTCTACCGTGAAGCCGGTGACCCTGCGGCCCCCGTCATGCTGTTGCTGCATGGCTTCCCCAGTTCATCGCACATGTACCGCGATCTGATCCCGCTGCTGGCCACCCGCTTTAGGGTTATTGCACCGGATCTGCCAGGCTTCGGTTTCACCGAGGTGCCTGCCGAACGTGAGTACCACTACAGCTTCGATAACCTGGCGATTACCGTCGGGCACTTCGTCGATGCCCTCAAGCTGACGCGCTACGCCTTGTACGTCTTCGATTACGGCGCCCCGGTGGGCCTGCGCCTGGCGGTGGCACACCCGCAACGGGTCAGCGCATTGGTCTCGCAAAACGGCAATGCGTACCTGGAAGGGCTTGGGGACGCGTGGTCGCCAATTCGTGCGTATTGGGCCGAACCGAGCCAGGCCAACCGCGAGGTGATTCGCAACGCAGTAATCAGCCTGGAAGGCACCCGGTATCAGTACCTGCACGGCGTGAATCAGCCGGAATTAATTGCACCCGAGTCCTATATGCTCGACGTGCTGTTGATGCAGCGCCCTGGCAATGACGAGATCCAGTTGGACCTGTTCCTCGACTATCGCAACAACCTCACGCTGTACCCGGCCTTCCAGGCCTTTTTCAAGGCCACCCAAGTGCCGACACTGGTGATCTGGGGCCAGAACGATCCGTTCTTCATCCCGCCCGGCGCCCATGCCTACACAGGCGATAACGCCAACGCCGTGGTCGAGTTGCTGGACACCGGCCACTTCGCACTGGAAACCCACGCGGCGCATATCGCCGAGCGTATCCATGCCGTGCTGGGGGCTGCCATCGACTGATGACGCTGCACGAAACCACGCCTTCGTCCAGTGAATAAAACAGAGTGGCCGGGTGCCGATGGCCCTGCTAAAAACAGCGCACAGTCTTATTAACGCTGGAGACGCATCCATGAGCACCTGGCCAGACACCCGCCTTCTCGACCTGCTGGGCATTGAAGTGCCCATCATCCAGGCCCCCATGGCCGTCGGCACGACCACCGCCATGGTCATCGCGGCCAATAACGCCGGCGCGCTGGGTTCGTTGCCTGCCGCCGCATTGAGCATCGAGCAACTTCGCGAAGCCTTGCGCCTTATCCGCGCGGCCAGCCCGCGGCCGATCAACGTCAATTTCTTTTGCCATCAAGCGCCGGAGGATGATCCAGCCCGCGCGGGTCGCTGGAAGGATTTGCTCGAACCCTATTACCGTGAACTCGGTGCTGACTTCGATGCGCCGACGCCGGTGTCCAACCGTGCGCCGTTCAACGACGCAGCCTGCAAGGTGGTCGAAGAATTCCGCCCGGAGGTGGTGAGTTTTCACTTTGGACTGCCGGAAAAAGTCCTGCTCGACCGCGTCAAAGCCACGGGTGCCAAGGTCCTGTCGTCGGCGACCACCGTGGAAGAAGCCATTTGGCTGGA
>NZ_JBARTQ010000046.1:0-23555 GCF_049645325.1 Pseudomonas sp. | reverse complement strand
GGGTGTAGGCGGCCCGGCTGCGTGGGCCGGGCGTCTACGCGATTTCAGAGTTTCAGGAGCTTTGTGCCTGGCGCTTCATTTCGAGAGTTTCGAGCTCGTTTTTATAATTGTGGGCTTCGTTCTCGTTGTGGAACATGCCGACCAGTTGGTCTTGTTGATGTACATCCCAGATGTGAATCCCATGGCCCAGTGCTTCGTGGGACATGTGTGCATCGTCGCGTTCAGTTACTTTTACAGTCATCTGCTTGCTCCAATCTCTGGTTGATCTGCGGCAAGTCGTCGCAGGCCTCTGTTATATGTTTTGTTAGCTTGCTAAGTAAACCGATTTTGCACGTAACTATTCATTGCAGGAAACGCAACAGTCTTGCAGCCCCCGTAAACCGTGACATTCGGTCGCAGGGTCCTGAGTTTTATGACAAAAGTTTCATGTTCTGGGGGGCTTAAAGTGTTGTGTCGGCAGTGCTGACGTCATCGCAGGCAAGCCAGCTCCACAGGGAAAATGCATACCAATGTGGGCGCTGGCTTGCCTGCGATGGCGGTATCAGGCCCAGCACACAACCTGCAGACGAAAAAAAGCCCCGCATTCAGCGAGGCTCTTTTTTCAGCACATCAGCGTATCAGCTACCTTTGACAGCCTGGCCATCAACGGTGCCGTCCAGCAGCATGATGTTGTATTCCTTGCCGTCGGTTTCTACCTGACGCAGGGCAACCAGGATGCCGCCCCAGTCCTTGGCAAACCACATCTGGGTGATGCGCTTGCTTTGCGACGGGTCGCGCACACGCTCAACCTTGATGGCGTCAATGGCGCCAGCTTTGGTCTGGACCTTTTCCGGGCCGATCACGCGGAAGTCATAGGTGTCGACGTCGGTGCCTTCGACTACGCGGTAGCTCATGCTTTTCTTGCCGGCGGCGACGTCACGCTGCAGGGCAAGTTGATAGGTCGACTTGTCGAGCATGCCACTTTCGAGGGTGACATTGACCGGGTCCTTGTTTTCGAAGCCGGTGACTTTCTTGGCCGTCTGGTCGAAGTCCAGGTTGATCTTCTTCGCCTTGCCCAGGCCGCCGCGCTCGAAGGTGTAGCTCTTCGGTTGCAGGGCGTCCTTGTCGAAGTTGATGACGCTGGTCTCGGTGAGGCTGGCGATCATCATGGAAGCCTTGAAATTCAAGGTCCAGGAGCCATTCTCATTCTTGGTCAGGCTGCGTTCGGCCGAACCACTCATGGGCAACTGTTTCCAGTCGGCGGTGTAACTGGCGGAGAAAGGGTGAAGGTCTGCTGCTTGCACGGCTGGCAAGGCGAACAGCGCAAAAGCGAAGAGCAAGGCGCGACGCATAAAATCTCCTAGGTTCGAATCAAGTGGCCGCTGGCCGCGAGTAACTGACCGTCCAATAATGCACCCTGTTTACCAAGAATCAACCGGCCCTCGGCAAACCAGCGAACAGCCAGCGGGTAAATCCTGTGTTCCTGGGTATGAACCCGTTGCGCAAGTGTCTGCGCCGAATCTGCTGACTCTACCGGAACCACTGCCTGTACGACCAGAGGCCCGCCATCGAGTTCCTCGGTGACAAAGTGCACGCTGCAGCCATGCTCACTGTCACCGGCGTCGAGTGCGCGCTGGTGCGTGTGCATGCCTTTGTACTTGGGCAGCAGGGAAGGGTGAATATTGAGCAGGCGTCCTTCGTAGTGCCGCACGAAATCAGCGCTGAGAATGCGCATGAAGCCGGCAAGGACCACGAGTTTGGGGCTGAAGGCGTCGATCAGCTCGATCAAGGCGCTATCGAAGGCCTCGCGGCCTTCGAACGCCTTGTGATCCAGCGAGCGGGTTTCGATGCCCGCATCCCTGGCGCGTTGCAGGCCGTAGGCGTCGCTGCGGTTGGAAATCACCGCAGCGATGCGCACCGGGCTGTCGCCGGCGCGCGTGCTGTCGATCAAGGCCTGCAAGTTACTGCCGGTGCCGGACAGCAGCACCACGACATTACAGGTCTCAGGCATCAGTGAGCCTTGAGGTTCTTCAGTTCAACCTGGGCTGCGCCTTCTGGGGCAGTCGCGATCTGGCCGATGACCCAAGGTTGCTCGCCGGCTTCACGCAGTACATTCAGCGCGGTTTCAACGTGCTTTTGAGCCACGCAGATGACCATGCCCACGCCGCAGTTCAGCACGCGGTGCATTTCGGTCTCGTTGACGTTGCCTTGCGCTTGCAGCCAGTCGAATACTGCCGGGCGAGTCCAGCTGGCGACGTCGACGATGGCCTGGGCGCCTTTTGGCAGTACGCGCGGGATGTTGTCCAGCAGGCCGCCACCGGTGATGTGGGCCATGGCTTTTACAGCGCCAGTGTCCTTGATCAGCTTGAGCAGTGGCTTGACGTAGATGCGCGTCGGGGCCATCAACAGGTCGGTCAGCGGCTTGCCGTCGAGCTGGATGCTCTCGATGTCGGCGCCGGACACTTCGATGATCTTGCGGATCAGCGAGTAGCCGTTGGAGTGTGGGCCGGACGATGGCAGGGCGAGCAGGGCGTCACCGGCAGCGACTTTGGAACCGTCGATGATTTCGGATTTTTCCACCACGCCAACGCAGAAGCCGGCCAGGTCGTAGTCTTCGCCTTCGTACATGCCTGGCATTTCAGCGGTTTCGCCGCCGACCAGGGAGCAACCCGACAGTTCGCAGCCGGCGCCGATGCCGGTCACGACCTGGGTCGCGGTCTCGACGTTGAGCTTGCCGGTGGCGTAGTAGTCAAGGAAGAACAACGGCTCGGCGCCGCACACCACCAGGTCGTTGACGCACATGGCAACCAGGTCGATGCCAATGCTGTCGTGCTTGTTCAGGTTCAAGGCCAGGCGCAGCTTGGTGCCCACGCCGTCGGTGCCGGACACCAGCACAGGCTGTTTGTAGCCGGCCGGGATTTCGCAGAGGGCGCCAAAACCGCCCAGGCCGCCCATGACTTCGGGGCGCGCAGTGCGCTTGGCGACGCTCTTGATGCGTTCGACCAATGCTTCACCGGCGTCGATGTCTACACCGGCGTCCTTGTAGCTCAGGGAGGGTTGCTTGCTCATGATCCAGGCCTTTAGGGGGGATTCAGGGGTAACGACCGAGTGGGCGGGGGCTTTTGAAAAGAGCCCAGCCGTTGACGGTCTGCGAAGGCGCGCGATTTTATCAGGCTTGAGGGGCAGCGGCCATCCTCGGGCCGACGGGCAGGGCCATATAGGTGAAAAAGCCGGTTAAAAAAATGCTAATCGGCTCTGCTTTGGTGCGTATTAAGGTATAGCCTTGAATCCGCTATCGTTATGACAGTACAAAAACTACCGGGACCCTGTGAATGTTTTACCGGTCGCTGTGGTCACAGCCTCGCTAACCGAGTTCACGCGGTCTGTTCCAGCCGCTAAATTTGTCGTTCGGGAATCTTCCATGCGTCTGTGTAAATTCTTTTTTGTAGGCTGCTTGTCGTTGGTCAGCCTGGCGAGTCATGCCGAAACCCTCAACGGTCTTTATCAAGTACTTGAACCGGTGAGCAGCCAGTCGCCCCAAGAGCGCGACCAGGCCACCCAGCGCGCCGTGCAAACCCTGGTGATCCGCCTGACCGGCGACGCCAAGGCCGCCGATGGCCCGGGCCTGGCGGCCATTCGCAAAGACCCGCAACAAATCATCAGCCAATACGGCTACGACGCCGGTCCGCCGGAAAGCCTGCAAGTGGACTTCGACCCGGTCAGCACCGACCGCGCCCTGCGTGAAGCAGGCCTGTCGCTCTGGGGCAGCAACCGGCCGTCGATCCTCGGCTGGTGGCTGAACGATTCCACCGAGGGCAGCAGCTTGATCGGTGACGGTCAGGCCGTTGCCCAGGCGCTGCGCCGTGCGGCCCAGCACCGTGGCTTGCCATTGCGCCTGCCGCTGGGTGACCTGGAAGAACAGGTCGTCGCCACGGCGCCGAATCTGGAAAGCGCAGACGCCACCCCATTGCGCGCCGCCTCTGAACGCTACGGCGCCGACGCATTGCTCGCCGTCCACGCGCGCCAGGAAGGCAGCCAATGGCAGGCCAAATGGCGTCTGTGGCTGGGCGACAAGAGCGAACAGGGCACCGCCCAGGGTGCCGACACGGGCGCAGTGGCCGATGCCGTGATGCTGGCGGTCAGCCAAAAGCTGGCGCCACGCTTTGCCGTCAAGCCAGGGGTCAGCACCGAACAGTTGCTTGAAGTGCAGGGCATGACCCTGGAGCGCTACGCCGCATTGGGTCATTTGCTGGAGCCTTTTGGTGGCCAGCCGCAACGCGTGGATGGCAATCGCATTGTGTATCGCGTCAATGGCAGCGCCGATCAGTTACGTACTCAGTTGAGCCTGGCCAAGTTGACGGAGGTGCCTGCGGGTGAGGCGCCTGCTCAGCCACCGGTGGCCGATGGCACTCAACCGCCTGTCGCACCTGAACCTCAGGCGCAACTGCGTTTTCGTTGGTAAGTGGTCTTCCTTCTTATATAGAAGCGGGAAGCAAATAACAGATGGAGTGGTTTATGGCGGATACGCGTCGTTGGGTGTGGCTTGGCGGGATTGTCCTGCTGTGCGTCTTTGTGTTTTTGCTGCATTCGATCCTGACGCCGTTCCTGGTCGCCTTGTTGCTCGCCTATCTGTTCGATCCCGTGGTGGATCGCTTGGAAAAAGCCGGCTTGTCGCGCACTTGGGGCGTGGTGGCGGTGTTTGCCCTGTTCACGTTGATCATCACCGCGCTGGTGCTGGTACTGGTGCCGATGTTGGCCAAGCAGTTGTTCCGCCTGTATGAACTGGCGCCGCAGATGCTCGACTGGTTGCAGCACACGGCGATGCCGTGGGCCCAAACCAAGCTGGGGCTGGCGGACGGCTTCTGGAAGTTCGACAAGGTCAAGGCTGCGATCAGTGAGCACATGGGCCAGACCACCGATATCGTCGGTGTGGTGCTCAGCCAGGCCACGGCTTCGAGCCTGGCGCTGATCGGCTGGTTGACCAACCTGGTGCTGATCCCGGTGGTGGCTTTTTACCTGCTGCGTGACTGGGACATCATGATGGCCAAGATCCGCAGCCTGCTGCCGCGTGATCGTGAGGAGCGCATCGTGTCCCTCGCTGAAGAGTGTCATGAAGTCCTCGGCGCGTTCGTGCGCGGGCAGTTGCTGGTGATGCTGGCCTTGGGGATCATCTATGCGGGCGGCTTGATGGCGATCGGCCTGGAGCTGGGCTTGTTGATCGGCCTGATTGCCGGCTTGGCCGCTATCGTGCCGTACATGGGCTTTGTGATCGGTATCGGCGCTGCGCTGGTGGCAGGGCTGTTCCAGTTCGGCGGCGACCTGTACCCGATGCTGGGGATCGTGGCGGTGTTTATGGTCGGCCAGGCGCTCGAAGGCATGGTGCTGACGCCGTTGCTGGTCGGCGACCGGATTGGCTTGCACCCGGTGGCGGTGATCTTCGCGATCCTGGCCGGTGGCGAGCTGTTTGGCTTTACCGGCATCCTGCTCGCGCTGCCAGTGGCGGCGGTGATCATGGTGTTGGTGCGCCATGTGCACGATCTGTACAAGGATTCGGATGTGTACACCGGGGTCGAAGACCCGGATCTGTAACCGCTTCGTCACAAACCCGGCCCAGGCCGGGTTTGTTGTTTCTGGAGGCGGGGCGTCAAACAATTTGCGCAAATACCCCAAGTTAACGCAAACCTTTGATTTTGCTTGTGGTCTGCTGCATTGTGCGCCCGGCGTCACGGGTATAAACTTTGCAAACTTTACACAGAGGCCACTAACGGTTCGTTTGGAGCCGTTCAGTCAGCATGAAACCGATTCAGCTGCCCTTGGGGGTGCGTCTGCGTGACGACGCCACCTTCATCAATTACTACCCAGGCGCCAATGCCGCTGCACTCGGCTATGTCGAGCGGCTCTGCGAAGCCGACGCCGGGTGGACGGAAAGCCTGATCTATCTGTGGGGCAAGCACGGCGTGGGGCGTACCCACCTGTTGCAGGCGGCATGCCTGCGCTTCGAGCAGATGGGTGAACCGGCGGTGTACCTGCCGCTGGCCGAATTGATGGACCGCGGTATCGGGATCTTCGACCACCTCGAACAATACGAGCTGGTGTGCCTGGATGACCTGCAGGCGATTGCCGGCAAGGCCGAGTGGGAAGAGGCGCTGTTTCACCTGTTCAACCGTCTGCGCGACAGTGGCCGGCGTTTGTTGATTGCCGCCTCCACCTCACCGCGTGAGCTGCCGGTGAAGCTTGCCGACCTCAAGTCGCGCCTGACGCTGGCGCTGATCTTCCAGATGCGGCCCTTGTCCGACGAAGACAAATTGCGCGCTCTGCAATTGCGTGCCTCGCGTCGCGGCCTGCACCTGACCGATGAAGTCGGGCACTTTATCCTCACCCGCGGCACCCGTAGCATGAGCGCGTTGTTCGATTTGCTTGAACAGCTCGATCAAGCCTCTTTGCAGGCCCAGCGCAAGCTCACCATTCCCTTCTTGAAAGAAACCCTCGGCTGGTAGCCAACCCAGTCATTTCGGGGCTTTTGGCAAATTTCAGGCGTCAGAAAACCCGCGTTTGAGCCGGTTTGGCCACGCAAAAGGCATGAATAGGGTGTTAAGGGCTTAGATGTCATAGTCCAAACAAGAAGTCACATAGATCACGATTGAATTTGCAAATCGATGTGATAGTGGGCATAGTCTCGACTTCTTTACATATCAGCCACGGTCGTGCCCATGCTAAATCGCTTCGCACCCCTCGTGCCTCTCGCACTCGTCACCCTGTTGTTTGGTTGCGCCACCCACACTCAAAACGTGGCTGAGCAGCAAAATCCTCAGGTTCAAAACCAAGCTAAATTCGTAGCATCGCAATCTTCCACTGTTTACCAGGAAGAGATCGCTACTGAAAAAGAACTGGCCGACTTCGCCGGCAGCAAGCCTTACCAGCTTCCAGTTCTGGCCGACAGCATCCTCGAACGCGGCATGTCCCTGATCGGTACCCGTTACCGTTTCGGCGGTACCTCTGAGGCCGGTTTCGACTGCAGCGGCTTCATCGGCTACCTGTTTCGTGAAGAAGCCGGCATGAATTTGCCTCGCTCGACCCGCGAAATGATCAACGTCGATGCACCGTTGGTCGCACGCAACAACCTCAAGCCGGGTGATCTGCTTTTCTTTAGTACGGCTGGCCGCGGTCGCGTCAGTCATGCAGGTATCTACTTGGGCGATAACCAGTTTATCCACTCCAGCAGCCGTCGCAGTGGCGGTGTTCGAGTCGACAACCTCGGTGACAGCTACTGGAGCAAAACCTTCATCGAAGCCAAGCGCGCACTCGCCATGGCCCCGACCACGGTTACCGCCAGCAAGTAAAGTTAAAGTGATACTTGAAGTTTGACGTGTAAGCGCTAGAATCCCTGGATATTGTTGTAATCCGTTCGCGCGAGCTTTGCTTGCGCGTTCTGGTTTTCAACGTTCGGCAGCGAAAAGCCGCATCCAGACCAGGATTGTTCTGCCCATGTCGACCTCAGCCCGCCTCATTCTTCTCGTTTGCGCCGCGCTCCTCAGCGCCTGCGCAAGCCGTCCACCGCCGCCGGTTCCCATAGCCGTGAAGCCCAAGCCGGTGTTCAACTATTCCACGCAAAGTTTCTCTCCGGCTGCCGAAGACGTGCTTTTTCGCGCGCTGGGCCTGGTCGGCACGCCATATCGCTGGGGCGGCAATACGCCGGACTCGGGGTTTGATTGCAGTGGCTTGATCGGTTTTGTGTACCGTGACGCGGCGGGCATCTCCTTACCGCGCACCACCCGCGAACTGATTGTGATGCGTGCCCAGGATGTCAGCGAAGCAAACCTGCAGACCGGTGATTTGCTGTTCTTCGCCACTGGCGGCGGCTCCCAGGTGAGCCACGCAGGGATCTACGTGGGCGAGGGCCGCTTTGTGCATGCGCCACAGACCGGCGGTACGGTGAAGCTGGACACGCTGTCCAAGGCTTATTGGCAAAATGCTTACCTGAGCGCCAAGCGCGTGTTGCCGGCTGATCTGGCGCGTAACCCCTGAGTCAAGCAGCGATCAAACTGTGGGAGCGTGCTTGCTCGCGAAGGCGGAGTGTCAGTCGATACATAGGTGACTGAACCACCGCTTTCGCGAGCAAGCCCGCTCCCACAGTTGTTTGTGGCGTCGCTGAAACTGGCTACTTAACCGCCGACACCCGCCACACCTTGTTCCCCACATCATCCGCCACCAGCAAGTCACCCTGCTGATCAATCACCACGCCTACCGGCCGGCCCATGGCTTTCTCGTCTTTGTCGAGGAACCCGGTCAGCACATCCACCGGCTGCCCTTTGGGCTGGCCACCCTCGAACGGCACGAAGATCACCTTGTAGCCACTGTGCGGCTTGCGGTTCCACGAACCGTGCTGGCCGATAAACGCGCCGTTGCTGAACTGCGCCGGCAGTTTGCTGCCCTGCGCGAACGTCAGCCCCAAAGAGGCGGTGTGCGGGCCCACGGCGTAGTCCGGCGCGATCGCCTTAGCCACCAGGTCGGGGTTTTGCGGGGTAACGCGCACATCCACATGCTGCCCGTAGTAGCTGAACGGCCAGCCATAAAACGCCCCATCCTTGACCGAGGTGATGTAGTCCGGCACCAGGTCGCTGCCGATCTCGTCGCGCTCATTCACCGCCGTCCACAGCTTGCCACTCTGCGGTTCCCAGTCCATGCCATTGGGGTTGCGCAGGCCCGAGGCGAAAATACGGTGCTGGCCCGTGGCGCGGTCAACTTCCCAGATCGCCGCCCGACCTTGTTCTGCGTCCAGGCCGTTTTCGCCGACATTGCTGTTAGAGCCGACGCTCACATACAGCTTGCTGCCGTCTTTGCTGGCCACCACGTTTTTGGTCCAGTGGTGGTTGATGCTGCCGCCGGGCAGGTCGACCAACTTGGTACCGGCATCCTTGATCGCGGTTTCGCCCGGCTGATAAGGGAAACGCAACAGCTTGTCCGAATCGGCGACGTACAGGTCGTTGCCCACCAGCGCCATGCCGAACGGTGAGTTCAGGTTCTCCAGGAACACCGTGCGCGTCTCGGCGACGCCATCGTGGTCGGCATCGCGCAGCAACGTGATGCGGTTCGGGCTCGGCACACCGGCGCCGGCGCGGCCCATGACCTTCTCCATCACCCAGCCGCGTAAGCCCTTGGAATCGTCAGGCTTGGGCGGTGCGTTGGTTTCTGCCACCAGCACGTCACCGTTGGGTAACACATACAGCCAGCGCGGGTGATCCAGGCCTTCGGCAAACGCCGCCACCTGAGTGCCTGCCGCCGCCGTGGGCTTCGCGCCGTCAGGCCAGCCGATCGCCGGGGCGATGTTCACGGTGGGGATCAGCGTCTTGTTCGGCTCCGGCAGCTTGGGCGAGGGCCCGGTGCCGTCGGAGACCTGCAGGGTAGAGCTTTCTCCGCAGGCGGCGAGGGTGCCTGCGACCATGATGAGTAAGGCTAGTCTGGTTTTATGCATGGTTTTCTCCTGAATACCTGTAAGGGTAGAGGAGCGCGGTGGTGCGATGGTTCAAGTGCAAGGCCAGCTTTAATTGACGCTCCACCCCCAACCCACTAACCTTCGCGGCTTGTTCCAGGTGCTCTGTGGCCCGCGGGTCGACAGAGTGAAACAGGGAAGCCGGTGAGTGAGCGCACTTGTACACAGTGCTGCCGCAATTCCGGCGCTGCCCCCGCAACGGTAAATGAGTGAAAACGGTGCTTTTTGCCACTGTATCGCACGCGATATGGGAAGGCGCACCGTCGGCCTGCGCTCTCTCGCTTTATAAAGAGAAGCGCAAGAGCGCCACTCATGAGTCCGGAGACCGGCCTGGATCATCCAACAGCATCACGGTGGGCGATGCTTGGCTGTCTGTTTGGTCTTTTTCCTGCCCGCCGTTTTTGTCCAGCCCCAACGGAGAGCTGCCATGACTGATTCCCCTGACCGCGACGAGCGCCACCTGGCGCGTATGTTGCGCAAAAAAGCCGTGATCGACGAGCGCATCGCCAATTCCCCCAACGAGTGCGGATTGCTGCTGGTATTGACCGGCAACGGCAAAGGCAAGAGCAGCTCGGCCTTTGGCATGCTCGCCCGGGCCATGGGCCACGGCATGCAATGCGGCGTGGTGCAGTTCATCAAGGGGCGCAACAGCACGGGCGAGGAGCTGTTCTTCCGCCGTTTCCCCGAGCAAGTGCGCTTCCACGTCATGGGCGAAGGCTTTACCTGGGAAACCCAGGACCGCCAGCGCGACATCGCCGCCGCCGAAGCGGCATGGGCGGTGTCTCGTGAACTGCTGCAAGACCCTTCCATCGGCATGGTGGTGCTGGACGAGCTGAACATCGCCCTCAAGCACGGCTACCTCGACCTCGACCAAGTACTCAGCGACCTGCAAGCCCGCCCGCCAATGCAACATGTGGTGGTCACCGGCCGTGGCGCCAAGCCTGAACTGGTTGAATTGGGCGACACCGTCACCGACATGGGCATGCTCAAGCACGCGTTCCAGGCCGGCATCAAGGCACAGAAGGGCGTCGAACTTTGAATCAGCCCCGTCATTGCCCGGCTGTCTTGATCGCCGCACCGGCGTCCGGCCAGGGCAAAACCACCGTCACCGCTGCACTCGCGCGTTTGCACCGCAATTTGGGGCGCGAAGTGCGCGTGTTCAAATGCGGGCCGGACTTCCTCGACCCGATGATCCACGAGCGCGCCAGCGGTGCCCCGGTGTATCAATTGGACATGTGGATGGTGGGCGAGCAGGAAAGTCGCCGTCTGCTGTGGGAAGCGGCGGGCGAGGCCGACCTTATCCTGATCGAAGGCGTGATGGGCCTGTTCGACGGCACGCCCTCCAGCGCCGACCTGGCGCGGCATTTCGGCGTGCCGGTGCTTGGCGTAATCGACGGTACCGCCATGGCCCAGACTTTCGGCGCGCTGGCCTTGGGCCTGGCGCGCTATCAGCCCGATCTGCCGTTCGCCGGTGTGCTGGCCAACCGCGTCGGCACCCTGCGCCATGCGCAATTGCTCGAAGGCAGCCTCACTGAAGGCCTGCGCTGGTATGGCGCGCTGTCGCGTGAAACCGGGATCGAATTGCCCAGCCGCCATTTGGGCCTGGTGCAAGCCAGCGAACTGAATGACCTCGACGTACGCCTGGACGCCGCCGCCCAAGCCTTGGGCAGCAGCTGTGAAGTCGCGTTGCCGCCACCGGTGACCTTTGCCGCGCCGCAAGTGATCGAGGCCGAGCCCTTGCTCGCCGGTGTGCGTATTGCCATCGCGCGTGACGAAGCCTTCGCCTTCACGTATGGCGCCAGCCTCGACCTGCTGCGCGCCATGGGCGCCGAACTGCGCTTCTTCTCACCGATTCATGATCGCCAATTGCCTGACGCCGACAGCCTCTATCTGCCCGGCGGCTACCCGGAACTGCACCACCAGGCGCTGTCGGAAAACACCCCGATGCTCGACGCCATCCGTGCCCACCATGCGGCCGGCAAACCCTTGCTCGCTGAATGTGGCGGCATGCTTTACCTGCTCGACTCGCTCACCGACGTCGATGGCACCCGTGCCGAACTGGTCGGCCTGTTACAAGGCGATGCGGTGATGCAAAAGAAACTCGCGGCGCTGGCGCTGCAAAGTGTCGAGCTGCCGGAAGGTGTATTGCGTGGTCACACCTATCACCACTCGCTGACCAGTACCGAGTGGCAGCCGATTGCCCGTGGCCTCAGCCCGAATGGCGGGCGCGGGGCCGAGGCAGTTTTCCGACAGGGGCGCATGACTGCTTCCTACGTACATTTCTATTTTCCGTCGAATCCGGCTGCGGTGGCCGCATTGTTTGCGCCGAGCCCTGAGAGCGCCATCGCAGGCAAGCCAGCGCCCACCTCGACAGCGTTCACTATCCAACAGGTGGGAGCGGGCTTGCCCGCGAAGAGGCCATGACCGACAACGCCTTCCCCCAGTCCGACCGCGACGCCGTCTACCGCGCCATCGCCGAACGCCGCGACATGCGCCACTTCACCGGCGGCAGTGTGGCGCCCGAATTACTGCATCGCCTGCTCCAGGCCGCGCACCAGGCGCCGAGCGTGGGCTTGATGCAGCCGTGGCGCTTTATCCGCATCAGCGATCGCGCGTTGCGCGGGCAGATTCAACAGCTGGTGGAAGAAGAGCGCGTGCGCACCGCCGAAGCCTTGGGCGAGCGCTCCGATGAGTTCATGAAGCTCAAGGTCGAGGGCATCAACGACTGCGCCGAAGTACTCGTGGCGGCGCTGATGGATGACCGCGAACGGCACATTTTCGGTCGGCGCACGTTGCCGGAAATGGACATGGCGTCGTTGTCCTGTGCGATTCAGAACCTGTGGCTTGCCGCGCGTGTCGAGGGCATTGGGATGGGCTGGGTTTCGTTGTTCGAACCCCAGGCGCTGGCCGACCTGCTGGGTTTGCCGCCCGGCGCGAAACCCCTCGCCGTGCTGTGTCTGGGCCCGGTAGCGCAGTTCTACCCGGCACCGATGTTGCAGCTCGAAGGCTGGACCGAACCACGGCCGCTGAGTGACATGTTGTATGAAAATGTGTGGGGAGTGAGTCAATGAGTGTGGCCTTGCTGTGCGTCGCGGCAGTGGCGCTGGATGCGCTGCTGGGCGAACCCAGGCGCTGGCATCCGCTGGTGGCGTTCGGCAATTTCGCCGGGCGCATCGAGCAACGTTTCAACACCGGTGGCCGTGGCTGGCGCAGCCATGGCGTGACCGCGTGGTTTATCGCCGTGGTGCCGCTGACCCTGCTGGCTACCGCCTTGTCGTGGGCGCCGTACATCGGTTGGGTGCTGGAGATTCTGGCGCTGTACTGCGCCCTCGGCATGCGCAGCCTGGGCGAGCATGTGATCCCCGTGGCCCAAGCATTGCGCAGTGATGACCTGGACGAAGCGCGTAAACGCGTGAGCTATCTGGTCAGCCGCCAGACCAGCGAACTGGACCGCACCGAAGTCGCCCGTGCCGCCACTGAGTCGGTGCTGGAAAATGGCAGCGATGCGATATTCGCCGCGCTGTTCTGGTTCGTGGTTGCCGGCGTGCCGGGCGTGGTCCTTTATCGCCTGAGCAACACTCTCGACGCCATGTGGGGGTATCGCAACGAACGCTTCGAGCGCTTCGGCTGGGCAGCGGCGAAGATCGACGATGTACTCAACTATATTCCTGCACGTCTGGTGGCGTTGACCTACGCCGTATTGGGCAAAACCCGCCTGGCACTTAAATGCTGGCGCACCCAGGGCCCGACGTGGGACAGCCCCAACGCAGGCCCGGTGATGGCGGCCGGTGCCGGTGCGCTGGGTGTCGAATTGGGCGGCGCGGCGATTTATCACGGCGAGTTGCATCAGCGTCCGCCACTGGGCGAAGGCCCGGCAGCGGATGCCGATTCCATCGACCGTGGCTGGCAACTGGTGCAGCGCGGCGTCTGGTTGTGGCTGCTGATCCTGTGCGCGGGGGCGCAATTCTATGCTTGAGCACGGTGGCCGGCTGCGTAAGGCAGCGATTCAGTACGGGATTGCCGAGGCCGACTGGCTTGACCTGTCCAGCGGCCTCGCGCCCTGGCCGTGGCCGATCCCCGAGATCCCGCTGCGCGCCTGGGCGCGGTTGCCGGAAACCGATGACGGCCTGGAAAAGGCCGCCAGCGAGTATTACGGCGCCGCCCATGTGTTGCCGGTGCCGGGTTCCCAGGCGGCGATCCAGTTGCTGCCGCGGCTGCGGCGCTCCGGCAAGGTCGGTGTGCTGTCGCCCTGTTATGCCGAACACGCCGAGGCCTGGCGCCGCGCCGGGTACGTGGTGCGTGAAGTGCAGGAGCAGGAAGTCGATTTTTTCCTCGACAGCCTCGACGTGCTGGTGGTGGTCAACCCGAATAATCCCACGGGCCTGAGCCTGACCCCGCAACGCCTGCTCGACTGGCACTCACGCCTGGCCGAACGCGGCGGCTGGCTGGTGGTGGACGAAGCGTTTATGGACGTCACCCCGCAACTGAGCCTGGCGAGCCACGCCCATCAAGTCGGTCTGATTGTGCTGCGCTCGTTCGGCAAGTTCTTCGGCCTGGCGGGTGTGCGGCTGGGCTTTGTGCTGGCCGAGCGCAGGTTGCTCAAGCTGCTCGCCGAACAGCTCGGGCCATGGGCCGTCAGCGGGCCGACGCGGGTGCTCGGCCAGGTGTGCCTGCGCGATACCGCCGGGCACACACACCAACGCGCGCGTTGCCTCGAAGCCGGTCAGCGTTTGTTTGTATTGCTTGAACGCCATGGCTTTCAACCCCACGGCGGCTGCGCCCTGTTCCAATGGCTGATCACCCCCCACGCCGAACGGCTGCACGAATTCATGGCCCAGCGCGGCATTCTGCTGCGCCTGTTTGTCCACGACAGCAGTGTGCGTTTCGGTTTGCCCGACACCGAGGCGGATTGGCTGCGACTCGATGCGGCGCTCGCCGCCTACAAGGACGCTTCATGACGACGCTGATGGTGCAGGGCACCACCTCCGATGCTGGCAAAAGTACCCTGGTGACCGCGCTGTGCCGTTGGCTGGTACGCCAGGGCGTAGCGGTGGCGCCGTTCAAGCCTCAGAACATGGCGCTCAACAGCGCCGTCACCGCTGAAGGCGGCGAGATCGGCCGTGCCCAGGCCGTGCAGGCGCAGGCCGCCAACCTCGCGCCGCACACCGACATGAACCCGGTACTGCTCAAACCCGACAGCGACACCGGTTCCCAAGTGATCATCCATGGCCGCGCCGTGACCAGCATGAACGCGGTGGCCTATCACGATTACAAAGCCATCGCGATGCACGCCGTGCTGGCTTCCCACGCGCGGTTGAGCGCGGCCTACCCCGTGGTGATGGTGGAGGGCGCAGGCTCTCCGGCGGAGATCAACCTGCGCGCCAATGACATCGCCAATATGGGCTTTGCCGAGGCGGTGGATTGCCCAGTGCTGTTGATCGCCGACATCAACCGTGGCGGCGTGTTTGCGCATTTGGTCGGCACCTTGGAATTGCTTTCGCCGACGGAACAGGCGCGGGTCAAGGGCTTCATCATCAACCGCTTTCGCGGCGATATCGCCCTGTTGCAGCCGGGGCTGGATTGGCTGGAAGCGCGCACCGGCAAACCGGTGGTGGGTGTGTTGCCGTACGTGATGGACTTGCACCTGGAAGCCGAAGACGGCATTGACCAGCGCCAGATCGACAAGGCCGTCCACGTGCTCAAGGTGGTGGTGCCGGTGTTGCCGCGTATCAGCAATCACACCGATTTTGATCCGCTGCGTTTGCACCCGCAGGTGGATTTGCAATTCGTCGGGCCGGGCCAGGCGATTCCTGCCGCCGACTTGATCATCCTGCCAGGCTCGAAAAGCGTGCGCAGTGATTTGGCGTATCTGCGCGCCAATGGCTGGGACACTGCGGTGGCGCGGCACTTGCGCTATGGCGGCAAGGTGCTCGGCATTTGCGGCGGCTTGCAGATGCTCGGTGAGCAGGTGCATGACCCGCTCGGGCTGGAAGGCGCTGCCGGGTCCAGTGAAGGCTTGGGTTTGCTGGCGTTCAGTACGACGCTGGAGGAAGAGAAGCAACTGCGCAATGTGCGTGGGCGTTTGTTGCTTGAAGGGGCTGAGGTCAGCGGGTATGAGATTCATGCCGGTGTGACGTCGGGTGCCGCGTTGTCTCAGGCCGCCGTGCTGCTGGATGATGGCCGTCGTGACGGTGCGCAGAGTGCGGATGGGCAGATTCTTGGGACTTATCTGCATGGCCTGTTCGAGACGCCGGCGGCGTGCAGCGCCTTGCTGCGCTGGGCGGGGTTGCAGGATGTGCAGGAGGTGGATTACCACGCGTTGCGCGAGCGGGATATTGAGCGCTTGGCGGACTTGGTGGAGAACCATCTGGATACCGGCTTGTTGCGCACGCTGTGTGGGGTTTGACGGTGGGTACGCGATTGGAATGTGGGAGCTGGGATGCTCGCAATAGCGGCGCTTCCCAATCTAATTGTGGGAGCTGGCTTGCCTGCGATAGCGGCGCCTCCTATTCAACTGACACCCCACCCTCCAACTGTGGGAGCGGGCTTGCTCGCGAAGCCCTCCCAGGCGACACAATCCTCCAAACTGTGCGCATTTCCTTTATCACCCACCGCAAGCAAGCCCGCGCCCCTATTGATCCGCGTGAACTCAACAAAGGTGGCACCCCATGCTTCAACTGATCCTCGGCGGTGCCCGTTCCGGCAAGAGCCGTCTTGCGGAAAAGCTCGCCGCTGACAGCGCGTTGCCGGTTATTTATATCGCCACCAGCCAGCCGCTGGATGGGGAGATGAATGCGCGTGTTTTGCTGCATCGCGAGCGTCGTCCCGATGCTTGGGGGTTGATCGAGGAGCCTGTCGAACTGGCACGTGTACTGCGTGAAAACGCAGCGGCGGATCGCTGTTTGTTGGTGGATTGCCTGACCCTCTGGCTCACCAATCTGCTGATGCTCGAAGACCCGGCACGCCTGACGCTTGAGCGCGATCAGCTGTTGGAAACCCTGGCCTCGCTGCCGGGGGAAATCATTTTTGTCAGCAACGAGACCGGTTTGGGTGTCGTGCCGCTGGGCGAATTGACTCGCCGCTATGTGGATGAAGCCGGTTGGCTGCATCAAGCCTTGGCCGAGCGTTGTCAGCGTGTTGTCCTGACGGTTGCCGGCCTGCCCCTGACGTTGAAAGGTACTGCGTTATGACTGACACCTGGTGGCTCAACCCGTGCAAGGCGGTCGACGCCTCGGCGCATGAACAAGCGCTGGCTCGCCAGCAGCAATTGACTAAACCCGCCGGCTCTCTCGGCCAATTGGAAGCGTTGGCGGTGCAGTTGGCCGGCCTGCAAGGCCGTGTCAAACCGTCGGTGGATCAGCTGTGGATCGCCATTTTTGCCGGTGACCACGGGGTGTTCGCGGAGGGCGTGTCGGCGTTTCCCCAGGAAGTCACGGGGCAGATGCTGCATAACTTCGTCACCGGCGGCGCGGCCATCAGTGTGTTGGCCAAGCAATTGGACGCGCAGCTGGAAGTGGTGGACCTCGGCACGGTGACGCCGTCGTTGGACTTGCCGGGTGTGCGTCACCTGAACATCGGCGCGGGCACGGCGAATTTCGTCAATGGCCCGGCGATGACTGAGGCCCAAGGACGCCTGGCCCTGCAAGCCGGTCGCGACAGCGTACGCCGTGCGCTGCAAAGCGGCGCGCAGTTGTTTATCGGCGGCGAAATGGGCATCGGCAACACCACGGCGGCGAGTGCGCTGGCGTGCGCATTACTCGATTGCAAAGTGAGTGACCTGACGGGCCCGGGCACCGGTTTGAACGCCCAGGGTGTGAGCCACAAGGTGGCAGTCATCGAGCGCGCGCTGGCGCTGCATGCCGGGCAGCGTGATAACGCGCTGCACAGCCTGTTCAACCTGGGTGGTTTTGAAATCGCCGCGCTGGTCGGCGCCTACCTGGCCTGTGCCCAGGAAGGCATCGTGGTGCTGGTGGATGGGTTTATCTGCACCGTCGCTGCGCTGGTGGCCACGCGCCTGAACCCGGCGTGCCGTGAATGGCTGGTGTTTGGCCATCGTGGCGCCGAGCCGGGACATCGTCATGTGCTGCAAAGCCTTGACGCACAACCGTTGCTGGAACTCGGCCTGCGCCTGGGCGAGGGCAGTGGTGCGGTGCTGGCGGTGCCTTTGCTGCGTCTGGCGTGTGCGCTGCACGGGCAAATGGCGACGTTCGCTGAAGCGGCCGTGGCAGACCGCCCGGCATGACCTTGCACCTGGACCTGCTGCGCCACGGCGAAACCGAGCTGGGTGGCGGCTTGCGTGGCAGCCTGGATGACGCCCTGACGGCCAAGGGCTGGGAGCAGATGCGCGCCGCCGTGACAGCGCAAGGACCTTGGGACCGCCTGGTCAGCTCGCCGTTACAACGGTGCGCACTGTTCGCCCATGAGTTGGGCGCACGGCTCAAGGTACCGGTCAGCCTGGAAAAAGACCTGCAGGAGTTGCATTTCGGCGCCTGGGAAGGGCACAGCGCGGCGGCGTTGATGGACACTGATGCTGAAGGGCTGGGCCTGTTTTGGGCTGACCCGTACAGCTTTACGCCGCCAGAGGGCGAGCCTGTCAGCGACTTTTGCGCGCGGGTGCTGGGCGCCGTCTCACGCCTGCATCAGGCGTATGCCGGTGAGCGCGTGTTGCTGATCAGCCACGGCGGCGTGATGCGCCTGCTGTTGGCGCGGGCGCGAGGCTTGCCCCGGGAGCAATTGCTGAATGTCGAGGTTGGCCACGGCGGCTTGTTCAGTCTGCAGGTCGAGGCGGATGGTGTGTTGAAGGAAGGTGCTTGAGCATGTTGCCATTCTGGATTGCCCTGCAATTTCTCAGCAGCCTGCCGATCCGTTTGCCCGGCATGCCGCAGCCTCAGGAACTGGGGCGTTCGTTGCTGTTTTACCCACTGGTGGGCCTGCTGTTCGGGCTGCTGTTGTGGGACCTGAACACGGCGTTGATGGGCGCGCCGCTGTTGTTGCACGCTGCGCTGTTGCTGACGGCCTGGGTGCTGCTCAGTGGTGGCTTGCACCTGGACGGCCTGGCCGACAGCGCCGATGCCTGGCTTGGTGGTTTCGGCGACCGGGAACGCACGCTGACCATCATGAAAGACCCGCGCAGCGGCCCGATTGCCGTGGTCACGCTGGGGTTGGTGTTACTGCTCAAGTTCGCCGCGCTGGTGGCGTTGATCGAACAGCACAACGGTGCGGCGCTGATCCTCGCACCCTTGATCGGGAGGGCGTCGATGCTGGCGCTGTTTCTGACCACGCGCTACGTGCGTGCAGGCGGATTGGGCCAGGCATTGTCGGATCACTTACCCCGGATTGTCGGTCAGCAGGTGCTGATCCTCAGCGGCCTGGCCTGTATCCTGATTGGCGGTTTCAGCGGCGGGATTGCGGTATTGCTCGCTGCACTGTGTTTTATCGGGCTGCGCCAATTGATGGTCAATCGATTGGGCGGCACTACGGGCGACACGGCCGGCGCCCTGTTGGAATTGCTGGAAATGGCGGTTCTGGTCGGGCTGGCGCTGTAACGCTTTCTTGCAATTAATTAATCCCGGGTATATACACGCTCCATGCTTGCTTCCCAATGTTTATGCACCAACCTGCGACGCGCCGCCCGTGGCGTCAGCAGGCATTACGACGGCGCTCTCGACGGCTTCGGGATCAACGTTGCCCAGTATTCTTTGCTGTGTAACCTGCAGCGCCTCCACCAACCGAGCATCTCCAGCCTGGCTGAAGCCATGGGCCTGGACCGCAGCACCTTGGGGCGCAACCTCCGGGTGTTGGAAGGCGAGGGCCTGGTGCAATTGGTTGAGGGCGGTGACTTGCGCAACCGCCTGGTGCTGTTGACGCCAGCCGGTGAAGAGCGATTGGCGGCGGCCTTGCCGGCCTGGGAAGCGGCGCAGCAGAAATTGATTGATCAACTGGGCGTGGAAAAACGCGAAACCCTGTTGGCCTTGCTGGACGAACTCGCGTAAACGCGGCTTTGTTCGAACATAAGCGGGTATATACCCGCGAACGGAGAATAAGAAATGACCTCGATGTGGCGCACCAGTGGCTGGGTGCTGTTAGGCAGTGCGCTGATCCTGGCGCTGTCCCTGGGTGTGCGGCACGGCTTCGGCCTGTTTTTGGCGCCCATGAGCAGCGAATTTGGCTGGGGCCGCGAAACCTTTGCCTTCGCAATTGCCTTGCAGAACCTGATCTGGGGCCTGGCGCAACCGTTTACCGGCGCTTTGGCTGACCGTTTTGGCGCGACCAAGGCCGTGTTTGTCGGCGGTGTGCTGTACGCCGTGGGCCTGGTGTTGATGGGCATGTCTGACTCGGCGTGGTCGTTGTCCCTGAGTGCGGGTTTGCTGATCGGGATTGGCCTGTCGGGCACGTCCTTCTCGGTCATTCTCGGCGTGGTCGGCCGGGCTGTGGCGCCGGAAAAGCGCAGCATGGCCATGGGCGTCGCCAGCGCCGCAGGGTCGTTTGGCCAGTTCGCCATGGTGCCGGGCACTTTGGGCCTGATCAGTTGGTTGGGTTGGTCGGCGGCATTGCTGGTGCTGGGCCTGATGGTGGCGCTGATCCTGCCGCTGGTGGCGATGCTCAAGGACAAGCCGCTGCCGGCCATGGTCGGTCAGCAGACGATGCGCGAAGCCTTGAGGGAGGCGTGCTCCCACTCGGGTTTCTGGCTGCTGGCCTTTGGCTTTTTTGTGTGTGGTTTCCAGGTCGTGTTTATTGGTGTGCACTTGCCGGCGTACCTGGTGGACCAGCATTTGCCGGCGACGGTCGGCACCACGGTGCTGGCGTTGATCGGCCTGTTTAACGTATTTGGTACTTATACCGCCGGCTGGCTTGGCGGGCGTATGTCCAAGCCGCGCTTGCTGACGGGGCTGTACGTGTTGCGCGCAGTGGTGATCGCGGTGTTTCTGTGGGCGCCGGTGACCGAGGTCACGGCTTACGTGTTTGGCATGGCGATGGGCTTTTTGTGGCTGTCCACCGTGCCGCTGACCAACGGCACCGTCGCGACGCTGTTTGGCGTGCGAAACCTCTCCATGCTCGGTGGGATCGTGTTCCTGTTCCACCAACTCGGCTCATTCCTCGGCGGCTGGTTGGGCGGCGTGGTCTATGATCGAACCGGCAATTACGATTTGATCTGGCAGGTGGCAATCCTGTTGAGCCTGCTCGCCGCGGCCCTGAACTGGCCCGTGCGTGAGCGGCCAGTGGCGCGCCTGCAGGCGCAGATGGAGGCGGCATGAGTGTGACGCTGCGGTGTGTGGCGCTGACAACAGGCCTATTGGTGTTGCTGCTTGCCTGGTGGGGTTGGCAGCACGGCGGCCTGGCGTTGATGCAGTTGGGCATGGCGATCTGTTAAGTTCTGTGTCTGAACTGACTGAAGGACTCTCGACATGCAGATGCGCTGGCTCGCGGTACCCGTCCTGATGGCCGTTGGCAACCTGGCCTTGGCTGCCAATTGCCCGTCGTTGCTGGAGGGCCAATTGCCCAAGCTGCGGGTCAAGGAATCCATCGACCTGTGCCAGCGCTTCGCCGGCAAACCGTTGGTGATCGTCAATACGGCGAGCTTTTGCGGGTTCGCGCCTCAGTTCAAAGGCCTTGAGGCCTTGTATCAACGCTACAAGGGCCAGGGGCTGGAGGTGATCGGTGTACCGTCCGACGACTTCAAGCAGGAGGCCAAGACTGGCGAAGAGACCGCCAAGGTCTGTTATGTGAATTACGGCGTGACCTTCACCATGACCGAGCCGCAGAAGGTCAAGGGGCCGGACGCGGTGCATCTGTTCAAGGTCCTGGCGCTGCAGACCAGCGCGCCGAAGTGGAATTTCTATAAGTACGTTGTGGACCGCCAGGGCAAGGTGATTGCCAACTTTTCCAGCCTGACCAAGCCGGACAGCCCGGACATGATCAAGGCCGTGGAGCAGGCACTGGCTTCAAAGCCTTGATCCCCAGCCATTAAAAAGCCCCGCCTCCTTTACAGGAGCGCGGGGCTTTTTTGTATTCAACTGGCGAGCCGGTCAGGCTCGCAGTGAATCAGAACTTGTAGGTGGCCCCCAGGCCATAACCCCAAGCGCTGTTCTTGTAGTCGGCATTGTAGGCGTTGCCCTTGCCGGTACGGTTGACGTTGACTTCTTCTTCCCAGAGGTAAGAAATGGCCGCGTCGATGGTGATGTCGTCGGTGGCGTTGAAGCCGGCACCAAAGCTGACAGCCTTACGGTCGCCCGTCGGGATGCGCACCGAGCGGTCGGTGTTGTTGGTAGGCGACTGGTCAACCGAGAAGCCGGTACGCAGAACCCACTGTTTGTTGACCTGGAACGAAGCGCCAATGGCCGAAGCCCAGGTGTCGTGCCAGTTTTGCGGTTCGTTGATGGTGCCGATCGGACCCGCCGCACCACCGAGGGCAGGCGAAACACCCTGGTTGTTGACGGTGATTTCTTTCAGGCGGCTCCAGCGTGTCCAGGTAGTGCCTGCATACAACGTCCACTGGTCATCCAGCTTGTGGGTGACCGAAAGGTCGTAGGATTCCGGCGTGGTGATGTTCAGCGATGCATCGAAACGCCCGCCGTTGAACGGACCGAAACCAAGGCCGGAAATATCGGTGTGGCCTGTCAGGTTGTAGGAAACCTTGGAGGTGTACGTCAGGCCGATGTTGGTGCTCGCCCATGGCGTGACCAGTACACCGATCTTGTAGCCCCACGCAGTGTCATCACCCTTGATGTCTACCAGGCCGTCATTGCGGCCGAAGGTAGCTGCCAGAGGGGTAGACGAAGTCAGGTTGCCACTGATTTTGTTGAATGTCGGGCCGATACCCACAGACACGTATTCGTTGAAAGCGTAGCTGACAGTCGGCTGGATGGTGACGACTTTCACGTCACTCTTCTTGCCGTAGTAGCGGCCGCCGAAGCTGTCTTCGTAGTTGGTAATCAGGCCGAACGGCGCATACACGCCCAGGCCGAATGCCAAGTCATCGGTCGCTTTTTTCACGGCAAACAACATCGGGACTTTGGTAAAGGGAACCATGTCACCGTCGTTGGTGCTGCCGGGTGGGCCACCGCTGGTGTTTTTGATATCGGTTTTGGCATCGATAGCGGCAACGCCGCCAGTGATTTGATCGCGCTTGAGGCGCGACATGCCGGCAGGGTTGCCAGCGACAGTACTTGCATCATCGGCAGATGAGGAGCGCCCCGCAAAACCGGTACCCATCCCGCTGATGCTTTGTTCGTTGAGGGCAAAGCCGCTCGCGAACAGTTGGGTTGAGGCCATTGCAACGGCGAGGCTAAGTGTCGTCTTGAGCATTACTTTTTTCATTATTAGAACTCCGTGGTGATCACCGCTGCGGAAAGTAACAATAAATTTAGGTTAGCGCTATAGGCTGTAAAGCAGGAGATAGAGCGGTTTTGTAGGACAATCCGACCAAAATCAGCGTTTTTAGCCGAATCTTGCAAAACGCCTGATCAACAAGTGACCTGATTCATGGGTGAAACACAGGTTTGCCAGGCGTGGGTGAAATCCCGCAGCCGTCCTTGAGGGTGAAAAATTTCTTTCCAGATACGCGCCATGCCCAGTACATCGCCGGGCTCCGGCAGTGCGGGACGCTGTTGTTCCACCAGCAACCAGGCGATGGCGGTGGCGTAGCGCAGGTTGACCGTGAGTTCCAGCTGAGGGGCGCTGAGGAAGGCATGTTGGCTGGCCAGCCCGCGTACCAGGCTGGCGCGTTCGGGGTCCAGCGCCAAGTAGGTGTCCCAGAGGGCACGGTGGCGAGGTTCGGTGATGCTGTACAGGCCATGGCCGCGCCGATCATGCAGCGCAGAACCCAGTTCCGACTGGCTGGCGGCAATGCCCAGCAGCAGGGATTCAGCTGTCAAGTCATGGCGGCCGAGGTAAATCAACGTCGGCCTGATCACATAACGACACAATTCGCTGGCGGCGATACCCATACAAGCCTCAATCCATGAAAGTGGTCGACGGTGCCTGAGAGGAGCTTGGCAGCAGTGAATCGGACCTCAGGCCCGTCGCAAGCGGATCATGCCGCTTGAGTTGAAGTGTAGTGTCATATTTGTGATGTAAAGGACTGTTT
>NZ_JBARTQ010000045.1:0-2534 GCF_049645325.1 Pseudomonas sp. | reverse complement strand
CTCCTTAATTAACGAGACACGAATAAAGTCGGACAAACAAGACGCTATATAAGAATCAACTTGCCGAGAAGGAAAGAGCACTTGATGACTGTCAACAACCAAGTTATTCAGTTTGGCAAGAGACTGGGGGAACTTTAAGAGCAATGTATGCCCACGCAGAAATGGAATGGCCAAGCTCGCATACGGGTCAAGCCCGAAGGCAGCGAAGTCAAATGCCCCGGTTTCGCGAATGCCCAGTTCAATGGCGTCTGGATTGATGTAGTTGACCAACAGATGAGCGGGAACTTTCGAATTGAATGTGCTTTTCCCACTTCCGTTCGGTCCGGCGAACATACGGACCCTAGGCGTCGTACTCAAGCCTGAATCTGCGCCTGCGCCGACCGGCGATCCAACAGGGATTTTTTGGTTTTCAAACGGGTGCCGGCCTTGATAGTCCCGTACGTCTCTACCGGTCGGATGACCAGTGTCTCTGTATTCGAGACTTTCATGAGTTGCCCGGCACGCACCACCAGGACGGATTCACCTTTGGAAATCGCAACCTCGTAAGCATCCCTGAACGCTCTGGCTGCGATCGATGGAATACTCAACTCTTGGGCGAGAACCTGTGCTTCGGTAATTTGCGGCTTGATTTTCTTGCGTGACATGCTGGTCTCCGGCTTAGGGCGAGGGAGGATCTATGACAATTAGCATAGATCACCTCAGGCGTCGGTCGCAGGGTCGACTTTAACTCAATATGTATCCCGATGTCCTCTCGGCCAGCAGTTACGGCGTTTGGCCCCGGGATAGGTCCATCAAAACACCGACCACCCAATCCGCTCACTCAACAACTCCAATGCCTTCATCCCCGCCAGCGAGTTCCCCGCCGCATTCAGCTCCGGCGACCATACGCACACCGTAAACTGCCCCGGCACGACCGCGACAATCCCGCCGCCGACCCCGCTTTTGCCCGGCAACCCGACGCGGTAGGCGAAGTTCCCCGCCTCGTCGTACAGCCCACTGGTGGCCATGATCGAGTTGACTTGCTTGGTCTGGCGCGCGGTCAGAATCTGCTCGCCGCTGTGGGCGCTTGTGCCCTCGTTGGCCAGGAAGCTGAAGGCGCGGGCCAAATCCCGGCAGCTCATTTGCAACGCGCAGTAGTTGAAGTAGCTGTGCAGCACCGCGTCCACGTCGTTGTGGAAGTTGCCGAACGACTTCATCAGGTAGGCCATGGCCGCATTGCGTGCGCCGTGCTGGGCTTCGGAGTCGGCGACGACGCTGTTGACCAGGATCTGCGGGTTGCCCGACAGGCGCCGCACAAAGTCGCGCATCGACAGGATAGGCACGGCGAAGCGTGACTGGTTGATGTCGCAAATCACCAGCGCACCGGCGTTGATGAAGGGGTTGCGCGGGCGGCCGCGTTCGAATTCCAGCTGCACCATGGAGTTGAACGGCTGCCCGGAAGGCTCGTGGCCGAGGCGCTCCCAGATGGTTTCGCCGCCGTGGTCGATGGCCTGCACCAGGCTGAACACTTTGGAAATGCTCTGCACCGAGAACAGCGTGTCGGCGTCCCCGGCGCAGTAGGCCGCGCCGTCGTTGCCGTACACGGCGATGCCGAGTTGGTTGGCGGGTACGTCGGCCAGCGCGGGGATGTAGTCGGCGACTTTGCCGAGGCCGATCAATGGACGAACTTCGTCGAGGATCGACTCCAGCAACGCCTGCATGTCTTGTCCTGTCATCTGTCTTTGAATCGGTGATAAGCGGGGCGCGGAGGATACCTGAAACGGCAATGCCCGGGCAGACCGGATGGACGCTGTCGGGGCCCAGTTAAGCCAGCCAGGTAACAACGACGTTATCCAGAAGCCATTGACCAGAACCCAGAATCAGATCGATACGCTCAGGGACTTGATTGCCCAAACAAACCCGTCCAATTACCGGGACTCGATGGATCTTCAGGCGCAGGCGCTTGAAGCGCGTTTACGCGGTTATCAAGATCAACTGAAGGTCTGTCGTTAACACGCTTTAATGCGCGCGAAACCCCCACACTATCTCCACCACCCGCTCGGCAATCACCAGGTAGATCAGGATCAGCATCAGTTGCAACGCCAAGTGATAACGCAGTTTGGCCAGCCGCCGAATGCCATCGCTGATGTTCAAAAACATCAACACGGTCGACAGGATAATCAGCCCCCAACCCGCCACATTCGAGGCAAATACCCCGACGAACAGTTCGCGCTGCCCGAGCAGCGTATTGGTGCCCGCTGCAAACAACAGCGCGCACACCAGCAGGTTTTTCACGTTGTCGAAAATCTGCGTGCTCAGGTCGTTTTCCAGCAACGCCACGTAGCGCGTCCATAAATTGTGCATGGGACATTACCGAGTAGGGATAGCTCGTCAATCAAAGTAGTCCAATTGCCCATACACTGCACCACTGTGCTTACTTCACGAGGATTGATTGCATGAAATTGATGATTGGCTTGGCCGCACTGTTGCTGGTTTCGGCGTGTTCTACCACGCCACACGGCGCTGCGCCGGCCCAGGATTCGGCCGCCTCCACC
>NZ_JBARTQ010000044.1:0-7101 GCF_049645325.1 Pseudomonas sp. | reverse complement strand
CCGTCGTACCGTATTGGAGGCCTGGGACCTGGAGCTGGTGTTCCGCCGACTGCGCCAACGCCTGAGTAGCGTCGCCACGGTGTTGCTGCTGAGCGTTGGGCTGATGTTGATACACGCCGGCCAGCCGGTCCTGGCCGATGAGGCCAAAAGCCCCAAACAACTGAGCACCCAAGCCGCCAGTCAATCCATCAAGGCTCAGTTGGAAAACCCACCCTTCAAAAATCCGGAAACCGTCACCCGCTACCGTTTTGGTGAAGAAAAAACGGGCCCAAAAAACAAAGCCCACGGCGACGGCAAATTACCGGCCTGGCTACAGGCACTGCTGGACAACCTCAATAGCAGCACCTTCAAACAGGTTGGCCTGGGTCTTGAAATACTTCTGTGGAGTTTGCTGATCGGGGGCATCGCCCTGCTCGTGTGGTACTACCGCGGCTGGCTGCACGCTTTTGTGAACCGGCGCGGCGGCCCCAAACCAAACGTTGTCGCACCGGTTCCCACGCAATTGTTCGGTTTGGAACTGGGTATCGAGACGTTGCCCGAAGACATCGCCGCCGCCGCCGAAAAACTCTGGCCCACCCAACCACGGGAAGCCCTCGGGTTGTTGTACCGCGGCCTGCTCAGCCGGTTGCTGCATGACTTCAACCTGCCGTTGAAAAGTGCCGACACCGAAGGCCAGGTTCTGGAGCGCGTGCACCACCTTCAACAACCACACCTGCTGGCATTCAGCGATGAACTGACCCGTCACTGGCAAAACCTCGCCTATGGCCATCGACTGCCCCCGGCCTCTGCCCAACAAAAACTCTGCAGCGACTGGCGTGCACTGTTCCATCCGGAGGCAGCCCGATGAACCGGCCTTTACTCTGGGTGGGAGTGTTGCTTGCGTGTCTGCTGGGAGCCGGGGCTTTTTATGCGTGGCACAAGGCAATCCCCTATGACGAAGTGGTGGATCGCGGGCCCTCGCCGCAAGCCCGGGCGAACCCCTACCTGGCGGCTGAATACTTCCTGCGTCAGCAAGGCCTGACCGTTGAACAGGCCAATGGCCTGGAACGACTTGGCACCCTTCCCCCCAACGGTAACAGCCTGCTTCTGCTGGGTGAGCGCAGCAACATGACCCCGCGCCAGGTAGAACAATTGCTGGAATGGGCGAAATCCGGTGGCCACCTGCTGGTGGTTGCAGAAGCCTTGTGGGACGAAGAAACCGGCAAAAGTGGCGACCTGCTGCTTGATCGACTGGGCATTCACCAGGCAATGAGCGACGCCTCTGACGAACCACCGGCGGCGCGTAGAAAAAAAGTGCCGGACCTGACCAAACTCTATGTCGACAATGAAACCGCCCCGGCCCATTTCAGCTTCGATACCGACTTCAACCTCACCGACCCCGGCCATCTGGCGCAGTTTTCCGCCAACAGCGCCCAGTCCAGCCACCTGATGCAACGCGACCTCGGGCGCGGCACCGTAACGGTTGTAACCGACAGCGACCTGTGGAAAACCCCAGGCATCGGTAAACACGATAATGCCTGGCTGCTGTGGTACCTCACCCAAGGCACAGGCGTAACATTGTTGTTCAGCAGCCACGTGGACAGCCTGCTGACCCTGTTGATGCGCTACTTCCCTCAGGCCTTGGTGGCATTCGTCGCACTGATTGCCCTGGCGCTTTGGCAGGCGGGCATGCGCCAGGGCCCGATCCAGGCGCCTGCGCCCAAGGCGCGTCGGCAGTTGCAGGAACACCTGAAGGCAAGCGCCGACTTCCTGTTGCGCCGTGGCGGCCAAGGCACGCTCCTGCAAGCGTTGCAGCGTGACATCCAACGTGCCGCGCGGCGGCGCCACCCAGGTTTTGAACACCTCGACACCGCACAGCAATGGCAGGTACTTGAACGCCTGACACGCCAACCCTCTCACGTCATCAGCCAGGCCCTTGGCCCACTCCCGGCAAAACGGCTCAACAGCGCCGATTTCAGCCGTCAGGTGGCGTGCCTGCAAACTCTCAGGAATGCCCTATGAGCGACCTTCCAGCAGCCACTGCTCCAACCACCGAAAGCCTTCAACAGGCCAGCCAGCAGGCACAGGCCCTGCGCGTTGAACTGCGCAAGGCAGTGATCGGCCAGGACCAGGTGATTGACGATGTACTCACCGCATTGATTGCCGGCGGCCATGTGCTGCTGGAAGGCGTACCCGGCTTGGGCAAGACCTTGTTGGTGCGCGCCTTGGCCCGGTGTTTCGGCGGCGAGTTCGCACGCATCCAGTTCACACCGGACCTGATGCCCAGCGACGTCACCGGTCATGCCGTTTACGACCTGCACACTGAACAGTTCAAGTTGCGCAAGGGGCCCCTGTTCACTCACCTGCTGCTGGCCGACGAAATCAACCGCGCACCGGCCAAGACCCAGGCCGCCCTGCTTGAAGCCATGCAGGAGCGCCAAGTCACCCTTGAGGGTGAGGCGCTGCCCATCGGCCAGCCGTTCATGGTGCTGGCGACCCAGAACCCCATCGAACAGGAAGG
Organism: Pseudomonas sp.; assembly: GCF_049645325.1. Taxonomy (GTDB): domain Bacteria; phylum Pseudomonadota; class Gammaproteobacteria; order Pseudomonadales; family Pseudomonadaceae; genus Aquipseudomonas. The sequence continues at coordinate 4,601 of NZ_JBARTQ010000044.1, read as the reverse complement.
CACTTATCCGTTGCCCGAAGCAGAACTGGACCGGTTCATGCTCAAGGTACGCATGGACTACCCCGACGCGCAGCAGGAGCTGGACATGGTCCGCGAAGTGACCCGCTCATCACGGGCCGACATGCTCGATGTGCAACCGCTGCGCACCGTGTTGCATGCGCAGGATGTGCTGAACCTGCAGCAGATCGCCAGCGCGATGCCTTTGGATGAACAGGTGCTCGACTACGCCGTGCGTTTGGCCCGGGCCACGCGCACCTGGCCCGGGCTGACCATCGGTGCTGGCCCACGGGCCTCCATCGCGCTGGTACGCGGTGCCCGCGCACGGGCGTTGTTGCGCGGTGGCGAATTCGTCACACCCGATGACATCAAGGGCTGTGCTCTGGCGGTATTGCGTCATCGGGTGCGCATTGCGCCGGAGCTGGATATTGACGGGCTGGAGGTAGACCAAGTGCTCAAACAACTGCTCGACCAGATTCCAGCGCCCCGGCAGTGACTCACCCATGAAACCGACACGACTGCTCTTGAGCTGGCTGAGTGTACTGCTGGGCCTGAATGTTCTGCTCGGCGTCGCAGCCGCGCTGCAGCTCAACGTGCCCGACACCTTCCACTCGGTGGCGTGGGGCTTGCTGCTGGCGTTGTTCCTGCTGGCAGCGCTGGACGCCATACGCCTGCGCCGTCGCCCGTCTGTTCAGGTGCAGCGGCAAATGCCTGGCAGCCTGGCACTGGGTCGTTGGGGCGAGGTACGCCTGACCCTGACGCACAGCTACACGCAACCGGTAACGGTGCAGGTGTTCGACCATGTTCCAGACGGCCTGAGCCTGGAAAACCTGCCTCAGAATATTGAGCTACGCCCTGGCGAACACAGCGAACTGGGCTATCGCCTGCGCCCTCTGCGCCGTGGCCACTTCAGTTTCAGTCGCTGTGAATTCCACCTGCCGAGCCCTTTTGGGCTGTGGTCGGCACGCCGCTCTATCGACGTTGGTGATACGACGCGCGTCTACCCGGATTTCGCCCGCTTGTACGGCGCACAACTACAGGGTGTGGATAACTGGCTGAGCCAACTGGGCGTGCGTCAACGCCAGCGCAGGGGCCTGGGCTTGGAATTTCATCAACTGCGCGAATTTCGTGAAGGCGACAGCTTGCGCCAGATTGATTGGAAGGCCACCGCACGCCAACGCACGCCCATCGCACGGGAATACCAGGATGAGCGTGACCAGCAAATTGTGTTGATGCTCGATTGTGGTCGGCGCATGCGCAGCCAGGATGACGAGTTATCGCACTTCGACCACGCGCTCAACGCCTGCCTGTTGCTCAGTTATGTCGCGTTGCGCCAAGGCGATGCGGTGGGGCTGTGTACTTTTGCCGGTGACCAGCCGCGTTACCTCGCGCCAGTCAAGGGCAGCGGGCAATTGAACCTGCTGCTCAATGCAGTCTATGACCTCGATACCACCCGTCGAACGGCCGACTACGAGGCTGCTGCCAGTCAACTGCTGGCGCGGCAAAAACGTCGGGCACTGGTGATCATGGTCACCAACCTGCGTGATGAAGACGACGAAGCCTTGATGACCGCGGTCAAGCGTCTCAGCCGACAGCACCGGGTACTGGTGGCCAGCCTGCGAGAGGAAGTGCTCGACCAGCTACGCCAGGCTCCCGTGCAAACGCTGGACGAGGCACTGGCCTACAGCGGCACCGTCGACTACCTCAACACCCGCAACGAACTCCATGACCGGCTGAATGCGCATGGTTTGTCCGTATTGGACACCTCACCGGCGCAGCTGGGCCCCGCACTGGTAACGCGTTACCTGGGCTGGAAAAAAGCAGGGGTATTTTGAATATTCAAGGTGCAGCGCAGCGAGCGCACGTCCTCGGTTTGGGCAGCATCCCCAAACCGGGCCGATAACGCGCAGCGTCTAGGCGGACGCCTGTAAAGGATCGAAACTGAAGTAATTCAACAAGGCGGTGATCAGTTGCCCGTACTCGTCGCACGCCTGAACCACGCTGAACCCCGAGTCATAATGCTGAGGATTGATATCCTCATGGCTCCAGAGACACCTGGCCGTAAGATCAATTGTCTGGATCTCGCCTTCTGGACCGGGAATTTTCAGGCGCAGCTCGAAGTCTGCATCGACCATCATGGGCAATTGGCTGATCAACATCAGCCCGTCCTCAGAGACATTCCCCAGAAAGCCGATAGGCTTGTCGGTCAGGCGATTGAACACCTGCAGAAAGCAAGATAATTGATGTCGCTCGATCCGTCGGTTGATAAACATGTGATATCGCCATCCAATGGCCATGCCTTGGCCGTGCCAGTGATTCGGAACAAGCCGTTGGCTCGCTCTCCTGGATCTCGGTGTGACAACACACATCGTTGGGTCACTGCACAGCTGCCGAATCCGGGCCTTGCGTTCGATCAAACAAAAACTTGTACAAACGAACATTCAAAGAATAGCCCAAGACCGCCAACGGGCCAGTCATAGCATGATAAATATCATCACAAGGACGCCGGCCTTGGCTGCGCCACACTCGCGCCAGGGTAATGTCCCAACTGCTGCAAGGTGTCGAGCCGGGCGCGAGCTCGGTACGCGTACTCACTCGCGGGGTATTGGCTGATGATGAACTGATAGGTTTGCACGGCATCGACGAACAACTTTTGCCGTTCCAGGCACTGCCCGCGCAACATCGAAACCTCCGGTTGCACATAACGGCGGGTGCGGCTCTCGCGGTCGACCTGGGACAATTCCAGGGTGACGCGCTCGCAGTCACCTACCCCATAGGCACGGTAAGCATTGTTCAAATGGTGGTCCATCGACCAACGGGTACAGCCGACAACACTGACGGCCAGGGCAGCAACGAGCAAAATTCGCATGGGGGTTCTCCTGTCTTGTGCAGTGTATCGACCCCTCGTCGAAAATCTTCAAGGATGTTCGTCGATTCAACCGCAGCAAAAACAAGCCAATCGTCGATAAGTAGTGCAAACGAACAATGACTACAACGAAAGAGCATAGTAGCCTTCCCCAGCGCTTGAACTCAGGAGTCTGTGCATGTCCGTCCGTCGTACCAAAATCGTCGCCACCCTTGGCCCGGCCAGTAACTCGCCGGAAGTCCTCGAACAGCTGATTCTGGCTGGTTTGGACGTCGCCCGTCTGAACTTCTCCCACGGCACCCCGGACGAGCACAAGGCTCGCGCCAAGCTGGTGCGTGACCTGGCCGCCAAGCATGGCCGCTTCGTCGCATTGCTGGGTGACCTGCAAGGCCCGAAAATCCGTATCGCCAAATTCGCCAACAAGCGGATCGAGCTGAAGATCGGTGACAAATTCACCTTCTCCACCAGCCACCCGCTAACCGACGGCAACCAGGAAGTTGTGGGTATCGACTACCCGGACCTGGTCAAGGACTGCGGCGTCGGTGACGAACTGCTGCTGGATGACGGCCGCGTCGTCATGCGCGTCGACACCGCGACCCCAACCGAATTGCACTGCACCGTGATCATCGGCGGCCCGCTGTCCGACCACAAAGGCATCAACCGTCGCGGCGGTGGCCTGACGGCGCCGGCCCTGACTGAAAAAGACAAGGCCGACATCAAGCTCGCCGCCGAAATGGAAGTGGACTACCTCGCCGTGTCCTTCCCGCGCGACGCCGCCGACATGGAATACGCCCGTAAACTGCGCGACGAAGCCGGCGGTACCGCCTGGCTGGTGGCGAAGATCGAACGCGCTGAAGCCGTGGCCGATGACGAAACCCTCGATGGCCTGATCAAGGCGTCCGACGCGGTGATGGTTGCCCGTGGCGACCTCGGCGTGGAAATCGGTGACGCCGAACTGATCGGTATCCAGAAGAAAATCATCCTGCACGCACGCCGCCACAACAAAGCGGTGATCGTGGCGACCCAGATGATGGAGTCGATGATCCAGAACCCGATGCCGACCCGTGCCGAAGTGTCCGACGTGGCAAACGCCGTGCTCGACTACACCGACGCCGTGATGCTTTCGGCTGAAAGTGCTGCCGGCCCGTACCCGCTGGAAGCAGTGCAAGCCATGGCGCGTATTTGCATCGGCGCTGAAAAGCACCCGACCAGCAAGACGTCCAGCCACCGCATCGGCAAAGAGTTCGAAAGCTGCGACCAGAGCATCGCCCTGGCCGCCATGTACACCGCCAACCACTTCCCGGGCGTTAAAGCGATCATCGCCTTGACCGAAAGTGGCTACACGCCGTTGATCATGTCGCGCATTCGTTCCTCGGTGCCGATCTACGCGTTCTCCCCGCACCGCGAAACCCAGGCCCGCGCGGCCATGTTCCGTGGCGTGTACACCGTGCCGTTCGACCCGGCTTCGTTGCCACCGCACGAAGTCAGCCAAGCGGCCATCGACGAGCTGATCAAGCGCGGCGTTGTGGAGAAAGGCGACTGGGTCATCCTGACCAAGGGCGACAGCTACCACACCATCGGCGGCACCAACGGCATGAAGATCCTGCACGTTGGCGACCCAATGGTTTGATGTGACACGCTGAAAAACAAAAGCCCCGCCATGTGAATGGCGGGGCTTTTTGCATTTCAGTGGATCTTGTATTGGCTTCAATGGCCTCTTCGCGAGCAAGCCCGCTCC
>NZ_JBARTQ010000043.1:0-9100 GCF_049645325.1 Pseudomonas sp. | reverse complement strand
CCAGGGCTTGGCCGAGGCTGGCTTTACCACCGAACTGGTGGCCGACGGCACCACCGGGCAGCACTTGGCGTTGACCGGCGATTACGACCTGCTGATTCTGGATGTCATGTTGCCGGGCCGCGATGGCTGGCAAATCCTACAGGCCGTGCGCGGCGCCGGCCTGGATATTCCGGTGCTGTTCCTCACCGCCCGTGACGCCGTGGAAGACCGCGTGCACGGCCTGGAACTGGGCGCCGACGACTACCTGGTCAAGCCGTTTGCCTTCTCCGAACTGCTGGCCCGAGTGCGCAGCCTGTTGCGCCGTGGCAGCAGCGCACCCCAGGAAACCGCGCTGCAATTGGCCGATCTGCGCTTGGACTTGATCCGCCGCCGCGTCGAACGGGACGGCCAGCGCATCGACCTCACCGCCAAGGAATTCTCACTGCTGGAGCTGTTGCTGCGACGCCAGGGCGAGGTGCTGCCCAAGTCGCTGATTGCCTCCCAGGTGTGGGACATGAACTTCGACAGCGACACCAACATCATCGAAGTGGCGATCCGCCGCCTGCGCCTGAAGGTCGATGACCACTTCCCCAATAAGCTGATCCACACCGTACGCGGCATGGGTTATGTGCTGGAGGAGCGTTTCAATTGATCAAGCGCCTGTCCCTCACCAGCCGCCTGGCGCTGTTGTTTGCCGCCTGCACTGCGGTGGTCTCGCTGATCGCCGGTGTACTGTTCAACCACGCCAGCGAGGCGCATTTTGTCGAGCTGGACCAACAGTTGCTCGACGGCAAGCTGGTGGCCCTGCGCAGCACATTGCAGGGTGTCGATACGCCGCAGCTGTTCGCCCAACGCGAGGCGCAACTGCGCACAGAACTCAGTCGCCAGCCTGACCTGGCGCTGCGCATCACCGCCGCTGGCCAGCGCTGGTATGACGCCGCCCCCGGCGTGTCCTTGCCCGAGGCGCCCGGCCTGCACAGCCTGCAAAACGCCGGCACCGACTACCGCGTGTACAACGTGCCGTTGCTGCCCGGCCAGCCGGGCTCGCCACAATTGAGCCTGATGCTCGACATCACCCATCACCAGCACTTTCTGCAACGCATGCAGCACCTGATCTGGCTGACCGTCGGCCTCTCGGCCCTGGCCACCGCGCTCCTCGGTGCCTGGGCTGCACGCAGCGGGTTGCGGCCGTTGCGGCGCATGGGCGAAGTCGCGGCTGGCGTGTCGGCCCACTCCCTGACCCAGCGCTTGCCGCAGGAGCAAATGCCGGTGGAGCTGGCCGAACTGGCCCAGGCCTTCAACGCCATGCTGGGCCGCCTGGACGACGCGTTCCAGCGCCTCTCGGCGTTTTCCGCCGACATCGCCCATGAACTGCGCACGCCGCTGTCGAACCTGCTCACCCACACCCAAGTCATCCTCACCCAGCCGCGCCCGCTGGAGGATTACCGCGAGGCGCTGCACAGCAACCTCGAAGAGCTGCAATGGATGGCGCAGTTGGTGAACGACATGTTGTACCTGGCCAAGGCCGACCACGGTTTGCTGATGCCCAAGCGCGAAGCCTTGGTGCTGGCGGATGAAGTGGACGCGTTGCTGGAGTTCTTTGCGCTGCTGGCGGAGGACGCACAGGTCAGCCTGGTTCGCGAGGGCACGGCCCACACGACGGGCGATCGCGGCATGTTGCGCCGGGCACTCTCGAACTTGCTGGATAACGCCCTCAGGTTTACCCCGGCCGGTGGCGAGGTGCGTGTGCGGATGGTGGAAGGCGCGCGCGGGGTGACGTTGACGGTGGAGAACAGTGGGGACGGGATTGCGCCGGCGTTGTTACCGAGGTTGTTTGACCGGTTCTACCGGGCCGACCCGGCGCGGCATGAAGGCAGCAGCGAGCATGCAGGGCTGGGGCTGGCGATTACCCAGTCGATTGTGCGGGCGCACGGGGGACGGATTTTTTGTGAGTCTGAGGCGGGATGGACGCGGTTTGTGATTGAGTTGCCCTAGGTAGATTGATGCAAGCTGGGGCGGCCCCTTCGCGAGCAAGCCCGCTCCCACATTCGACTGCATTCCAAAGGATGTACGCGGACAAATGTGGGAGCGGGCTTGCTCGCGAAAGCGGTCTTAAACTTTACGAATACCTGAGGGCATGCGCCGGCTCAATCTTCGCCGCCCGATACGCCGGGTACAGCGTGGCCAAGAAGCTCAACACAAACCCGGCCGAGCAAATCAGCAGCACATCCCCGCCCTGCAGTTCCGAAGGCAGGTTGCTGACAAAGTACACGTCCGAGCTGAAGATATGCTGCCCGGTCACGCGCTCCAGCCAGCCCACCAGTTCACTCACGTTCAGCGCCGCAATCACGCCCAGTACACCGCCGATCAGGGTGCCGACGATGCCGATCACGGTGCCCTGCACCATGAAGATCGCCATGATCTGGCGTGGCGTGGCGCCGATGGTGCGCAAAATCGCGATGTCCGCACCTTTGTCGTTCACCACCATGATCAACGTGGCGATGATGTTGAACGCGGCCACGGCGACGATCATCAGCAACAGCAGGCCGATCATGGTCTTTTCCATCTTCATCGCGCTGAACAGGCTGCCCTGGGTGTGGGTCCAGTCATCCGGCTTGTAGTCCGCACCGAGGCTGGCGGCAATGTCCGCCGACACCTTGGGCGCTGCGTACAGGTCCTTCACCGCCAGGCGCACGCTTTGCACCTGGTTGGGCTGCCAGTGCTGGATTTCAGCAGCGTCGGCCATGTGGATCAGGGCCATGGAGCCATCCAGCTCGGCGCCGACCTTGAAGATGCCGACCACGTTCAAGCGCTGCATGCGCGGGGTAATGCCACCCGGCGCGGTGCTGACTTCCGGCACGATCAGGGTCAGCTTGTCGCCCACGTTCAGGCGAAAACGCCGTGCGGTGATGTCGCCGACCACCACGCCGAACTCGCCAGGCTTCAAGTCATCGAGTTTGCCGCGCACGATATGCTGAGCCACGATCGAGACCTTGCCTTCCTGTGCCGGGTCGACGCCGCTGATCTCGATCGGCTGCATCGCGCCTTTGTAGGAAAACATGCCGTCCATTTGTGTGAACGGTACGGCGGCGGTGACTTCCGGGTTCTTCAGCGCAGCTGCCGCTACGGGCTGCCAATCACTGATCGGGTTCACGCCGACGATGGTCGCGTGAGGCACCATGCCGAGGATGCGCGAGCTCATTTCGCGCTGGAAGCCGTTCATCACCGACAACACCACGATCATCGCCAGCACGCCCAGGGCGAGGCCGATCATCGAGGTCATCGAGATAAACGAAACAAAACGGTTGCGGCGCTTGGCGCGGGTATAGCGCGTGCCGATGAAAATCGATAACGGTCTGAACATTCGCGGGCACCGTTTAAAAAAATGAAAAAGCCCGACGCCTGGCGTCGGGCTTGAAACGGGTCAGATGGCGACCAGATGACCTTCCTGCAGGTGCAACACGCGGTCCATCTGGCGGGCCATGCTCATGTCATGGGTCACCACCAGGAACGCGGTGCGCATCTGGGTGCTCAGTTCGAGCATCAAGTCCTTGATGCCCTGGGCGGTGTGGGAGTCGAGGTTGCCGGTCGGCTCGTCGAGCATCACCAGGCCCGGGTTGTTGACCAGGGCACGCGCGATTGCCACACGCTGGCGCTCGCCGCCGGACAACTCAGCCGGTTTGTGCTCCAGGCGATGGCCGAGGCCGACGCGCTCCAGCAACGCCTTGGCACGCTGGCGTGCTTCCGGGATCGCGGTCTTGCCGATCAGCAGCGGCATGCACACGTTTTCCAGTGCGGTGAATTCCGGCAGCAGGTGGTGGAACTGGTACACAAAACCCAGCGAACGGTTGCGCAGTTGGCCACGGGCCTTTTCGCCCAATGCCGACAATTCTTCACCGGCCAGCCAAACGCTGCCCTGGGACGGCGTATCAAGGCCGCCCAACAGGTTCAGCAAGGTGCTTTTGCCGGAACCGGAACTGCCGACGATCGCCACGCGCTCGCCGGGGTGCAGTTCCAGCTGCAGGTTGGACAGCACCACCACCGATTCCGGACCTTCCTCGTAGGATTTGCCCAGGTTGCGGCAGCTCAGGATTGCTTTTTCACTCATGCCCGATTCACTCATAACGTAAGGCCTGTGCTGGCTGGGTACGTGCCGCGCGCCAGGCTGGATACAGGGTGGCAAGGAAACTCAATACCAACGCGGCGCCGCCCACCATCAACACGTCCTGGGCCTGAACCTGGGACGGCAAGTAGTCGATGAAGTAGACGTCGGCGTTGAGAAACTTGTGACCGATGACTTTTTCCAGCGCGGCGATGGCGGCGCTGACGTTCAACGCGGCCAGGATGCCGACCGCGGTGCCGATCAGGGTGCCGACCACGCCGATCACCGTGCCCTGCACCATGAAGATCGCCATGATCTGCCCCGGCGTGGCGCCAAGGGTACGCAGGATGGCGATATCGCCCTTCTTGTCGTTCACCACCATCACCAGCGTGGAGATGATGTTGAACGCCGCCACGGCGACGATCAGCAGCAACAACAGGCCGATCATGGCTTTTTCCATGCGGATGGCCTGGTACAGGTTGCCGTGGGTGCGGGTCCAGTCGCGGGCGTAATACTGGGATTCGCCCAAGTGCTGGGCAATTTCCCACGAGGCGCGCGGCGCGTCGAACAGGTCGTTGAACTTGAGGCGCAGGCCCTGCACCTGATCCGGCTGCCAGCGGTGCAGGCGCGCGAGGTCAGTCAGGTTGGTCAGGCCGAGGTAGCCGTCGATCTCGCCGGCGCCGACGTGGAAGGTGCCGACCACGGTGAAGCGCTTCATGCGCGGGAACATGCCCGCCGGGGTCACGGTGACTTCCGGCGCGACGAAGGTCAGCTTGTCGCCGAGGCCCACGCCGAGCTTGGCCGCGGCCTTGTCGCCGATCACGATGCCAAAGCTGCCGGGCGCCAAATCGTCGAGTTTGCCCTGGAGCATGAACTTGTCGATGATCGAGACGTTGCGCTCCTGGGCCGGGTCGACGCCATTGAGCAGGATCTTCTGCACCTTGCCGTCATTGGTCAGCAGCCCCTGCATCTGGGTGAATGGCGCGACGGCCACCACCTTGGGGTTCTGCTTGACCTTGGCGGCCAGGCTTTGCCAGTCATTGATCGGCGCATCGCCCTCAATGGTCGCGTGGGGCACCATGCCCAGCACACGGGTGCGCATCTCATGATCGAAGCCGTTCATCACCGACAGCACCACGATCATCACGACCACGCCCAAGGCGAGCCCGATCATCGAGGTCAAGGAAATGAACGACACAAAATGATTGCGGCGCTTTGCACGGGTATAACGCGTGCCGATAAATACGAAGAGAGGTCTGAACATGTCGGGGCTTGTTCGGAGGAAAAGAAGACGTCCCGGTGGCGGGGTCTGGTAAGCAGCTTTACACTCTGACCATTACCGTTACCTGGGGTTCGCCATGTCGACATTAGATGAAGAAGAACGCCGCGAATACTACCGTATCGACGACATGATCGCACTGCAAATCAGCAGCCTTTGCGCGCCCGAAGCGGCGAGCAAGGAAGTGTTGCTGGATGATTCCCCGCTCTTCAATCTGTTGAGCGAATTGCACCTCAGCGAATTCGAAGCCCAGCACCTGTTGCGCCAGATCAGCGAGAAAGATCGCAGCCTGGCGGCCTTCCTCAAAGTCCAGAACAAGCGCGTCGATTTGCTCAGCCAGATCATGGCGCGTGGCCTGCTGGATGAGGTTGGCGCGCCGCAGCCGGTGATCATTTCCGAAGGCGGCATCGACTTCCAGCACCCCACGCCCCTGACGCCCGACACGCACCTGGCGGTCAAGCTGGTGCTGATGCCCCAGGCGCTGGGTTTGCTGCTGCGCGCGCGCGTCACCCATTGCGACCCCAAGGGCGGCGGTTTTGACATCGGCACCGAGTTCGAATCGATGACCGACGCCCAGCGCCAATTGCTGGCGCGCTATATCCTGCAAAAACAAGCCCAGGAACGACGCCTGGCGCGGGAACAAAGCGACGCCCAAGACACCTGAATTGTATTTACCCCGCCGGAAAACCTGGCGTAAAGGAGCAACTGTGACCCTGATTTACGGCCATCGCGGTGCCAAAGGCGAAGCACCGGAAAACACCCTGACCAGCTTTCAGGAATGCCTCAAGCACGGTGTACGCCGTTGCGAACTGGACTTGCACCTGTCCATGGACGGCGAGCTGATGGTCATCCACGACCCGACCCTCAAGCGCACTGCCGACCGGCGCGGCAAAGTCGTCGAGTATTCGGCGGCCGACCTGGTAAAGATGGACGCGCGCAAAGGCGGCCCGGGCTGGGTCAAGCCGTGCCCGATTCCGCGCCTGGAAGAACTGTTCGAAAAGTGCGACTTCGATCACTGGCAGCTGGAAGTCAAAAGCGCTTCGCGCACCCGCGCTGCAACCACCGTGCTGGCAATCCGCGAGATGGCGGTGCGTCATGGCCTGATGGACAAGGTCACCGTGACCTCAAGTTCGCGCGAAGTGCTGAAAGCGGCGGTTGAACTCACCCCGGACCTGTCGCGTGGCCTGGTCGCCGAATACGCCTGGCTCGACCCGCTGAAGGTCGCGCAGAACTATGGCTGTGAGTATTTGGCGTTGAACTGGACGTTGTGCACCCCTGAGCGTCTGGAAAAAGCCCAGCGCCAGGGCTTGCACGTGTCGGTGTGGACAGTCAACGAACCTGCGCTGATGCGCAGGCTCGCCGACTTCGGCGTAGATAGCCTGATTACAGACTTTCCCGGTTTGGCCACTGCCACTCTCGGGAATTACTGAAATCGGTCTCCCCGGCCGGCTCAGGCCACCGGCCGGAGCCGCTCAAAAAAGCCGGTTGAGGCCATCGTAGGCCGCTACCCGATAGGCTTCAGCCATGGTCGGGTAGTTGAACGTGGTGTTGACGAAATACTTGAGGGTATTTTGTTCACCCGGCTGGTTCATGATCGCCTGGCCGATGTGCACGATCTCCGACGCCTGGTAGCCGAAGCAATGCACGCCGAGGACTTCCAGGGTTTCACGGTGGAACAGGATCTTCAGCATGCCTTGCGGCTCACCGGCGATCTGCGCACGCGCCATACTCTTGAAGAACGCCTTGCCCACTTCGTAAGGCACCTTGGCCTTGGTCAGTTCGTGTTCGTTCTTGCCGATCGAGCTGATCTCGGGAATCGTGTAGATCCCGGTCGGCACGTCGTTGACGTAACGCCAGCTGCCATTGTCGACGATGCTGCCCGCCGCCGAACGGCCTTGGTCGTGCGCGGCGCTGGCCAGGCTCGGCCAGCCGATCACGTCACCGGCACCGTAGATGTTCGGCACGCAGGTGCGGTAGTTCTCGTCCACTTCGATCTGGCCACGGCTGTTGACCTTGACCCCGATGTTTTCCATGCCCAGCTTGTCGGTGTTGCCGGTACGGCCGTTGCACCACAGCAAGGCGTCGGCCTTGATCTTCTTGCCGGACTTGAGGTGCAGGATCACACCGTTGTCCAAGCCTTCGACCCGCTCGTACTCTTCGTTGTGGCGCACGGTAATGTTGTTGTTGCTGAAGTGGTAGCTCAACGCCTGGGAAATTTCCGAGTCGAGGAAGCTCAGCAACTGGTCACGGTTATCCACCAGCTCCACCAGCACACCCAGGCCGCTGAAGATCGAGGCGTATTCACAGCCAATCACGCCGGCGCCGTAGATGATCAGTTTGCGCGGGGTGTGGCCCAGGCTGAGGATGGTGTCGCTATCGTAGATACGCGGGTGGTGGAAATCGATATCGGCCGGGCGATACGGGCGCGAACCGGTGGCGATGATGATGTGCTTGGCCACCAGCTTTTCGACCACGCCGTTGGCGCAGACCACTTCGACGGTTTGCTCGTCGGCGAAGCTGCCGGTGCCGAAGAACAGGTCGACGCGGTTACGGGCGTAGTAGCCGGTACGCGAAGCGACTTGTTTGGAAATGACTTTCTCGGCGCTTTTCAACACGTCCGGAAACGAAAACCAGCGCGGCTCACCAATGGCCCGAAACATCGGGTTGGTGTTGAACTGCATGATCTGGCGCACCGAGTGACGCAAGGCCTTGGACGGGATGGTACCCAGGTGGGTGCAGTTACCGCCGACCTGGCGACGGCTATCGACCATCGCCACCTTGCGCCCCGCTTTGGCGGCATTCATCGCCGCACCTTCTCCAGCTGGGCCGGAACCCAGTACCACCACGTCGTAGTTGTAGACAGCCATGCGTACTCCTCAGAACAGGCCAGGCGTACGGTTGGACGCCTGGCTAAATCATGCCGCGGCCAGCGGGCATGAAGGACAATTTGGCTCAAGTGTGTGAACCGGGGCACAGTCTATATAAGGCTCAACGCCGCGCACATTAACCCTTGGTCGCGTCGTAGGCCAGTCTTGCCTTTACTACAGGAACTGCAAACTGGCATTACACTGCTGACACGCACCTTCGCAGGACGAGCCATTATGCGGCATGTCGTTTTCTGTTTATTGCTGATTTTTTCGTTAACCGTACACGCCAATGAGGCAGACCGGCTCAAGCAGGCCAATTTCCCGGGGCAATCCCATGAGTTGGCGCTGAAGAACCAGGCGGTGCTGGTCTATCTCTGGGCGGATGTGTACGGCGCAGCGCTGTATACCCCGGCTGACATCCGCGCAAAACAGGCGTGGGACCAGCAAAAGGACCTGCGCCTGGCGCTGTATTACTTTCGCGACATCGACCGCACCGACGTGATCAAGGCCGCCACCACCGCCCTCGAACGTCAGCAAACCACCGCCACCCTCGCCCGCTTGAAGCCGGAACTGGACCGACTGCATGCCAGCTTTCGTGACATCCGCAGGGGTGATCGTTATGCCCTGGATTTTCGGCCTGGGCGCGGGTTGAACCTGGAGATCAATGAGCAGGTGGTGTTCAGCAGTCGCAGCGACGAGTTGGCGAAGGTTTACCTGGGCATCTGGCTGGCGCCGAAAGGCTTGTCGGACAGCCTGCGCAATACGCTCTTGAATTAAACACAAATCCCCTGTGGGAGCGGGCTTGCTCGCGAAAGCGGTGTATCAGTCGAATGATGAGTCACTGACGCACCGCCTTCGCGAGCAAGCCCGCTC
>NZ_JBARTQ010000042.1:0-6581 GCF_049645325.1 Pseudomonas sp. | reverse complement strand
ACCTAGGGCTCATTGAAAACCGAGGCGCCTGTATCGCAGGCAAGCCAGCTCCCACACAAGCCTGGTCACCACAACATCAACGTTGTGCATGCTATGGTGCTCTCCCCTCACTGTGCCTGTTCATCACCGTATGATCGTGATCCCTCGCCCCCTGCGCCTGACCTTCTACTCCCTGTTGATCATCGCCGGCGCGGTGCTGGCCGCCGCCTTGGCCACGCGCCATGCCGAACGCCAAGCCCTGGTGGATGACGCCGCTCGCGCCAATCAGCAGCTCACGCTATATGGCAACTCGCTGCACACCCTGATCGAACGCTACCGCGCCCTGCCCGCCGTGCTGGCGCTGGACTCGGAAATGATCAGCGCCTTGAAAAACCCCGTGGATGCCACGACGCAGGATGTGCTCAACCGCAAGCTGGAACGCATCAACGGCGCCGCGCAATCCTCCACCCTGGAGCTGATGGACCGTACCGGCGTGGCCGTGGCCGCGAGCAACTGGAACCTGCCGAGCAGTTACGTGGGGCACAACTACGCGTTCCGGCCGTATTTCAGCCAGACGCTAAGCCAGGGCACCGGGCGTTTTTACGCAGTAGGCGTGACGACCGGCATTCCCGGTTACTTCCTCTCCAGCGCCGTGGTCGATGAACATGAACAGTTCCTCGGCGCGATGGTGGTGAAGCTGGAATTCCCCGAGCTTGAACGCGAGTGGGCGCAGGGTAATGACCTGTTGCTGGTGAGTGATGCGCGCGGCATCGTGTTTATCGCCAACCAGCCGGGCTGGCGTTATCGCGCGTTGCGCCCGCTGTCTGACAGCGACCACGCCGAGCTCAAGGCCACGCGGCAGTACGACAAAAAGCAGTTGCAGCCTTTGGAAACCCACGCGCTGCAGCGCTTCGGCGACAACAGCCACCTGATGCGTGTCAACGGCCCCGACGGCAGCGCCAATTACATCTGGGAATCGCTGCCGCTAAAGGCCGAAGGCTGGACCCTGCATTTATTGCGCAAACCGCAGTTCGCCTTTGAAGACCAACGCAACGCCGGCCTTGCCGCCGCCGGCTCCTGGCTGGCGCTGGTGTTTCTGCTGTTGTTCCTGACCCAACGCTGGCGCCTGGCCCGCTTGCGCCAGCGCAGCCGCGAAGAGCTGGAACAATTGGTGGAAGAACGCACCCAAGCCCTGCGCACGGCCCAGGACGGTTTGGTGCAATCCGCCAAGCTGGCGGCGTTGGGGCAGATGTCCGCCGCCCTCGCCCATGAAATCAACCAGCCGCTGACCGCCCAGCGCATGCAGTTGGCGACCTTGCGCCTGCTGCTGGACCACGGCCGCGTAGACGACGCTTACCAGGCGCTCACGCCGTTGGACGACATGCTCACGCGCATGGCCGCGCTCACCGGCCACCTCAAGACGTTTGCGCGCAAGAGCCCCAGCGGCCTGCGCGAACGCCTGGATTTGGCCACTGTGGTCGACCAGTCCTTGCACCTGCTCGACGCACGCCTGCGCGATGAAGCCATCGGCGTGGTGCTGGACCTGAGCCGCCCCGCCTGGGTACGTGGCGATGCGATCCGCTTGGAACAAGTGTTGATCAACCTGCTGCGCAACGCCCTCGACGCCATGGCCGACAAACCGCGCAAACGCCTGGAAATTCGTCTGCACGCGGATCAGCAGTTGTGGCAGTTGACCGTCAGCGACAGTGGCGGCGGGATTGCCGAAGAACACTTGAACAATGTGTTCGACCCGTTCTTTACGACAAAACCCGTGGGTGACGGGCTCGGCCTCGGGCTGGCGGTGTCCTACGCCATCGTGCATGAGCTGGGCGGGCGCTTGCTCGCCAGCAACCGTGGCGACGGCGCGGTCTTTACCCTGACGTTGCCTATCGCGCTGGAGACGCCCGACCTATGTTGAACGCGGTGATTGTGGTTGATGACGAAGCCAGCATTCGCACAGCCGTCGAGCAGTGGCTGAGCCTGTCAGGCTTTGAGGTGCAGGTGTTCAGCCGCGCTGAAGAATGCCTGGCGACGTTGCCCAAGGATTTCCCCGGGGTGATTTTGAGCGATGTGCGCATGCCCGGGCTCAGCGGCCTGGAGTTGCTGGCCGAAGTGCAACGCCGTGATGCCGACTTGCCAGTGATATTGCTCACCGGCCACGGCGACGTGCCAATGGCGGTGGAGGCCATGCGCGACGGTGCCTACGACTTTCTGGAAAAACCCTTCAGCCCGGACGCGCTGCTTAACAGCCTGCGTCGGGCCTTGGACAAGCGCGGCCTGATCCTGGAAAACCGTCGCCTGCATCAACAGGCCGACCACCGGGCACAGCTCGAATCCAGCCTGCTCGGCGTGTCCCGTGGCATGCAGAACCTGCGGCGCCAGGTGCTGGACCTGGCGACGTTGCCTGTCAATGTGCTGATCCGTGGCGAAACCGGCAGCGGCAAGGAGTTGGTTGCGCGCTGTCTGCATGATTTCGGGCCACGGGCGAAGAAGCCGTTTGTGGCGCTCAATTGCGCGGCAATCCCCGAGCAGCTGTTTGAAGCCGAGTTGTTCGGGCATGAAAGTGGCGCGTTTACCGGCGCGCAGGGCAAACGCATCGGCAAGCTGGAATATGCCCACGGCGGCACATTGTTCCTCGATGAAATCGAAAGCATGCCCCTGGCCCAGCAGGTGAAACTGCTGCGGGTGTTACAGGAGCAGAAGCTGGAGCGGTTGGGCTCCAACCAAAGTATTCACGTGGATTTGCGCATCATCGCCGCGACCAAGCCTGACCTGTTGGAAGAAGCACGTGCCGGGCGCTTTCGCGAAGACCTGGCGTACCGCCTGAACGTCGCGCAACTGCGTTTGCCGCCCCTGCGTGAGCGTCGCGAAGACATTCCGCTGCTGTTTGAACACTTTGCCCACAGCGCCGCCGAACGCCTGGGCCGCCACGCAGAGCCCTTGAGCGGCCCGCAACTGGGGCGCCTGCTCAGTCACGACTGGCCGGGCAATGTGCGCGAATTGGCCAACGTCGCCGAACGCCAAGTGCTGGGCTTGGGCGAACCGGAGCCGGACGGCGTCGAGGCCGGGCAATCCCTGGCGGCGCAACAGGAAGCGTTCGAAGCCCACTGCCTGAAAGCCGCATTGGCTCGGCACAAGGGCGACATCAGGGCGGTGCTGGCTGAACTGCAACTGCCGCGTCGCACCTTGAATGAAAAGATGCAGCGTCATGGGTTGGTGCGGGATACGTTTCTGTAACCGAACCGATTGTTCCCATGCAGAGCGTGGGAACGATCTGCGTAGGCGGTTTTCCGCTCATGGCCCGCAATTCATCAGCGACTTTCCGCTCAAAAAAAACCCCAAACCCTTCTAGACCGGGCCTTCATCGACCTGGCACAGCTCCTGCTATAGCCCGAACCAGGCTGCGCTCGCGCTGCTCCATAAAAACAACTAGATGAAGGATCCTTCAATGGATAACTCCAACACCCTGCCTCTGGGGTCGGCAGCTGCGCCGGCGAAAGAACGCACCACGTCCAGCCGGATCAAATCGATCTTCAGCGGTTCGGTCGGCAACATGGTCGAGTGGTACGACTGGTACGTCTACGCCGCCTTCTCGCTGTACTTCGCCAAAGCCTTTTTCCCCGCCGGTTCTTCTACCGCTCAATTGATGAACACTGCTGCGATCTTCGCGGTCGGCTTCCTGATGCGCCCGATCGGCGGTTGGTTGATGGGTTTGTACGCCGACTACAAAGGCCGCAAGGCCGCGTTGATGGCCTCGGTGCTGCTGATGTGCTTCGGCTCGCTGCTGATCGCGCTGACCCCGGGTTACGACACCATCGGCATCGGCGCCCCGATCCTGCTGGTGTTCGCCCGTTTGCTGCAGGGCCTGTCGGTGGGTGGCGAGTACGGCACGTCGGCCACTTACCTGAGTGAAATGGCGACCAAGGAACGTCGCGGTTTCTACTCCAGCTTCCAGTATGTGACCCTGATTTCCGGCCAGCTCATCGCACTGGCGGTGTTGATCGTGCTGCAACAAGTGCTGACCACCGAGCAGCTGTATGCCTGGGGCTGGCGCATCCCGTTCGCCATCGGCGCCCTGTGTGCCGTGGTCGCGCTGTTCCTGCGTCGTGGCATGGAAGAAACCGAGTCGTTCACCAAAAAGGAAAAAGCCAAGGAAAGCGCCATGCGCACCTTGATGCGCCACCCCAAGGAAGTGATGACCGTGGTCGGCCTGACCATGGGCGGCACCCTGGCGTTCTACACCTACACCACCTACATGCAGAAGTACCTGGTGAACACCGTCGGCATGAGCATTTCCGACTCCACGACCATTTCGGCCGCGACGCTGTTTCTGTTCATGTGCCTGCAACCCCTGGTCGGCGGGCTCTCGGATAAAGTCGGCCGTCGACCGATCCTGATCGCCTTCGGCATCCTTGGCACCCTGTTCACCGTGCCGATCCTCACCACCCTGCACACCATCCAAAGCTGGTGGGGCGCGTTCTTCCTGATCATGGCGGCGCTGATCATCGTCAGTGGCTATACCTCGATCAACGCGGTGGTGAAGGCTGAACTGTTCCCGACCGAAATTCGTGCACTGGGCGTGGGCCTGCCGTATGCGCTGACCGTGTCGATCTTCGGCGGTACCGCTGAAGTCATCGCACTGTGGTTCAAGAACATTGGCATGGAGACCGGCTACTACTGGTATGTGACCGCGTGCATTGCGGTGTCGCTGGTGGTTTACGTGACCATGAAA
Organism: Pseudomonas sp.; assembly: GCF_049645325.1. Lineage (GTDB taxonomy): Bacteria > Pseudomonadota > Gammaproteobacteria > Pseudomonadales > Pseudomonadaceae > Aquipseudomonas. The sequence goes on along the minus strand of NZ_JBARTQ010000042.1, from coordinate 1,870 downwards.
GACACGCGCAAACATTCGCGGATCACCACGGACTAAAGGCTGGATGCAGTAAAAACCTGTGGGAGCGGGCTTGTGTGGGAGCTGGCATGCCTGCGATAGCATCACCTCGGTCTGCCTGATAAACCGGGGTGCCTGCATCGCGGGCAAGCCCGGCTCCCACACAAGCCCGCTCCCACATTATGGAATCAGGACAGCTCTGCCACCTCCCTTCTCCCATACCGGCGCTGCGCATATGACGCCCCGGCAATCATCACCACCAGCACGCCCGCCAACACTGCCGATGAGCCAATGGTGCCGAAATCCAGCCCGCCCTTTTCATGGGGCTTGGTCAGGAAGTCGCCCAAGGTCGCGCCAAACGGCCGCGTCAGTACGAACGCCACCCAAAACAGCAACACCGACGAAATTTGGGTGAAGTATTTAAGCGCTACCACCACTGCGATCGCCGAGCCGATCAGCAACGCGCCGCCGGCAAAACCCAGCCCGGAGTCGTCCGCCAGGAAGTCACCCAATGCGGTGCCCAAGGTGTTCGAGAACAGAATCGCCATCCAGTAAAACAGCTCGCCCCGCAAGGTCTGCACCTTGTTCACGTTCAGCGAATCACCGCTGACGTGCCACAACGCGAAGATGATCATCAGGATCGCGATCAGGATCATCGAGCCGGTGGCGTACCCGAGGCCCAGGGTGCGGTCCATAAAATCAGACATGGTGGTGCCCGCCGTGCTGGTCGACAAAATCACGATCCAGTACAGCACCGGGTTGTAGGTTTTCGACCAGAGTTGCGTCACCAGGGTGACGAGAAACACGCTGATCAGGATCATCGAGCTGATGGCGTAGCCGACATTCAGGGTCATCGACAGCAAGTCCCCGGCGGTTTCGCCGAGGGTGGTTGCGCAGATTTTCATGACCCAGAACGCCAGGGTGGTCTGAGGAAGTTTGTTCATGGTGCAGAAGGCTCCGAAGCGCAGTGTTTCAAAGGGGCCGACTTAGAGGGGGTGTCGACCTGGCGCGCAGACTGACCGGAACGCTGTGAAAAATAGGTGCGCAATCAATGAAAATTCCATACGGCGGATGGAAATTCGCCGTCATGGATTGCACTATGGCTGCCTCCCAGAACCCCGCAGCAGGAACCCCGGCCATGTCTGACGATATCCATTTCTACGAACCCGCCAACGGCCACGGCCTGCCCCATGACCCCTTCAATGCCATCGTCGGCCCCCGGCCCATTGGCTGGATTTCTTCCCACGACAGCGAAGGCCGCCTGAACCTTGCGCCCTACAGCTTCTTTAATGCGTTCAATTACATTCCGCCGATCATTGGGTTTTCCAGCGTCGGGCGCAAAGACAGCCTGAACAACATCGAGCAGACCGGCGAGTTTGTGTGGAACCTGGCCACCCGCCCGCTGGCCGAGCAGATGAACCAGAGTTGCGCGGCGGTATCGCCCGAGGTGAACGAATTCGAATTGTCCGGCCTGACGCCGGTGGCCTCGAAAATCGTCGGCGTGCCACGGGTGGGCGAAAGCCCGGTGTCATTCGAGTGCAAGGTGACGCAGATCATTCAGCTGCAGCGCGCCGACAAGCAATTGGTGCCGAGCTGGCTGGTACTCGGCGAAGTCGTCGCGGTGCACATTGCCAAGTGGTTGCTCAAGGATGGCATTTACGACACTGCGGCGGCCGAGCCGATCTTGCGTGGCGGGGGCCCGGCGGACTACTTCCAGTTGGGGCCGGAAGCGCTGTTCAAGATGTATCGCCCTGGCGCCACTCAACGCTGATTGGAAGGCAATAAAAATGTGGGAGCGGGCTTGCTCGCGAATGCGGTGTGCCAGTTAAGTATTTGCTAACTGGTGGACCGCATTCGCGAGCAAGCCCGCTCC
>NZ_JBARTQ010000041.1:0-3843 GCF_049645325.1 Pseudomonas sp. | reverse complement strand
GCCCAGCGCAGGGCAAGCCTGCTCACCACAGAGGCCGGCTCAGGCACTAGAGAACTATCAGAACAACACCTTCGCCACGTCCGCAAAGCGCTTGGCAAAGTGCACGGTCATGCCTTCCTTGAGGTACTCCGGCAGCTCTTCGAAGCTGCCACGGTTCGGCTCCGGCAAGATCAGCTCATGAATCTTCTGGCGCCGCGCTGCAATCACCTTCTCGCGCACCCCGCCAATCGGCAGCACATGCCCGGTCAGGGTCAGTTCGCCGGTCATCGCCACACCTTTTTTCGGCGGCTGGTTACGCGCCAGCGACAGCAGCGCACTGGCCATGGTCACCCCGGCGCTCGGGCCGTCTTTGGGCGTGGCACCTTCCGGCACGTGCAAGTGCACGAAGGCTTCGTCGAAGAACTTCGGATCACCGCCAAACGACTTCAGGTTGGAACTGATGTAGCTGTAGGCAATTTCGGCGGACTCTTTCATCACTTCGCCCAGCTGCCCGGTGAGCTTGAAGCCGCGATTGAGCGTGTGGATGCGCGTCGCTTCAATCGGCAATGTCGCGCCACCCATGCTGGTCCAGGCCAGGCCTGTGATCACCCCGGTGCCGGACAGCACTTGCTCGTTGCGGAACACCGGCATGCCCAGGGAGCTTTCCAGGTCCTTGTTGCCGATTTTGATCACCGAGTCCGGCTCATCCAGCAGCTTGACCACGGCCTTGCGCACCAGTTTGCCCAGTTGTTTCTCCAACTGGCGCACTCCGGCTTCACGGGCGTAACCGTCGATCAACGCGCGCAAGGCGCCGTCGCTGATCGACAGGCTGTTTTTCGACACGCCGGCCTTGTTCAACTGTTTCGGCCACAGGTGGCGCTTGGCGATGGCGACTTTTTCTTCGGTGATATAGCCCGACAGGCGAATCACTTCCATGCGGTCCAGCAACGGGCCGGGGATCGAGTCCAGGGTGTTGGCGGTGCACACGAACAGCACTTTGGACAGGTCCAGACGCAGGTCCAGGTAGTGATCGAGGAATTCGACGTTCTGCTCCGGGTCGAGGGTTTCCAGGAGCGCCGACGCCGGGTCGCCCTGGAAGCTCTGGCCCATCTTGTCGATCTCGTCGAGCATGATCACCGGGTTCATCACTTCCACATCTTTGAGCGCCTGCACCAGCTTGCCCGGCATCGCGCCGATGTAGGTGCGGCGATGGCCCTTGATCTCGGCCTCGTCGCGCATGCCGCCGACGCTGAAACGGTAGAACGGCCGGCCCAGGGACTCGGCGATGGATTTACCGACGCTGGTCTTGCCCACGCCCGGCGGGCCCACGAGCAGCACGATGGAGCCGGCGACTTCGCCTTTATAAGCGCCCACCGCGAGGAATTCGAGGATGCGACTCTTGATGTCGTCCAGGCCCGCGTGGTGTTTATCCAGCACCTTGCGCGCGTGTTTGAGGTCGAGTTTGTCCTCGCCATACACGCCCCACGGCACTGAGGTCGCCCAGTCGAGGTAGTTGCGGGTCACGGCGTATTCCGGCGAACCCGTTTCCAGGATCGACAGTTTGTTCATCTCTTCGTTGATGCGCTTCTGCGCCTGGTTCGGCAACACTTTGCCCACCAGGCGTTGTTCGAACTGTTCGACGTCGGCGCTGCGGTCGTCCTTGGTCAGGCCCAGCTCCTGCTGGATGACCTTGAGCTGTTCCTTGAGGAAGAACTCGCGCTGGTGCTCACCGATCTTGCGGTTCACCTCGGCGGAGATTTCCTTTTGCAGGCGCGCGACTTCGACTTCCTTGCGCAGCATCGGCAACACTTTTTCCATGCGCTTGAGCATGGGCACGCAGTCCAGCACTTCCTGCAACTCGTTACCGGTGGCTGACGTCAGCGCGGCGGCGAAGTCGGTGAGCGGCGACGGGTCGTTGGGGCTGAAACGGTTGAGGTAGTTCTTCAGCTCTTCGCTGTACAGCGGGTTGAGCGGCAGCAGTTCCTTGATCGCATTGATCAGCGCCATGCCGTAGGCCTTGACCTCGTCGGTCGGCTGGGTCGGCTGGTGCGGGTATTCAACTTCTACCAGGTACGGCGGACGGTGGTGCTTGAGCCAGGTCTTGATGCGTACGCGGGTCAGGCCCTGGGCGACGAATTGCAGCTTGCCGTTCTCGCGGCTGGCGTGATGCACCTTCACCAGCGTGCCGTACAGCGGCAGGGCGGAGGTGTCGAAGTGGCGCGGGTCTTCCGGCGGGGTCTCCATGAAAAACAGCGCAAGGGAATGGTGGTCGGATTTGCTCACCAGTTCCAGGGTCTCGGCCCACGGCTCTTCATTGACGATTACCGGCAGCACTTGCGCCGGGAAGAACGGGCGGTTGTGGATCGGGATGATGTAGACCTTGTCCGGCAGGTTTTGCCCAGGCAGGGCCAGGCCGGTATTGGACGAAGCGTGGTGTTCAGCGTTTTCGGGGTCGGCGTAATCGTTGAGGTCGATGTCCGGGAATTCTTGCTGGTCGCTCATGGGGCACCTGCATAAGGAAGTATGGAGGTTAGATGGGGCGGCGCAGCGGTGGTTTCAATGGCGGGCGTGAGATAGCAACATATTGCACAAAATTTTCGAAAGCGCCGCAGACCGTCAGCTGATCTTGTGCAGATAACTCGGCAACGGTTGCTCCGGCAGCACCGACAACACCTTCAAACGCTGCAACATCCGCTGCCGTGCCCGTTGCAAATGCTCACGCAGGTTCAACGCCGCCGCATCAAAAGCCCCATGCAGCAACAGTTCAAGTATCAACCGATGTTCGGCGAGCATGGCCGGATCAGCGCCGATCCCCAGTAAACGGTAAAAAATTCGGCTGATGATCATCGGGCTCTGGCCCTGGCGGATCAGCGCGGCGATCTTGCGGTTTTGCAGGCCGGCGAGGCAGCGTTGGTGCAAGTCCTCTTCGATCGCTTCGATGGCCTCCAGGCTGCAGTGCGGGCTTTGCTGGGCGTCCAGCACACGCTGCAACATGGCTTCGAGCATCTCGCGGTCGAGGTTCGGCGCGCTCTGGCGCAAGGCTTCGGGTTCCAGGCAGGCGCGCAGTTCGTAGTCTTCAGTGACTTCCCGCGCGGTCAGCGGCCCGGCCAGCCACTGGGAGTAGGGCTCTTTTTCCACCAGGCCACGGTCACGCAGGCGCATCAGCGCTTCGCGCACCACCGCGCGGCTGACGCCGTAGTGGTCGGCGGCGGCCTGTTCATCCAGGCGGTAATGGCCGAAGGCAATGCAGGTGGACAACGCCGCGCCGATCTCCTCGACAATCCGCTCGCCGAGCGGCCGCGTGTCGACCAGTTCAGCCTCGCCGTTCAGGCCCAGGTGCGCATGGCTCAGGGGCAGGCGCAACGGCTCCATGGCCAGGCCTTCGGGGTTGATCAGGTAACCGCGGCCATTGAAACGGCAGATCAGCCCTTCGTCATGCAGCAGGTCCAGCGCCCGGCGCACCGGCACGCGGCTGGTGCCGAACAACTCAGCCAGCGGCGCTTCCAGCAGCACCAGCCCATGCCGGGCGGTGCCGTTGACGATCGCGTCACGCAACACTTTGTGAATCATCGCGTAACGGGAAGCCGAGGCGGGCACTGTTTTCATCTGCTTCTCTGGGTCAGGAGTTCTGAGGCGTAGGGGAAGGTGGCCGAGGATTCTCTCATAGTTGCGCCTGTCACTCCGCGCCACGTCGGTGGCACTTTTTTGGGGCCCTGAGGGCGAGATTGTTACTTTTCTGCACCAAAATGTACTTATTAATAAAAGATACATTATTTCATTGAGGGCCCGTTTCGACGCCTGCGCACGATTTATTGACGTCCTACAAAACCGTCTATCCGGCCGCTCTGCACCCTAATCCTCAAT
>NZ_JBARTQ010000040.1:0-3774 GCF_049645325.1 Pseudomonas sp. | reverse complement strand
GAGCAAGCCCGCTCCCACATTAGCCCTCAGTGTTCTTTAAAGTGGGGGCTTGGCTCTTCGGGCCTTGAAGAACTCACTCAACACCGTCCCGCATTCCTCCGCCAACACCCCGCCTTCATACAGCACCCGATGATTCAGAAAGCCTTGGGTAAAAAACTGCCCTTGGCTTTGCACAATCCCGGCCTTGGGTTCCAGCGCGCCGTACACCACCCGCGCGATACGCGAATGCACAATCAGGCCCGCGCACATGCTGCACGGCTCCAGTGTCACGTAAAGCGTGCTGCCGACCAGCCGATAGTTCCTGATCGCCTGCGCCGCCGCGCGGATGGCGACCATTTCGGCGTGGGCGCTGGGGTCGTTGCCGCTGATCGGGCAGTTGAAACCCCGGCCAATGATTTCACCGTCCTGTACCAGCACCGCGCCCACCGGTACTTCGCCGAGCAAGGCACCTTGCGCGGCGAGGGCCAGGGCTTCGCGCATGAAGTCCTGGTCGCGGCTGCGGTCGATAATCGCCGTCGGGCGAACCTGACGCATCACGCCACCTCGATGGCGGCCATCAGGCCGGTTTCCATGTGGTCGATCACGTGGCAGTGGAACATCCACACCCCCGGGTTATCCGCCACCAACGCCACGCGGGCGCGCTCGTTCTTGCCCAACAGGTACGTGTCGGTGAAGTACGGGATCACCTTGTGGCGGTTCGAGGCGATCACCTTGAAGCTCATGCCATGCAGGTGGATCGGGTGCTGGTATTGGGTCATGTTTTTCAATTCAAAAATGTAGCTCTTGCCCTTTTCCAGCTTGGCAATCGGGCGGTCGGCGCAGGTTTTGTCGGTGATGTCCCAGGCCTTGCCGTTGATTTGCCACAGGCTTGGCGGCTTGCCGTCATCGACCGACACCGAGCCGACCCATTCGAAATTGAAGTTGAGTTTCTCGGCATTGGCCAGGTCCGGTTCGGCGATCGGGTTGGCGGGCAATGCGGGCGGCCATTCGGTGGGCGCGTCGGTACTGGCGACTGAACGGAAGGTGCCCAGGCGAACCGGGCCGTTGCGGATCGACAGTTCTTCGCCGGCAGGCGGCGCCTTGATCGCCAGGCAGATGCGCATGCCGGGGCCCAGCCAGTATTCCTTGCCCAAGGGGCGCGGCTCGATGGGGTTGCCGTCCAGCGCGTAGATCTGCGCGTCGACGCCGGGAATATTGATGCGATAAGTCAGGGTGTTGTCGAGGTTGAGCAAGCGCACGCGGGTGATCTGCCCGGCGGGCAAATCAACGACCGCCTGGGACACCCCGTTGATCGTCGACAGCCGCCCGGCCGTACCGCCACGCGCCGCCTCGCGGGGCACGCTGAAGGCGACAAAGGCGCCCTCTTCGTCCACGTGCCAGCTCTTCAGGCTCAGAGTGCGTTCGTGTTTGAAGCCGGTGGGCTCGCGCTCTTCGATGATCAGCGGGCCGACCAGGCCACGACCGAGTTCTTCGCTGCTGTTCACATGCGGGTGATACCAGTAGCTGCCGGCGTCGGGCACGCGAAATTTGTAGTCGAAGTATTCACCGGGCAACACCGGCAATTGCGAGACGTAGGGCACCCCGTCCATCTCCAGCGGCAGGCGGATGCCATGCCAGTGAATGGTGGTCGCGACCGGCAGGTGGTTGATAAACCGTACGCGCAACCACTCGCCCTGACGCACGCGCAACTCGGTGCCCGGCGCCGAGGGGCCGAACGCCCAGGCTTCGGTTTTGTGCCCCGGCACCAGTTCAACGTCCAGGGGTGCAGCGATCAGCTCGTAATCATGCCCCGCCTCGGCCTCGGCGACTTTCCCCAGCCAATAGCGGTAGGCGCCACCGGCACCGACGCCCACTACGGCCAGGCCTGCGAGACCACCCAGGATTTGTCGACGGGAAAAGGATCGGGACACAACAACCTCACGTATCTGCCGCAGGCCAGGGACCTGCAAAGGGCAGACACGATACACCTGCCTCGGCTAAACAGTAAGGCTTCGCATTGCCGCATGCCACATTCCAATGGCCTGCCGAAGCAGCTAAAGCCTCTGAAGACCGTCGAGATTAATGTGGGAGCTGGCTTGCCTGCGATGGCGGTGGGTCAGTGAATACCTTGCTGACTGACACTGCGCTATCGCGGGCAAGCCCGCTCCCACATTGGATCTTCAGTGTTTGATCAAGCCTTGGCGGCGGCCAGGATCAGGGCCTTCATCTCGGCCACAGCGCCTTTGAAACCGACGAACAGCGCGTGCGCCACGAGGGCATGGCCGATGTTCAGCTCATTGATGCCCTTGATCGCAGCCACGGCTTCGACGTTGTGGTAATGCAGGCCATGGCCGGCATTGACGATCAGGCCTTCACGCAGGCCCACCGCCACGCCGTCAATAATGCGTTGCAACTCGTCGGCGACTTCAGTCGGGGTGGTGGCATCGGCGTAACGGCCGGTGTGCAGTTCGATGGCTGGCGCGCCGACGCGACGCGAGGCTTCGATCTGGCGCTCGTCGGCGTCGATAAACAGCGAGACTTCGCTGCCGATTTGCGACAGGCGCTCCACCGCCGCCTTGATCCGCGCTTCCTGGCCAGCCACATCGAGGCCGCCTTCGGTAGTCAGTTCCTGGCGGGTTTCCGGTACCAGGCAGATGTGCGCCGGGCGGATGCGCTCGGCGAACGCCATCATTTCCTCGGTGACGCCCATTTCGAAGTTCATGCGGGTTTGCAGCACATCCTTGAGGATGAGTACATCGCGTTCCTGGATATGGCGACGGTCTTCGCGCAGGTGCACGGTGATGCCGTCGGCGCCCGCTTCTTCGGCGTCCAGCGCGGCCTTGACCGGGTCAGGGTAACGGGTGCCCCGGGCCTGGCGCAGGGTAGCGACGTGGTCGATGTTGACGCCAAGAAGAATGCGATTGCTGGTGGTCACGGAAGCGCTCCTGAAAAGGGAAAGAAACGCCGCACAGCATACACGGGGTTGTCAGGGCTTTCGAAACAACTCGCGACTGACCAGCGGCCGGCCGCCCAAGTGCACGGCCAAGGCCTGGCGCATCAGGCGCTTGGCGGCGGACAAGGCACCGGGGGCGCTCCAGTCGGCTTCGCTCATGGCCAACAGCTCGGTGCCCTGGAACAGGCCCGGTTGCAGCAGGTACACGCGCTCAAGGCCGGCGTCGACTTGCAGGCGATACATGCCGTCGGCCGCGATTGGGTCGCCGTGCAGGTCATTGGTGAGTTCGAAGCCGTAGCCCAGGTCGTCGAGCAGGCGCCATTCGAACGCGCGCAGCAACGGTTCCAGCGGGCGGCCTTCGGCCAGCGCCAACAACGTGGCCGCGTAGTGATCGAAAACGCCCGGGTGCGGGTCTTCGGCGGGAAGCAGGCGAATCAGCAGTTCATTGAGGTAGAGGCCACTGAACAGGGCTTCGCCATTCAGCCAGGGGGATATGCCCACGCTTTCCAGGCGACCGACGTTTTTCAGCTCACCTTTGCCACGAAACTCCACGTCCAGCGCCACGAAAGGCCGCGCCTGCGTGCCCGCTTTGCCCCGCGCGCTGCGCAAGACTGCGCGCAGGCGGCCTTGGGGCGTGAGGAAGTCCACCAAGGCGCTGGTCTCGCGGTAGGCGCGGCTGTGCAGCACGTAGGCGAGTTGGCTGGGAGGTGGGGATTGGGACATGAAAGTCTCTTCGCAGAACTTAAGAACAGCGACAAAACAAATGTGGGAGCGGGCTTGTGTGGGAGCCGGGCTTGCCCGCGATGCAGGCACCTCAGTCCTTCAGTTGTACCGAGGTGATG
>NZ_JBARTQ010000039.1:0-55109 GCF_049645325.1 Pseudomonas sp. | reverse complement strand
TCGCAGGCAAGCCAGCTCCCACACAAGCCCGCTCCCACATTTGGATCTGCGCAAGGCTGGGTTATTTCTTGGCTTTAGCCTTCACGCCACGCTGGCGCTGTGCCTCGAACAAGCAAACGCCCGTGGCAACCGACACGTTCAGGCTGCTGACGCTACCGGCCATCGGCAGTTTTACCAGGTAATCGCAATGCTCACGGGTCAGGCGACGCATGCCTTTGCCTTCGGCGCCCATGATCAGAATGGTCGGGCCGGTGAGGTCCTGGTCATAAATGCTGACCTCAGCCTCGCCTGCCGTGCCCACGACCCACAGGCCACGCTGCTGGAGTTTCTCCAGGGTGCGCGCCAGGTTGGTCACGGCGACCAATGGAATCACCTCCGCCGCGCCGCACGCCACTTTACGCACGACTGGCGTCAGGGTGGCTGACTTGTCTTTGGGCACGATCACGGCCAGCGCGCCAGCAGCATCTGCCGAACGCAGGCAGGCGCCGAGGTTGTGCGGGTCGGTCACGCCGTCGAGCACCAGCAACAGCGGCGCGCCTTCGGTACGGTCGAGCAGTTCGTCGAGCATCGCTTCGCCCCAGACCTGGCTCGGGCTGACGTCCGCGACCACGCCTTGGTGAACGCCTTCTACCCAGACGTCCATTTCACGACGCTCGGCCTGGCCGATAGCCACCTTGTTTTGGGTGGCCAGCTCAACCAGCGCTTGTACGCGCGGCTCGCTGCGGCCCTCCGCCAGCCACACTTGCTTGACGCGCTTAGGGTGGTGACGCAGCAGTGCTTCCACGGCGTGAACGCCGTAGATTTTTTCCAGACTCATGGCTTGGCCTTAGGTTTGCGCGACCCGCCGCTTTTCGCGGGAGCCGAGCCCGCTTTTGGCGGGCCTTTACGGTGTTTACTCGGCTTGCTCGACGGTTTTTCCGCCTCGCGGGACTTTCCCCCAGACGCCGCTTTACCACCGCTTTTGGCTTCGCTGAGCAACTGCTGCTTCAATTCGCGGCTCTTGCGCAGCTCAGCGTTTTTCGCCGCTGCGTCGCTTGGGCGGTAGGCTTCAGGCGCCTTGTCCTTGACCGACGAGCGGCGACCGGCTTTGGCTGGCGCAGGCTCGGCGGCCGCTGCTTTCGCAGGTGCGCCCTTGCCTTTGGCTGCCGGCGCTGCGGTTTCGCCGCCACGCTTTTTACGGCCAACGGGTTCAGCGGGCTTGTCCGGCATGCCGAAGTCGATCTTGCGTTCGTCGAGGTCGACGCGCATGACCTGCACTTCCACGGTGTCGCCCAAACGGAAGCTGCGACCGGTGCGCTCGCCCGCCAGGCGGTGATGCACAGGGTCGAAGTGGTAGTAGTCACCCGGCAAGGCGGTGACGTGCACCAAGCCCTCGACGTAGATGTCCGTCAGCTCAACAAACAGACCAAAACCGGTCACGGCGGTGATCACACCCGGGAACGACTCGCCTACGCGGTCTTTCATGAACTCGCACTTGAGCCAGTTCACTACGTCGCGTGTGGCTTCGTCAGCACGGCGCTCGCTCATGGAGCACTGCTCGCCCAGCTGTTCCAGGGCCGCTTCGTCGTACGGATAAATCCGTGCTTTCGGAATGGTCATGGCACCGGCGCGCTTGACGTGCGGGGTGTTCTGCTTGGAATGGATCACGCTGCGGATCGCCCGGTGCGTGAGCAAATCCGGGTAACGACGAATTGGCGAGGTGAAGTGCGTGTACGCCTCGTAATTCAGGCCGAAGTGGCCCTGGTTGTCGGCGCTGTACACCGCCTGGCTCAGGGAGCGCAGCATGACGGTCTGGATCACGTGGTAATCCGGACGGTCCTTGATGCTCGCGAGCAAGGCCTGATAGTCCTTCGGCGTCGGGCCGTCCTTGCCTTTGTGCAGGGACAGGCCGAGTTCACCCAGGAACGCACGCAGTTTTTCCAGACGCTCCGGCGGCGGGCCGTCGTGCACCCGGTACAACGCAGGAATCTCGTGCTTCTTGAGGAATTCGGCGGTGGCCACGTTGGCCGCCAGCATGCATTCCTCGATCAGCTTGTGCGCATCGTTACGCGTGGTCGGGGTAATCGCGGCGATCTTGCGCTCGGAACCGAAGACAATTCGGGTTTCCTGGGTTTCAAAATCGATCGCGCCACGTACGTGACGAGCACCCAGCAACACCTTGTACAGCGAGTACAGCTGCTTGAGGTGCGGTACGACATGGCCGTACTCACCGCGCAGGGCTTTGGCTTCGCTGGTTTTCGGCTGTTCCAGGATGGTGCTGACCTTGTTATAGGTCAGGCGGGCCTGGGAGTGGATCACCGCTTCGTAGAACTGGTAATCGGTCATTTCGCCGGTTTTCGAGATAGTCATCTCGCACACCATGGCCAAACGGTCGACTTTCGGGTTCAGGGAGCACAGGCCGTTGGACAGCTGCTCAGGCAGCATCGGGATCACGCGCTCGGGGAAGTACACGGAGTTGCCGCGCACTTGAGCCTCGTTATCCAGGGCCGAACCGATCTTCACGTAGCTGGACACGTCGGCAATCGCGACGAACAACTTCCAGCCGCCGGAGAACAGGCGCAGCTTGCCCGGCTTGGCTTCGCAATAGACCGCATCGTCGAAGTCGCGGGCATCTTCGCCGTCAATGGTGACGAACGGCAGATGGCGCAGGTCGATGCGTTTTTCTTTGTCTTTCTCTTCGACTTCCGGCTTGAGCTTGCTGGCTTCTTTGAGCACAGCCTCAGGCCAGACGTGAGGGATATCGTAGGTGCGCAGCGCAACGTCGATTTCCATGCCCGGCGCCATGTAGTTGCCGACCACTTCAACGATATCGCCTTGCGGCTGGAAGCGCGCCGTTGGCCAGTGGGTGATTTTCACCTCGACGAACTGACCGACCTTGGCGGCGCCATTTCGGCCCGGGGTGATCAGCACTTCCTGCTGCACCTTCGGGTTATCCGGCACAACAAAGCCGATACCGCCTTCTTCGAAGTAACGGCCGACGATGGACTCGTGGGCACGCGATACCACTTCGACGATCACACCTTCACGGCGACCGCGACGGTCCAGACCGGAAACACGTGCCAGCGCACGGTCACCGTCGAACACCAGGCGCATTTGCGCCGGGCTCATGAACAGGTCATCGCTGCCGTCGTCCGGGATCAGGAAGCCGAAACCGTCACGATGGCCAGCAATGCGGCCCAGGATCAGGTCGAGCTTATCCACAGGCGCGTAAGTGCCACGGCGGGTGTAGATCAGTTGAGCGTCGCGCTCCATGGCACGCAAACGGCGGCGCAGGGCTTCGAGCTGGTCTTCGGTGGTCAGACCGAACTCTTCAACCAGCTGCTCGCGGCTAGCAGGCGAACCCCGATCGGCGAGATGCGCCAGGATCAGTTCGCGGCTAGGAATAGGGTTTTCATATTTTTCCGCTTCACGAGCGGCCTCGGGATCGAGGGACTGCCAATCGGCCATTAGAGAGTTTTCACCTTGTCTATATGCGGGTTAGTTTGGCATACGCGTATTGAAACGGGAAATTTCAGGCATCAACAAGCATTTAAAAGCCCTTTGCAGCCCCTGGCGACCACCTTGCACGACCACTGGCGAAATTTTCCAGGCTTTTTTCATGGCAGGGCTTTACAGCTAAAAATTCGCTCCGTATAGTGCGCGCCATCGACGACGGCAACGTTGTTGATGCTGCCCAGGTGGTGAAATTGGTAGACACGCCAGCTTCAGGTGCTGGTGATCGCAAGGTCGTGGAAGTTCGAGTCTTCTCCTGGGCACCAATTTCAAACTCAAGGTTCTGCCTTGAGTCTCCCAAAAACCCGCGAAAGCGGGTTTTTGCGTTTCAGGCCTTTGATTTTTAACGTGATTCTTGATTTATATTTTTGATATCAGGGGTTTACAGATCAAAAAGCCCGCCGTATAGTTCGCCCCATCAACAGCGGCAACGTTGTTGAGCTGCCCAGGTGGTGAAATTGGTAGACACGCCAGCTTCAGGTGCTGGTGATCGCAAGGTCGTGGAAGTTCGAGTCTTCTCCTGGGCACCAAATTCAGATCAAACCCGCGAAAGCGGGTTTTTTCGTTTCCGGGGTTTGAAAACTTCGGCTCGAAAACTTCATCTCGATTCCTCCCGCATTCGCACCTGAGAAACTTTATCGTTTATCCTTGCAAAGATTTGTTGCACACAAGCGAGGAAAACCCCGGATGATCATCCGCGATACCCGTCTCAAGACATCCCTTCTGCGTGGCCTGACCCTCACCCTGCTCGGCCTGACCCTGCTCTCGCCCGCCGCCTATTCCGCCGACAAGGTTTCCCTGACCCTGTACAACGGCCAACACAAAGAAGTCGGCGATGAACTCGCCAAGGCCTTCGAAGCCAAGACCGGCATTCACGTCAACGTGCGCAAAGGCAGCAGCAACCAGCTGGCCAGCCAGGTCGTGGAAGAAGGCGAGCGCTCCCCCGCCGACGTGATCTACACCGAAGAATCGCCGCCGCTGAACAAGCTCGGCGAGCAAGGCTTGCTGGCCAAGATCGATGCCAGCACCTTGGATGTATTGCCCAAGGACTATGTCGGCAGCAACGGTGACTGGATGGGCGTGACCGCGCGCACCCGCGTCGTGGCCTTCAACCCGAAACTGATCGCCGAAAAGGACCTGCCCAAGTCAGTGCTCGATTTCGCCGGCCCCGAGTGGCAAGGCAAAGTCGGTTTCGTGCCCACCAGCGGCGCGTTCCAGGAACAAGCGGTGGCGATCATCAAGCTGCACGGGCGCGAAGCCGCTGAAGAATGGCTGACCGGCCTGCGCGCGTTCGGCAAGGTGTACAGCAACAACATGGTCGCCCTCAAGGCGGTGGAAAACGGCGAAGTGGCCACCGTGCTGGTGAACAACTATTACTGGTTTGCCTTGAAGAAAGAAAAAACCAATCTGGACTCCAAGCTGCATTACTTCACCGACGGCGATGCTGGCGGCCTGATTACCGTGTCTTCCGCGGCAGCGCTGAAATCCAGCAAACACCCCAAGGAAGCCCAGCAACTGCTGGCATTCATGGCCAGCGAAGAAGGCCAGCGCGTGATCACCAACACCTCGGCCGAATATCCGTTGCGCAAAGGCATGGAATCCAGCCGTGGCCTCAAGCCTTTCAGCGAGCTGCAACCGCCGAAAGTCACCCCTGCGGACCTTGGCAACGCCGAAGAAGCCCTGGACCTGGAACGTGACGTTGGCTTGAACTGATGAACCCATCGCTCTCCGCCCCCGCCTTGCGCGGAGGGTTCAGCCCGCGCCGCAAGCGCCCTTCGATCTGGCTGTTGCTGCCCGTGCTGTTCCTGGTGGGCTTGAGCCTGCTGCCGCTGGTGTACGTCGGGACTAAAGCCTGGCAAGCGGGCTGGGCGGAGGCGGTGCATCTGTTGTGGCGGCCTTATGTGTTTGGGCTGCTGCGCAATACGCTGGCGCTGATGGTCGGCGTGACGCTGGCCTGCGGCGTGATCGGCCTGTCCCTGGCATGGCTGCTGGAGCGCAGCAACCTGCCGGGGCGGCGCGTCTGGGGCGTGATTTTGTGCCTGCCGTTTGCGGTGCCGGCGTTTGTCAGCAGCTTCACCTGGGTGTCGCTGAGCGCCAACTTCGAAGGGCTGGGCGGCGCAATCCTGGTGATGACCCTGTCCAAATACCCACTGGTGTTTCTGCCGGTGGCGGCGACCTTACGCAACCTTGACCCATCCCTGGAAGAATCTGCCCGCACACTGGGACAGAATCGCTGGGGCGTATTTTTTCGCGTCACGCTGCCGTTGCTGTGGCCTTCGCTGCTGGCCGGGGCGCTGCTGATCGCCCTGCACATGCTGGTGGAATTCGGCGCGCTGTCGATCATTGGCCTGCAAACCTTCACCACCGCGATCTACCAACAGTTCGAACTGGAGTTCAGCAACGCCAACGCTGCGATGCTCTCGGCGGTGTTGCTGGTGATGTGCCTCACATTGCTGTGGCTGGAATTGCGTGTACGCGGCAAGGGCCGACATGTGCGCATCGGCCAAGGCGCGGCGCGGCATGCCGAGCAGGTCAAGCTGGGTAAATGGGCGCCTCTGGGGCAAATCTATTGCCTGGTGCTGGCGATCATCGGCAGTGGCATTCCGTTGGGAATGCTCGGTTATTGGCTGGCGGTGGGTTCGTCGGCGGCGTTTCCGGTGGCCGAGATTGGCGAGGCGCTGCTGTCCTCCCTCGCACTGTCACTTGGCGGCGCGGCGCTTTGCCTGGTGCTGGCCGTGCCGGTGGGGCTGTTGGTGGTGCGCTACAAAGGCCAACTGGCGCTCTGGGCCGAACGCCTGCCGTACCTGCTGCATGCCCTGCCCGGCCTGGTGATTGCGCTGACGCTGGTGTATTTCGCACTGCACTACGTGCCGGCGCTCTATCAGACGTCTGCGCTGCTGCTGATCGCTTATGCGTTGTTGTTCCTGCCGCTGGCTCAGGCACCGATTCGCACCGCGCTGAACAAGGCTGCGCCGCAACTGGAAGAAGCCGCGCGCACGCTGGGTGCGTCATCGTTCAGCGCGTTTTGCCGAGTGACCCTGCCGATTATCTTCCCGGCGCTGGGTGCGGCATTTGCGCTGGTGTTTCTGGATGCTATGAAGGAATTGACGGCGACGTTGCTGCTCAGCCCGACCGGGCTGAATACCCTGGCGACGGCCGTGTGGGCGCACACCTCGAATGTGGAGTTCGCGGCGGCGGCGCCTTATGCAGCGCTGTTGATTCTGGTGTCGGGGTTGCCGGTGTATTTGCTCACGACTCGAATGTATCTGAGCCGCTGAGACCGCCATCGCAGGCAAGCCAGCGCCCACATTTTGAATGTATTCACACATCAAAATGTGGGAGCTGGCTTGCCTGCGATGAGTCCGGAACAGCCAACACTAAGCCCGGAACTGCCCCAGGCTCGCCTTCAACTGGGCCGCCAACCCATCCAGCACTTTGCCACTGGCGGTGGTCTCGACCACGGCCTGCGCTGCCCGTTCAGCCTGGGCATGAATCACCTCGACGCGCCCCCGCACCGCATGCGCGCCTTGAGCTTGATGCTCAGCCGCGCGCGTTGCCAGGCCGATGGCCGCATGCACCTGCTCGACCGACGCCTGCACCGTCTGCTGTAAGCGCACACTGTCACGCAACACCAACAACCCTTCATTCGCCTGGCGTCCCGCCTTGCTGATGGTCTCAACAGCTTCACGCGCACCCTGCTGCAGCGCCACGATATGCGCCTGGATATCACCGGTGGAGCTCTGGGTTTTACTCGCCAATGCCCGCACTTCATCCGCCACCACTGCGAAACCACGCCCGGTCTCACCCGCACGCGCCGCTTCAATGGCCGCGTTGAGCGCCAACAGGTTGGTCTGCTCGGCAATCCCGTGAATCACCGTCAACACCACTTCAATTTGCTGGCTTTGCTGCGCCAGCCGCTCAATCACCTGAGAGCCCGCCTGCACCTGCCCCGCCAGCGCTTCAATCAAGCCGCCCACTTCTGCTGACGTACGAGCGTTCTCGTCCGTGGCCTGGCGAATATCCACCACCTGTTGCAACGCCGCCTGCATCGCATGGCTTTCAGACTGGGCTTCATCGGCCATCTGCGAGAGCGCGCGCAGGCTCTCGGCGACTTCATCACGCTGCAAACCGGCGGCCTTGTCGGCGCCGGCATTGCGCAACGTCATCGCGCCGATTTCCACGCCGGTACGCTGGGCCACATCGCCCGCTTCGCGCACGATCGGCTGCAACTTATCCACAAAGCGATTGACCGCCGAGGCCATGTCGCCGATTTCGTCCTTGCTGCTGATCTGCACACGCTTGGTGAGGTCGCCCTCGCCTGCCGCCAGGTCATCCATGGCCGCAATCAGCAGCTTCAGGCGACTGACCACGCGGCGGCCGAGCACAATGGCGATCAGCAGCAGCACGCCGAACCCGACAATCGCGAGCCCCATGCCGATGCGCCAGCGCAAGGTGCCGGCGGCATCCTGTACGGCGCTGGTGGTGTTGGCGGTCATCTGGGTGGCGGTGGCCTGCGCAGACTGCAGGCGCGCGCCCATGGCCGCTGCGCTGTCGGCAGCGGCGCCTGTGAGGCTGTCGCCCACCAACTGATCACTGCTGGCGATCAGAGCGGCAAAACGCTTGTCCAGTGCGGCCAGGTCCGTCTCTACGGACGCTGTCGAGACGCCCATGCGGACTTTGCCGATCTCCACACCGTTAGGGCTGATGGAGGCCTCAACGTAGTACACGGAAGGATCCGCCTTGGCAGCGTCCAGCACTTTGTCCAGGGCGCGATCGCCCTGACCTTTTGCCAGCAATGCCTGGTTGATCGGGTTGTCGCGGTTCAGATAACGGGTCAGATGCTCCCCGGCCGCGTCGTCGTAGACCACGAACAACACGTTGGGATTGCGCTGGGCGCGCCGGGCAAACTCCGACAACGTCGGCACATCACTGTCCCACATGGCGCGTGGCGCCACCGAGGCCAGCAACTGCGCCATGTCGTTGGCAGAGTCTTGCAGGTCTTTCTCCAGGGTCGCACGCAGTTGCTTTTGCTCGTCCTGCAAGCGCGAAGACAAACCACTGGTGAGACGCTGGCGGGTACTGGACGACAGGCTGTCCAGGCTGGATGTGACTTCCTTGCCGGCTTGCGCCAGCTCGCCAGACAGCTTCTGGCTGTCGATACCCAGGCGATTGCCCAAATCAGCTTCCAATGCCGTGACGGTGCTCCGCGTCAGAGCGACGGCCACCAGCACTTGCACCAAAAGAGCGATACCGAGGGTAACGAACACCGGCCGCAACAGACGGCTTTGTAACAATGAGAGAACGGCAGACACTGGGAATCCCTCCACCACGGGTGCCATTAATTTGATAGCACCGCGAAAGAAAGAACCATAGCAAAGGTCGTGCCGTCTGCCAGGCAGCAACGACAAAGGGCTCCCGAAGGAGCCCTTTGCTTTCTACATCAACAGCTTATTAAGCGAACGGGTGACGCAGAACGATAGTCTCGTTGCGGTCCGGGCCCGTCGAAATAATGTCGATCGGTGCGCCGATCAGCTCTTCAACACGTTTGATGTAAGCACGAGCGTTGGCTGGCAGTTCTTCCAGGGTTTTGGCACCCACGGTCGATTCGGTCCAGCCCGGCACTTCTTCGTACACAGGCTGCAGGCCTACGTAGCTGTCAGCGTCCGTCGGGGCAACGTCCTTGCCTTCCGCATCTTTGTAACCGATGCAGATGTTGATGGTTTCCAGGCCGTCGAGTACGTCCAGCTTGGTCAGGCAGATGCCCGAGATGCTGTTCACGTCGATAGCGCGACGCAGGATAACCGCGTCGAACCAGCCGCAACGACGGGCGCGGCCGGTCGTTGCACCGAACTCGTGACCTTGCTTGGCCAAGTGCGCGCCGACGTCGTCAAACAGCTCAGTCGGGAACGGGCCCGAACCTACGCGAGTGGTGTAAGCCTTGGTGATGCCCAGGATGTAATCCAGGAACATAGGGCCCACGCCCGAACCGGTCGCAACGCCACCCGCGGTGGTGTTGGAGCTGGTCACGTACGGGTAGGTGCCGTGGTCGATGTCGAGCAACGAACCTTGGGCGCCTTCGAACATGATGTCTTTGCCGGCGCGACGCAGGTCGTGCAGCTCGGCAGTCACGTCCAGCATCAGCGGCTTGAGCAGCTCAGCGTACTCCTTGCACTCGGCCAGGGTCTTTTCAAACTCGATGGCCGGCTCTTTGTAGTAACCGACCAGCATGAAGTTGTGGTAATCCACCAATTCACGCAGCTTGTCTTCAAAGCGCGGCATGTTGAGCAGGTCGCCCACACGCAGGCCACGACGCGCAACCTTGTCTTCGTAAGCCGGGCCGATGCCGCGACCGGTCGTACCGATCTTCAGCTCGCCACGGGCCTTTTCACGGGCCTGGTCCAGCGCGACGTGGAAGGACAGGATCAGCGGGCAGGACGGGCTGATACGCAGGCGCTCGCGCACCGGTACGCCTTTCTCTTCCAGCTTGATGATCTCGCGCAGCAGGGCGTCAGGTGCAACCACCACGCCGTTGCCGATCAGGCACTGCACGCCTTCGCGCAGGACACCCGACGGAATCAGGTGCAAGACGGTTTTTTCGCCATCGATGACCAGGGTGTGACCAGCGTTGTGGCCACCTTGGTAGCGCACTACGGCGGCAGCATGTTCGGTCAGCAGATCAACGATCTTGCCTTTGCCCTCATCACCCCATTGGGTGCCCAGGACTACGACATTCTTACCCATAACACTTGTCCTCATTCGCGCAAACTTGGTGCCGGCGATGGCCGGCAGGAAAACTCAAGAAGCCAGTGGCGATACTTGCCAAAGCCCGTTCTGCTGAATCAATTGCCGGTCGCAGTCCGCTTCACGGGCGGCGGCCAATGGCTGCCCAGGCAAAGCCTGGACGACACGCTGACCCTCACTGCGCAACTGGCAAACCTGCTGCCAGAGTGCTGCGTCCGTACTGTCGGGCATCCAGATACCGCCAGACGGCAGCTCGACCTCAGCACGCCCCAGGGTCACCAGGGTTTTCAAATCGGTGGAAAAGCCAGTCGCCGGACGCGCGCGACCGAAGTCAGCGCCGATATCGTCATAACGACCGCCTTGGGCGATGGCTTGGCCAACACCCGGTACAAATACGGCGAACACCACACCGGTGTGGTAGTGGTAGCCGCGCAACTCACCCAAATCAAAGTACAGCGGCAGATCCGGGAACCGCGCCGACAAACGCTCGGCAATCGCCAGCACGTCATCGAGGGCCGCCAATACCGGTGCCGGCGCATGGGCCAGGCGCTCGCGCGCAGCCATCAGCACTTCACGGCCGCCGCACAGGTTGACCAACGCACGCAGCATGTCGGCCAAGTCAGCAGGCACGCCTTCGGTCAAGGCGATCACTTCGTCGATAGCCTTGCGTTGCAGGGCATCGAACAACTGCTGCTCGACTTCTCCGGACAAACCGGCGGCACGCGCCAGGCCACGGTAGATACCGACGTGGCCCAGGTCCATGTGGACATCCGGCACGTCAGCCAGTTGCAGCATGGCCAGCATCAAGCTGATCACTTCAACGTCACTGCTCGGGCTGGCGTCGCCGTACAATTCGGCGCCCAACTGGATCGGGCTACGCGACGACGACAAGGCACGCGGCTGTGCATGCAGCACGCTGCCGGCGTAGCACAAGCGGCTCGGGCCTTCACGGCGCAGGGTGTGCGCATCAATGCGCGCCACTTGCGGCGTGATGTCGGCACGAAAGCCCATTTGCCGGCCCGATTGCGGGTCGATGACCTTGAAGGTGCGCAGATCCAGGTCCTGGCCCGCGCCCGTCAGCAGGGATTCCAGGTACTCGATATGGGGGGTCACGACAAACTCGTAACCCCAGCTCTGGAACAGATCCAACACCTGGCGGCGCGCTACTTCTATGCGCGCAGCTTCTGGTGGCAGTACTTCTTCGATGCCATCTGGCAGCAGCCAGCGGTCTACCGTTGCCATTACGCCATTCCCCTATGATCCGGGCGGCCAGCCCTCGGCCGAGCCTTGAGTGAAGCAGAAAATACCCGGCCCCTGCCTAAACAACGCGCAAGAACGACGTGACGAAATAGCCTGCTAGCGGCCTCGTCGGGCACTTTCCTCGAAAAACCTGTGGCGCCTGCGCGGCCAAACAACAATCAAACATGCAGACGCAAAAAAGCCGGGAATTTCCCGGCTGCCGCATCATACACCCGTTTTCTGAAAGGATCACCCCGCCAGGCGTTTTAGCCGCCCGACGGAGTGCGCCTTGAAGTCACAGGCTGTTACTTGGATTTTTCCAGGTAGCGAAAGAAGTCGCTGCTTGGGTCCAGCACCATGACGTCGGTTTTGTTTGCGAAGCTTTCACGGTAGGCGCGCAGGCTACGGTAGAACGCATAGAACTCCTGGTCCTGGCTGTAGGCCTTGGCGTAGATCGCCGAGGCTTGAGCATCACCATCACCACGCGCTTCTTCAGACTCGCGATAGGCTTCGGCCAGCAGTACACGGCGCTGACGGTCGGCATCCGCACGGATACCTTCAGCCAACTCGTTACCCTTGGCACGGTGCTCACGGGCTTCACGCTCACGCTCGGTGCTCATGCGCTCGAACACGCTGCGGTTCACTTCCTTCGGCAGGTCGATGGCCTTGACCCGAACATCGATTACTTCGATGCCCAGCTCTTTTTCCGCCATCGCGTTCAACGAACGCGTGATGTCAGCCATCAGCGCGTCACGTTCACCCGACACCACCTCGTGCAGGGTGCGCTTACCAAACTGGTCACGCAGGCCCGACTCCAGACGGCGCGACAAACGCTCGTCGGCAATCTGCTTGAGGCCGGAGGTCGCGGTGTAGAAACGCTCGGCATCCTTGACGCGCCACTTGGCGTAGGCGTCAACCATCACGGCTTTCTTTTCCAGGGTCAGGAAGCGCTGTGTCGGTGCATCCAGGGTCATCAGGCGGCCGTCAAACTTGCGCACCTGGTTCACGTAGGGGACTTTCACATGCAGGCCCGGCTGGACATCCGCCTGGACCACACGGCCGAATTGCAGCAACACCGCGCGCTCGGTCTGAGACACGATGTAGAAGCAGTTCCAGGCAGCGATGACCACGACGACGCCCACAATCAGGGCGGTCAGCGATTTATTGCTCATCAACGACTCTCCCTGGTACGTGTTTGCTGTTGCAGCAAGTCAGCGGCCGCACGGGCGCTCGCTTCGTTGGCAGCAGCGTTCGAACCGCTGGACGGCGCGCTGGTGCTGCTACGACCACCTTCGATCATCTTGTCAAGCGGCAGGTAGAGCAGGTTGTTCTGCCCACTTTTGCCACCGGTCACGAGTACCTTGCTGGTGTTGGTGAAGACTTCCTGCATGGTGTCCAGGTACAGACGCTCACGGGTAACTTCCGGAGCCTTGCGGTACTCGGCGACCAATTTGGTGAAGCGGTCCGCCTCACCCTTGGCGCGCGAAACCACTTCGTCGCGGTAACCGTTGGCATCCTCAAGGATGCGCTGGGCCTGGCCACGGGCTTCCGGCACGACGCCGTTGGCGTAGGTTTCAGCCTGGTTGCGCGAACGCTGCTCGTCTTCACGGGCACGGATCACGTCGTCAAAGGCTTCCTGCACTTCACGCGGTGCCGCTGCGCTCTGTACGTTCACCTGGGTGACGGTGATACCGGTGCGATAGGTGTCGAGGAACCGTTGCAGGCGCTCCTTGATCTCGCTGGCCATTAATTCACGACCTTCGGTCAGTACCTGGTCCATGGCGGTAGAACCGACCACATGGCGCAGGGCACTTTCGGTGGCGTGTTGCAGGCTGATTTCCGGCTGATCAACGTTCAGCACGAAGTCCTGCAGGTTGCTGATCTTGTACTGCACGGTCAGCGGCACTTCGACGATGTTCTCGTCTTCAGTCAGCATCTGGCCTTGCTTGGTGTAGGCACGCTCACGCGTGACGTTCTCCATGTACTTCTTGTCGATCGGCGGGAAGTAGATGTTCAGGCCTGGCCCGACTGTCTCGTAGTACTTGCCGAAGCGCAGCACCACGGCTTGCTCCTGCTCGTCTACGACATAGACAGCGCTGTACAGCCAGACGGCCGCCAGCACGACAAGGCCGATGCCGAGCAAGCCGTAACCACCGCCCTTGCTCGTACGACCGCCGTCGTCACCACCACGTTTTTTTCCACCACCGAACAACCCATTCAGGCTTTCCTGCAGCTTTCGGAAGGCCTCGTCGAGATCTGGTGGCCCCTTGCGGTCGCCATTATTGCGGCGTTTACCACCCCAAGGATCCTGATTATTCGAGTTGCCACCCGGCTCATTCCAAGCCATAGCGCTCTCCATCTGATAAAGCAAAGACGCACCCACGGCGCGCCGACCAATGCTACAGAATGCCTGCTACTGCGGCACAACCGCTTTCGGAGGCTTTTATTGCAAAGTGTGTTGTTCGATGAACTCTTCCGGCACCACGCCTTCACGGCTGACCAGCCGATTCAGCTCCGTGCGCGGCAATCGAACGTCCAGCAAGCTGACACCTTCTTCGTCATATTCTTCTTTCTGTACCGCGCCCAACTCGAAAAACTGTGCACGCAGTCGAGCAAAACGCTGGGGCAAGCGCAAGGTGCCAACGAACAAATCGCTGCCCAACAGCTCGGCAATGGCTTGTTCAAGCAATTCCAGGCCGCTGCCATCACGCGCCGACAGCCAGACCCGCTGGGGCTTGCCGTCTTCATCGCGCTGGATTTGTGGCTCAACGCCTTCAAGCAAATCGAGTTTGTTATAGACCTCAAGGATCGGCAAGTCCTGGGCGCCAATCTCGCCCAGCACCACCATCACCTGCTCAATCTGCAACATGCGATCCGGTTCAGCCGCATCGATCACGTGCAACAGCAGGTCGGAATTACTCGACTCTTCGAGCGTAGACCGAAACGCCTCGACCAGCTTGTGAGGCAAGTGCCGAATGAAACCCACGGTGTCAGCCAGGACAATCGGCCCCAGGTCGTCCAGTTCCAGACGGCGCAAGGTCGGGTCGAGGGTGGCGAACAGTTGGTCGGCCGCGTACACGTCGGATTTGGTCACGTTGTTGAACAGCGTGGATTTACCGGCGTTGGTATAGCCCACCAGGGAAACGGTAGGGATATCCGCACGCATGCGGCCACGGCGCGACTGCTCACGCTGGCTGCGCACCTTCTCCAGCCGGCCCTTGATCTGGCGCAGGCGAACGCGCAGCAGACGACGGTCGGTTTCGAGCTGGGTTTCACCCGGGCCACGCATGCCGATGCCACCACCCTGGCGCTCAAGGTGAGTCCAGCCGCGCACGAGCCGGGTGCTCATGTGGTCAAGCTGGGCCAGTTCAACCTGGAGCTTGCCTTCATGAGTGCGGGCGCGTTGGGCGAAAATATCGAGAATCAGGCCAGTACGGTCGATCACGCGACACTCGAAAACACGTTCGAGGTTACGTTCCTGACTGGGCGTGAGAACGTGATTGAAGATCACCAGATCGGCTTCTTCGGCGTGGACCAGGTCGCGTAGTTCCTCGACCTTGCCGCTGCCAATCAGGAATTTGGCGGTTGGCCGATGACGCGGCACGTTAAAAAACGCAACGGTCTCGGCGCCGGCCGAATTTGCCAACTCCTGAAACTCCTGCGGATCTTCGCGCGCCTCAGGGTCCTGTCCATCCAAGTGAACGAGGATTACCCGCTCACCACCACCGTGGCGCTCAAAGAACAAAGGAGACTCCTATCAGGCGTTACCTGGCTCAGCGTCACCCACTTCATCACCGGCTGCGCTAGGCAGACGAATAGGACGAACTGGAACGACTGTCGAGATAGCGTGCTTGTAAACCATCTGGCTGACGGTGTTTTTCAGCAGGATCACGAACTGGTCGAACGACTCGATCGTGCCTTGCAGCTTGATCCCGTTGACCAGGTAGATGGAAACCCCCACTTTCTCTTTACGTAAAGTATTCAAGTAAGGGTCTTGTAGCGAATGCCCTTTTGACATGTGCCGCACTCCTTTAAGGATCAATAATAAAATTCGGAAAATAGATAGCTCATGGCCGTCACACCCCCAAGGATAGACGGCAATTGCAAGGACTCAGCTCAATATGGAGACCGTTCCCAAGTATTTCAAGGCGCGTGACAGATTGTCGCTGTCCAGGCTGTCCAGCCAGTGCAAATCGCTCCAACTGCGCAACCAGGTGAACTGGCGCTTCGCCAATTGGCGCGTGGCGATGATGCCGCGCTCCTGCATTTCGGCTGACGTCAGCTTGCCATCCAGATGATCCCAGACTTGGCGGTAGCCTACAGCACGTATCGAAGGCAACCCGGGATGCAGATCACCTCTTGAACGCAGTGCTACGACCTCGTCCACAAACCCCTGTTCCAACATAATTGTGAATCTTTGTGCAATTCGTTCATGCAGCACCTGGCGATTCGCCGGAGCAATGGCCAGATTCGCCACAGTATAGGGCAATACTGACTGTCCAGATGCGCCTGCGTCAGCACTTTGCGCAGTTTGTTTCAGCCTATGTTCAGTCATGGTCTGGCCGCTGACCCGCCAGACTTCCAGGGCGCGAGTGAGGCGCTGGGGGTCATTGGGGTGAATGCGAGCGGCAGACACCGGGTCTACAGCCGCCAACTGATCATGCAGGGCCTGCCAGCCAAGGCGCTCAGCCTCTTCTTCAAGCTCGGCACGCACCTGGGCATCGGCGGGCGGCATATCCGCCAAGCCTTCCTGCAAAGCCTTGTAATAGAGCATCGTACCGCCCACCAGCAGCGGAATCTTGCCGCGCGCCGTGATATCGGCCATCGCGGCGAGGGCGTCGGTGCGAAAATCCGCCGCCGAATAGCTCTCGGACGGGTCGATGATGTCGATCAATTGATGCGGGTACTGGGCCAGCAACTCTTTCGCCGGCTTGGCGGTGCCGATGTCCATGTCCCGGTAAACCAGGGCAGAGTCGACGCTGATCAGCTCGCACGGCAGCACCTTGGTCAGCTCGATGGCCAGGTCGGTCTTGCCGGCGGCCGTGGGGCCCATCAGGAAGATTGCGGGGGGCAAGGCACTCATCAACGGCCGCGCAAGAACAGTTTGTCCAGATCGTCCAGGCCCATCTGGGTCCAGGTCGGTCGGCCATGGTTGCATTGACCGCTGCGTTCGGTGTTTTCCATGTCGCGCAGTAAGCCGTTCATTTCCGGCAACGCCAGGCGGCGGTTGGCGCGGATGGCGCCGTGGCAGGCCATGGTGCCGAGCAACTCGTTGATATGCGCCTGGATGCGGTCACTGGTGCCATATTCCATCAGGTCGGCGAGCACGTCCGCCACCAGCCGGTTGGCCTCAGCCTGCTTGAGCAGCGCCGGAATCTGGCGGATAGCCAGGGTTTCCGGGCCCAGCCGTTGCAGTTCAAAACCGAGCTTCTGGAACACGCCGTGGTGCTCTTCGGCGCAATCGGCCTCGCGCTGGCTGACGGCCAGGGATTCCGGCACCAACAGCGGCTGGCCGCTGAGGCCTTCGCTGGCCATGGCAATCTTCAAGCGTTCGTACATGATCCGCTCGTGAGCCGCGTGCATGTCCACCAGCACCAGGCCATGGGCGTTTTCCGCCAGGATGTAGATGCCCTTCAACTGGGCCAGCGCATACCCCAGCGGCGGAATATCTCCTCCGCCTTCCGGCAGGGAGACCGCGCCCGGCTCGGCACCCGGCAGCGGCGCAAAAAATTCGCGATAGGCTGCCTGGGCCTCGGCCACCGGCACGCCGGACTGCGGCCGCGGGGTGTATTGGTATTGATAACCCGCACCCGAACCAGAGCCCGGCGCGGTGTACGCGGGCTGCGGCTGCGGCGATTGCAGCAGGTTGGCGGCCAGGCTCATTTCGCCCTGAGGGCCGAACTCACCCGCCTCCGGCCCGCTCGGCCGCACGATGGCGGTCACGATCGGCGCAGACAGTTGATCGTCCGGGCGCACATCGCCCAGTGCCCGGTGCAAGGTGCCATAAAGGAAGTCATGCACCATGCGTCCATCACGGAAGCGCACTTCGTGTTTGGTCGGGTGCACGTTGACGTCCACCACCGACGGGTCGACCTCAAAAAACAGTACAAATGTCGGGTGCCGGCCATTGAACAGCACGTCGCGGTAGGCTTGGCGCACCGCGTGGGCGACCAGTTTGTCGCGCACCGCGCGGCCATTCACAAAGAAATACTGCAAGTCCGCCTGGCTACGGGAAAAGGTCGGCAAACCCACCCAGCCCCACAGCCGCAGGCCGTTACGCTCGATTTCAATCGGCAGCGCCTGCTCCAGGAACCCCGCACCGCAAATCGCCGACACTCGGCGCGCGCGCGCGGCATCGTCATGGGCTTCGTGCAGGCTGAGGATGGTCTTGCCGTTGTGGCGCAGGTGAAAAGCCACATCAAAGCGTGCCAGGGCCAGGCGCTTGATGACTTCCTGCAGGTGATCGAATTCGGTTTTTTCGGCCTTGAGGAATTTACGTCGCGCCGGGGTGTTGAAGAACAGGTCACGCACTTCAACAGAGGTACCCACCGGGTGCGCCGCTGGCTGGACCCGAGGCGCCATGTCGCGGCCTTCGGTTTCCACCTGCCACGCCTGCTCGGCGTCGCGGGTTCGCGAGGTCAGGGTCAGGCGGGCCACCGAGCTGATAGAGGCCAGGGCCTCACCGCGAAAGCCCAGGCTCATCACCCGCTCAAGGTCTTCCAGGTCGCGAATCTTGCTGGTGGCGTGACGCGCGAGCGCCAGCGGCAGGTCATCGGAAGAGATGCCACTGCCGTCGTCGCGTACCCGCAGCAGCTTGACGCCGCCCAGCTCCACGTCGACATCAATACGCTTGGCGCCGGAGTCGATGCTGTTTTCCAGCAACTCCTTGATCACCGACGCCGGGCGCTCAACCACCTCACCCGCGGCAATCTGGTTGGCAAGGCGCGGGCTGAGCAGCTCGATGCGCGAACCGCTGTTCAAGACTGATTCGCTCATTACTGCGCCGCCAATTCAGTGCCGGGGATGGTCAACACCTGGCCGACTTTCAACTCGTCGGTTTTCAGGTTATTCGCGCTGCGCAAGGTCGCGGCCGAGACTTGGAAACGCACGGCCAGCATGGCCAGGGTGTCGCCGGGCTGCACGCGATGGTCACGCGGGCCCTGGGCGATTTTCCCGGAGTCACGCAGCCAGGCAATATAGGTGCCCGGCGGCGGGTTCTGCTGGAAGAACTGGCGAATACCGGCGCTGATCGAACGCGCCAGCGCCTGCTGATGACCGGCACTGGCCAGCTTCGAGGCTTCATTGGAGTTGGAGATAAACCCGGTTTCCACCAGGATCGACGGGATATCCGGCGACTTCAACACCATGAACCCGGCCTGTTCCACGCGTTGTTTGTGCAAGGACGTGACGCGGCCGATGTTGCTCAATACTTTCTGCCCGACGTTCAAGCTGGACGTCAGCGAGGCGGTCATCGAGAGGTCGAGCAGCACACCGGCGAGCATCTTGTCCTTGTCATCAAGGGACACGTTGCCGGCGCCGCCGATCAAGTCGGAACGGTTTTCGCTGTCGGCCAGCCAACGCGCAGTCTCGGACGTAGCGCCGCGATCCGACAGGGCAAACACCGAGGCGCCGAAGGCAGCGGCCGACGGTGCGGCGTCGGCGTGGATCGACACGAACAGGTCGGCGCCTTTCTTACGCGCGATTTCAGTACGGCCACGCAACGGGATGAAGTAGTCGCCGGTGCGGGTCAGTTCGGCGCGGTAGCCTTTCATGCCACTGACCTGACGCTGCAATTCACGCGCGATGGCGAGTACCACGTCCTTTTCATGCTGGCCGCGCGAGCCGGATGCACCCGGGTCTTCACCGCCGTGGCCGGCGTCGATCACGACGATAATGTCACGCTTGCCCGCAGGGGCCGGCGGTGGCGGTGGCAACTTGACCTGAGGCTGCGACGGGTTGACCGGCACAGCTGGCACGGTCGCCACGCTCGGCGTCGGGGCAGGCGGCGGCGCGGCATCGGCGGCGTTGTCGAACAGGTCGACCACCAGCCGGTTGCCGTATTGGGCGTTCGGCGCCAGGACAAAACTTTTCGGCGTCACGGCCTTTTTCAGGTCGATGACCACGCGCAGGTCAGTCGGCGTACGTTGGGCCGAGCGCATGGCGGTAATCGGGGTGTTGGCGGTGGATACCTTCAACGGCGCGGCCAGGGTCGCCCCGTTGATATCGATCACCAGCCGATCAGGCGACGACAAGGTAAAGACGCTGTGCTGGACCGGGCCAGACAGGTCGAACACCAGTCGCGTGTTATCCGGCGCTCGCCACAGGCGAACACTTTTCACCTGTGAAGCAGCCAGTGCATTGAAAGTCATTGCCGCAAGCAACACCCCTACGACAGCAACCAACGCGCGAAAGCGCATACCTAACCCCACCAATTATTTGAATTCCAATGCCAAAGCGGCGCACCAAGACTGGCCTCGCGCGCTCTGGGGCAACAACTTCAGCTGACGTCCGTGATCATGGGGCGTAATGGTAATGGTCAGGTCCGGCTTTGGCAAAAAGCCTGTGCCTTTATCTGGCCACTCGATCAGGCACAGCGCGTCTTCGTCGAAATAATCGCGGATGCCCATGTACTCCAGCTCTTCGGGATCGACCAGGCGATACAGGTCAAAGTGGAAAGCGCGCAGTTTACCGATCTCGTAGGGTTCGACCAGCGTGAACGTCGGGCTTTTGACCGCCCCCGCATGGCCCAACCCTCGAATGATCCCGCGTGACAGCGTGGTCTTGCCTGCCCCCAAGTCGCCTTCGAGAAAGATCAGCCCGGCGCCGGCCGTGACCTGGGCGATGCGCTGACCGAACGCGACCATCGCGTCTTCATCCGCCAGGAAAAGGGTTACTTCAGACACGGCGACTGCTCCTCCAGCAATTGACGAATGGCAGGTATCAAGTCGCTGGCAGCCAAACCGCGACCAAAAGTGCCTTGGCGATCACCCGCCGTGGCGTGCAACCACACGGCCAGGCAGCCGGCCTCGAACGCCGGCATACCTTGGGCGAGCAACGCGCCCACCAAACCGGCCAAGACATCACCCAGGCCTGCGGTGGCCATCGCCGGATGGCCTTGGTCACATCGCGAAACACGGCCGTCCGGGCTGGCAATCAAACTGCCAGCACCCTTGAGGATAGCCACTGCGTTGAATTTCTGACTTAAAGCGCGCGCCACCTTAAGGCGATCGGCCTGAACCTCGGCTGTCGTGATCCCCATCAAGCGTGCGGCCTCACCCGGATGCGGCGTGATCACCGAATGGGCCGGCAAACTGACGCTGCCGGTGGCCAGTTGATTCAAGGCGTCGGCGTCCCAGACTTGCGGCTGCCGGGCGTTGGCGGCGACGGACAACAGGCTTTTGCCCCAGGCCGCCTCACCCAGCCCCGGACCGATAACGATCACCGAGATCTTTTCCAGCAGCCCCATCAATTGGTTGGCTGAACTGACGCCGACGGTCATGACTTCCGGCAAGCGTGCCAGCGCGGCGGACACATGCTCGGGCCGGGTCGCCAGCGACACCATGCCCGCGCCACTGCGCAACGCGCTTTCAGTGCTCAGCAGCGCGGCGCCGCCGAAACCGCGGTCGCCGCCGATGACCAGCAAGTGACCGAACTGGCCTTTATGGGCGTCCGGGGAACGCGCAGCCAGTTGCGGCAAATGGCCGTGCAACAGGGGCTGAACGTCGGTTATTTCGTGTTTTGTCTGCGGCATGCGTCTTCGAGCTCCGATGTCTGGCAGAATTATACCCATCTAACCTGCGGTTTCCTGTGTCTCATGCCTGCCATCACCACCGATCTGCCCGCCCTCGCCCAATCGATCAAAGACTGGGGCCGTGAGCTGGGCTTTCAACAAGTCGGCATCAGCGGCCTGGACCTGGCCGAGCATGAACAGCACCTGCAACGCTGGCTCGACGCGGGCTACCACGGCGAAATGGAATACATGGGCGCCCACGGCAGCAAACGCTCGCACCCCGATGAGCTGGTGCCGGGCACTCTGCGCGTGGTCTCGCTGCGCATGGATTATCTGCCAGGCGACACTCAGATGGCGCAGTTGCTGGCCAAGCCAGAAAAAGCCTACATCTCCCGTTACGCTCTGGGCCGCGATTACCACAAGCTGATCCGCAAGCGCGTGCAGCAATTGGCTGACCGCATTCAGGCGCAGATCGGCCCGTTTGGTTTTCGCGCCTTCGTCGACAGCGCGCCAGTGCTGGAAAAAGCCATCGCCGAACAGGCCGGCCTCGGCTGGATCGGCAAAAACACCCTGGTGCTGAATCGCAAGGCTGGCAGCTATTTCTTCCTGAGCGAACTGTTTGTCGATTTGCCCTTGCCCGTTGACCCGCCGCACAGCACTGAACATTGTGGCCGCTGCACGGCGTGCCTGGACATCTGCCCCACCAATGCCTTCGTCGGCCCTTACGTGCTTGACGCCCGGCGTTGCATTTCCTACCTCACCATCGAACTCAAGAGCGCAATCCCCGAAGACTTGCGCCCCCTGATCGGTAACCGCGTGTTCGGTTGCGATGACTGTCAGATCGTTTGCCCATGGAATCGTTTCGCCCGCGCCACCACCGAAAGCGATTTCAAGCCACGGCATAACCTGGATAACGCAGAGCTGGCGGAACTGTTTATGTGGGACGAGGATAAATTCCTCAGCAGCACCGAAGGTTCGCCGCTGCGCCGCGCCGGTTATGAACGCTGGCTGCGCAACCTGGCGGTAGGCTTGGGCAATGCGCCGTCGAGCATTCCGGTGCTGGAAGCCTTGAAGGCACGCCGGGATTACCCCTCAGACCTGGTGCGTGAACACGTGGAATGGGCGCTGAAGCAGCACGCCAACCGCTAGTGCACGTCGTCGTTGTAGACGAACTTGGGCATTTCCCAGTGAAAACGGATCGCCAGCAAGCGCAATAGAAAGCCGCTGAACAAGGTGAGCAGAATCGCTTGCTCGCTGGGCAGTTCCAGATACAGGCAGAGCATGTAGAACCAGGCGGCAAGGAACGACACGCTGGCGTACAGCTCGCGGCGGAAGATCAGCGGAATGTCATTGCAGAAAATGTCGCGCAGGATGCCGCCGAACACCCCGGTGATCACGCCGCTGACCGAGGCCACCAGCATGCCGTGACCCATTTCCAGCGCGGTCATGCAGCCAATCAGCGTAAAGGCGACCAAACCCAAGGCATCCAGTGCCAGGAACAACGAACGCAGGCGCCGCATCAACGGCGCGATAAAAATCGTCACCAATGCCGCGACAGAGGTCAGCACCAGGTATTCCGGGTGCTTGACCCACGTCAGCGGGTAATGCCCCAACAGCACATCGCGCACTGAACCGCCGCCCAATGCGGTGACGCAGGCGATCAGTACCACGCCAAACCAGTCCATACCGCGCCGACCGGCGGACAAGGCGCCGGTCATGGCCTCGGCGGTGATGGCGATGAGGTAGAGCATCAGCAGCATGAGGGCGATCCTTGCAGAGAAGCCGGCAGTCTAATCATTTGCTGATGGCACCAAAAGGGGGCGCCAGGCGAAAGACCGCGTCGACTGCATCGCAGGCAAGCCAGCTCCCACATTTTGATTTGTGAATACATTCAAATGTGGGAGCTGGCTTGCCTGCGATGGCGCCTGTTCAGGCGCCACAGATTCAAGCCTTGATGAAATGCTTGCGGTAATGCTGCAACTCGGCAATCGACTCGCGAATGTCATCCAGCGCCAAGTGCGTGCTGCCTTTATGGAAGCTGTCTTTGACTTCCGGCGCCCAGCGCGCGGCCAGCTCTTTCAAGGTGGACACATCCAGGTTGCGGTAGTGGAAGTAGCTTTCCAGCCCCTTCATGTGCGTATAAAGGAAGCGGCGGTCCTGGCAGATGCTGTTGCCGCAGATCGGCGACTTGCCCTTGGGCACCCACTTTTCAAGGAAAGCGATGGTTTCGGCTTCGGCTTCGGCCATGCTGATGCGGCTGTCGCGCACGCGCTGGGTCAGGCCGGAGTTGCCGTGAGTGCGGGTGTTCCACTCGTCCATGGTGGCGAGTACCGCATCGCTGTGGTGAATCGCGATCACCGGACCTTCGGCCAAGGTGTTGAGGTTGCTGTCGGTGACAATGGTCGCCATCTCGATGATGACGTCGGTGTCGGGGTTCAGACCGGTCATTTCCAGATCGATCCAAATCAGGTTCTGTGGGTTTTGCATGGCTTGATTCTCTTGGCACCTTGGCTTAGCTGCGCAGTTTAGCAGGCAGGGGCGTGCTAGACTCGCGACCGTTTTACCTAACCTTTGCATTATCGACACGGAACACCAATGGCCAAACGCCAGCTCAATCGTCGCCAAAACTGGCGCATCGAAAAGATTCAAGGTGAACGCGCCGCACGCGCCGCCAAACGTGAATCCTCCGCCGTGGAAGCGCTCGAGGGCGGCGACCTGGGCCCCGAACAAACGGGCCTGGTGATCGCGCACTTTGGTGTGCAGGTCGAAGTCGAGGCGCTGGAAGGCGAACTCGCGGGCCAGGTGTTCCGTTGCCACTTGCGTGCCAACCTGCCCGCGCTGGTGACCGGCGACCAGGTGGTGTGGCGTGCCGGCAACCAGGGCATCGGCGTGATCGTCGCCCAGTTGCCACGCACCACCGAACTGCGCCGCCCTGACAGCCGCGGCCAGCTCAAGCCGGTAGCGGCCAACGTCGACATGATCGTGATCGTGTTCGCGCCGCTGCCCGAGCCGCATGCCAACCTGATCGACCGCTACCTGGTCGCGGCCGAGCATGCCGGCATCCGCCCGCTGTTGCTGCTGAACAAATATGACCTGATCGACGAACAGAACGCCCCGGCGCTCAATGCGTTGCTGGCGGTCTACCGCACGCTGGGTTACCCGGTGCTGGAAGTCTCGGCGCATCACGGGAATGGCATGGAACAGCTGCAACAGCAGTTGGACGGGCGCATCAGCGTGTTTGTCGGCCAGTCCGGCGTGGGCAAATCGTCGCTGGTCAACAGCTTGCTGCCGGAAGTCGAAACCCGCGTCGGCCCGCTGTCAGAATTGTCCGGCCAGGGCACCCACACCACCACCACCGCGCGGTTGTTCCACTTCCCCGGCGGCGGTGAGCTGATCGACTCCCCAGGCATCCGTGAATTTGGCCTCGGCCACGTCAGCCGCAGCGATGTGGAAGCGGGCTTTATCGAGTTCAACGACCTGATCGGCACCTGCCGCTTTCGCGACTGCAAACACGACCGCGAGCCGGGTTGTGCACTGCTCAAGGCCCTGGAAGATGGCCGTGTGCAGCAGCAGCGGATGAACAGCTATCGCTCGATTATTGCGAGCTTGCCTGAGAGCAGTTACTAAACCGCATCCACACTGCGTGTGAGCGGGAAGGTCTCTGTGGTGAGCGGGCTTTTTGTGATGAGCCCGCTTCTATTATCAGCAGGCTTTTTGTGATGAGTCGGCTTCTGTGGTGAGCGGGCTTGCCCCGCGCTGGGCTGCGTAGCAGCCCCAGAACCTGGTGATGCGACTCGCCTGAAAGACTGCAGTGATCGCATTAGGGCTGCTGCGCAGCCCGGCGCGGGGCAAGCCCGCTCACCACAAAAGAGCCCGCTCACCACAAAAAAGCATGCTCGCCGCAAACATCCCGCAAGGATTAGGAGCCGGGTGCAGGCGCCGTAGGATCTTTCACACCGCCATCATCAAACAGGTTCAGCTTCTGCCGCAGCTCATGCGCCGGCAGTGGCTCCTGCCCCGGTGGCAGCGCGTTCGGGTCAGCCGGCACTTCACCTGGAGCGCCTGCTCCCGGGTTCGGCACCGGTGGCGTTGCACCTTGATCGCCTTCAATCGCACGCTGGGCCTTTTTGGTCAGCACGACGATATCGATACGTCGGTTAATCGGGTTGAACGGATCCTTTGGATCAAACAACTGCGAGGACGCGAAACCCACCACCCGTGCCACTTGCGGGTCCGGGTAACTGCCCGCTACCAGCGCACGGCGCGCAGCGTTGGCGCGGTTGGCCGAGAGCTCCCAGTTGCCGAAGTCGCCTTGGCCTGCATACGGCTTGGCGTCAGTGTGGCCGCTCACGCTGATCTTGTTCGGCACCGCCTTGATGGTGTCGGCCATGGCCAGCAGGATGTCTTCAAAGTACGGTTTCAAGCGCGCGCTGCCGGAATCGAACATCGGCCGGTTGGCGGCGTCGGTGATCTGGATGCGCAAGCCCTCAGGCGTGATTTCGAAGGAAATCTGATCCTTGAACTTCAGCAGTTGCGGGTTTTCTTCGACCTTGGTCTGCAATTCCTGCAGCAATAATTCCAGGCGCTCTTTCTCGACCTGCTCGGCCATGCTCTCGACGGTTTCGCGCTCGATCGGGATGTTTTCCTGTGGCGACTCGGTCTTGACCTCCGGGTTGATGGTGCGCTCAGGCGCCAACTGCGGCGAACCGCCCAGGTCGATCACAAACGGCGTGCCGCTTTCCGAGAAGCCAATCGGGTCTTTGAAGTAACCGGCGATGGCGATTTTCTGTTCGGGCGTGGCGGTGGACATCAGCCACAGCACCAGGAAGAACGCCATCATTGCCGTCGCAAAGTCGGCGAAGGCGATTTTCCAGGCGCCGCCGTGGTGCCCCGCAGCGAAGCGCTTGACGCGCTTGATGATTATCGGCTGGTTGTTTTCCATGGCTTAGCGACCGCGAACCGCTTGTTCCAGCTCGGCGAAACTTGGACGGTGCTTCGGGTACAGCACCTTGCGCCCGAATTCCACCGCCAGCGATGGCGGCATGCCGGACGCCGAGGCCACCAGGCAGGCCTTGATGGCTTCGTACAAATTCACTTCTTCCTTGGCATCGTGGGCCAGGGAAGTTGCCAATGGGCCGAAGAAACCGTAGGCCGCGAGAATACCGAAGAACGTACCTACCAACGCCGCACCAACGTGCATGCCGATGGCCTTCTGGTCGCCTTCACCGAGGGAGGCCATGGTCACCACAATCCCGAGAACCGCAGCAACAATACCGAAGCCCGGCATGCCGTCGGCGACGCCGGTCACGGCGTGGGAGGGGTGTTCCAGCTCTTCCTTGAGGCTGAAGAGTTCCATGTCGAACAAGCCTTCGAGCTCATGGGGAGCCATGTTGCCGGAGGACATGATGCGCAGGTAGTCACAGATATAGGCGGTCATGCGCTCGTCTTTGAGCACGGCCGGGTACTTGGCGAAAATCGGGCTGGCGGCGGCGTCTTCGATGTCGCCTTCGATGGCCATCATGCCTTCGCGGCGGCTCTTGTTGAGGATCTCGTAGATCAGCCCCAGCACTTCCAAATAAAAGGTGTGGGAGAAGCGCGAGCTGAACATGCCCAGCGACTTCTTGATCACGTGCATGGTCATGTAGCCGGGGTTGGCCTGCAAGAAGGCGCCAAACGCAGCACCGCCGATAATCAGCACTTCGAAGGGCTGGATCAACGCAGCAATTTTGCCGTGGGACAGGACGTACCCACCGAGCACACTTGCGATGACGACGATGATGCCGATAATTTTAGCCATAGGGGATCTGTACTTGCGCCGTCGGGTTCATGGACATAGTGGGTGCAGCGGAAAACTCTTGTTCTACTTATCGGCAAAACTGCGCCAGACTATAGCCCGTTAAGGCGAAAAGCCAATTCAGCCCGTTCCGGGCGTGTTGAACGCAAGTGATGATCGCACCCCAATCATGGCTAATGAAACGACAGTCCCAACTGCAAAACCCACCACCCTCGCCGCCTGGATCAAGCGCCTGGACGAGGTGCTGCTGCCTGTTCCACAGGCCAGCCATGAACGCGTGTGCAAAGCCATTCGCGACAGCCGCAGTTCATTGCGAGACATTGCCGAGCTGATGCAAAACAGCCCGGCGCTGGTGCTCAGCGTGATGCGCGAAGCCAACAGCCACACCCACGGCAGCCTGGCGGAACCGGCGGAAAACCTCGAAGTGGCGCTTAACCGCCTGGGCCTGAAACGCGCTGAAGAATTGCTCGTGCGCCTGCCCTCGGTGCCGGTCAATGAAATCCCCGTGGCCCTGCGCCAACTGCTGCTGGTGAGCCAGCACGCGTCCCAACAAGCCAACGGTTTGTTCGCCAGCCGCCTGGCGCGGCTGTGGCAAGACATTCACTGGGGCAGCCTGCTGTTTCTATCGCCACTGTGGCCAATGGCGGCGGCCTACCCCAAGCTCCTGGAAGAATGGGAGCTGCGGGTGATCCATAAAGGCCAGTCGGCACGCCAGGTCGAGCAGGAATTGTTCGGCGTGCGCTTGCTGGAGCTGTGCCTGGGTTTGACCGAGGCCTGGCACCTGCCGATCTGGGTGTCCCAGGGCTATAACCTGTTGCTGAGCGAGCAGCGCCTGTTGGTCAAGGCGCTGCACATCGCGCGTGAAGATGACGCGCTACGCCATCAGCAATTGCTCGACGCTGAACCCAACCTGCGCCGCTGGCTGAACCAGCCGGCCAACACCGTATTGCTCGCCAATGGCCTGGCGATGTCGGCCCAGGAGTCCTGGACCTGCCCACACACCGAGCGTTGGCAATACCTCACCGCGCTGTACCTGCAAGCGCCACTGGCCGAGGTGCAGCAGCAAGTTCACCAGCAGGCGGTGACCAGCGCCCGCACCACGTTGATGCCTGACCTGTGGCACCCGGCGTTGTCGCTGATTTGGCCGTGGCATGTGCAAAAGGTCCATCGCGGCTTGCTGCCGGCGGCGCCGCCCACTGCCGAAGCCCTGGCCGTGTGGCGCAAGCGCTGCACTGAGCTGCTGGTCGAGCCGAGCCGTTTCGCCAACGCCATGCACCTGACCACGTGCGCCAAAGAAGCGCTGGCCGCCAGTGGCATGCAGCGGGTGTTGCTGTTCATGGCGGACCGCGCCTTGAGCACCTTGCGCGTGCATCAAGCCGACGGCTTGCCCAAGGATGCCGCAAACCTGAGCCTGGACGTGGTCAACAGCACGTTGTTGCAACGCCTGCTGGAGAAGTCCGCCCAGGTGCGCCTCACACCGGACAATCACGCGCAGTTTTCCGCTTTGTTGCCGCCGATCCTGCGCCGCTGGTTTACCGGCGAGCACTTGCTGCTGCGCTCCCTGAGCTGCAATGGGCGCGTGGTGATGTTGATGGTGGCCGACCAAGGCGGCGGGCCTTTCTCGGAAACCACGGTGCAGGCCTTCGGCAAAACCGCTCAATGCATCGAAAAAGCCCTGCACAGCTTTACCAACCGCAGCGCTTGATGCTTGCGCTACAATCGCCGTCTTTTATCGCCAACATTTGTGCCCAGGAGACCTCACATGCCTGACTTCTCTGGCTTGCCGCTGGTGATCGAATCCAGTGACCTGCTCGGTCAACTGGATGCCGAACACCTGATTGTGGTGGACCTCACCAGCGCCGCCCGCTACGCCGAAGGGCATATCCCCGGCGCGCATTTCGTTGACCCCAAGCGCACCCAATTGGGCCAGCCGCCGGCACCCGGTCTGCTGCCTCACAAGGCCGAGCTGGAAAAACTCTTCGGCGAACTGGGCCACACCCCGGACGCGACCTACGTGGTCTACGACGACGAAGGCGGCGGCTGGGCCGGGCGCTTTATCTGGATGCTCGACGTTATCGGCCATCAGAAATACCACTACCTCGACGGCGGCCTGCTGGCGTGGCTGGAAGGACACAATCCGCTTTCAACCGAGGTGCCCGCCCCCGCTGGCGGCCCGGTCAGCCTGACCCTGCACGACGGCCCCACGGCCACCCGTGAGTACTTGCAAAGCCGTCTTGGTGCTGCCGACCTGGGCATCTGGGACGCGCGCGGCCCGCTGGAATATTCCGGCGAGAAAGTGCTCGCGGCCAAAGGCGGGCACATCCCCGGCGCGGTTAACTTCGAATGGACCGCCGGCATGGACAAGGCGCGTAGCCTGCGCATCCGCCGCGACATGCCGCAGATCCTCGAAGACCTCGGGCTGACCAAAGACAAAGAAATCATCACTCACTGCCAGACTCACCACCGCTCTGGCTTCACCTACCTGGTGGCCAAGGCGCTCGGTTATCCGCGAGTCAAAGGTTATGCCGGTTCCTGGGGCGAATGGGGCAACCACCCCGACACCCCCGTTGAGATTTAAGGTTTAAGGACACTTAATGAAAAAGCAGTTGTTTATCCTCAGCCAGTACTTGCTGCCGCACCACTTGCTGTCGCGTTTGGCTGGTTGCATCGCCGAGTGCCGCGTGCGCTGGTTCAAGAACGCGTTCACCGCCTGGTTTGCCAAGCGCTACCAAGTGGACATGTCCCAGGCGCTGGTTGAAGACCTGACCGCCTACGAGCACTTCAATGCCTTCTTCACCCGTGCGCTGAAAGACGGCGCGCGCCCACTGGACCCAACCCCGGGCGCAGTACTGAGCCCGGCCGACGGCGCAATCAGCCAGCTTGGCCCGATTGAGCATGGCCGTGTATTCCAGGCTAAAGGCCACAGCTTCAGCGTGCTGGAATTGCTGGGTGGCGATGCCGCGTTGTCCGCACCCTTTATGGGCGGTGACTTCGCGACTGTTTACCTGTCACCGAAGGACTACCACCGCGTGCACATGCCACTCGCTGGCACCCTGCGCGAAATGGTCTACATCCCGGGGCGTATTTTCTCGGTCAACCAGACCACCGCCGAAAACGTACCGGAGTTGTTTGCGCGCAACGAGCGCGTTGCCTGTATTTTCGACACCGAACGCGGCCCGATGGCCGTGGTATTGGTAGGCGCGATGATTGTCGCCTCGATTGAAACCGTATGGGCCGGCTTGGTAACACCGCCCAAGCGCGAGCTGAAAACCTTCCGCTACGACGAAGCCGCGCGCGCGCCGATTCACCTGGAAAAAGGTGCAGAGCTGGGTCGCTTCAAACTGGGTTCGACCGCCATCGTGCTGTTCGGCCCGGACCAGGTGAAGTGGGCAGAAGCGTTGGCGGCAGGTTCGCCGGTGCAGATGGGTCAGGGCATGGCACTGCCGAAAGCCTGATTCACACTGGATTTGAAGCTGGAACCCAATCAATGTGGGAGCTGGCTTGCCTGCGATGACAATGGTGAATCCAACACCGCTATCGCAGGCAAGCCAGCTCCCACATTTTTTACCGCATTTCTTCAGTTACAGCTGCCCGTCGCGATCGCGAAAGCCCAGCAGATACAACACGCCATCCAGCCCCAGCGTCGAAATCGCCTGCTTGGCCGACTGCTTGACCAGTGGTTTGGCACGGAACGCCACACCCAGCCCGGCAATTGCCAGCATCGGCAGGTCATTCGCACCGTCGCCGACCGCAATGGTCTGCTCCAGACGCAAACCTTCCTTGTGGGCCAATTCCCTGAGAAGATCCGCCTTGCGCTGTGCGTCGACAATCGGCTCCACGGCCACGCCGGTCACCTTGCCGTCGACCACTTCCAGCTCGTTGGCGAACACATAGTCGATGCCTAACTTGGCCTGCAATTGCTTGGCAAAGTAGGTGAAGCCGCCGGAGAGGATCGCGGTCTTGTAGCCCAGGCGCTTGAGTTCGGCGAACAGGGTTTCGGCGCCTTCGGTCAGGCGCAGCGCCGCACCGATCGAGTCCAGCACGCTCACGTCCAAGCCCTTCAGCAACGCCAGGCGTTCCTTGAAGCTGGCGCGAAAGTCCAGCTCACCGGCCATGGCGCGCTCGGTGATTTCGGACACCAATTCGCCCACCCCGGCGGCCTTGGCCAGTTCGTCGATGACCTCGGCTTCGATCAGCGTCGAATCCATGTCGAACACGGCCAGGCGGCGGTTGCGGCGGAACAGCGAATCTTCCTGAAAGGCGATGTCGACATTCAGTTCTTGAGCCACGCTCAAAAATTCGGCGCGCAAGGCTTGCGGGTCAGCCGGTTCACCGCGCACGGAGAACTCGATACAGCCCTTGCCCTTGTCATCTGGCGTGTCCAACGGCATACGACCCGACAGACGGTCAATGTGGTCGATATTCAAACCGTACTGCGCAGTGATCGAACTCACGCGCTGCAATTGTTCGGCGGTCACTTTGCGCGTCAGCAGGGTCACGATGTGGCGTTTTTTGCCCTGACCGTCCACCCAGTGTTGGTAATCGGTTTCGGATACGGGGGTGAAACGCACCTGCTGATCGAGCTTATACGCCGTAAACAGGATGTCTTTCAGCACAGAAGACGCTTGCTCGGTGCTCGGGATTTCCACCAGGATGCCGAACGACAAGGTGTCGTGGATCACGGCCTGGCCGATGTCGAGAATGTTCACACCACCCTGGGCCAGGACACCGGTAATGGCTGCGGTGAGACCCGGTCGGTCAACACCAGTGATGTTAATCAGGACAATTTCGCGCAAAGCGGACCCCCAGGCTGGAAAAAAACCGCATTCTACCCACTTTCAGTGACCATCGGGCACAGCCAGCGCTTTGCCGGTCCTAGGGCTGTCGCTATACTGCGCGTCAACTTCACGGACCGAGAGCCGAGCGCAAGTGAACCGGCCCACGCCAGTAAAAACCGATAACTTCTTCCTGCTGATCTTCCGGGCACTGCGCCACCGCCGTGTACCGATCGCATTACGCATCGCCAGCCATAACGTGATCCTGGTCGCTCTGGCCCTGGTGATCTACGCCTGCGTGATGGGTTTGCAGTTCAAACAGGCCATGCACGAGCAAGCCGACGCCCTGGGCGAGAGCTTGACGACTCAGACCGCCACCTCGGCGACTGAGCTGCTGGTGTCCAACGACATCCTCAGCCTCAACGTGCTGCTCAACAACCTGACCAAGAACCCGCTGGTGGCCCACGCCGCCATCTACAGCGTGGACAACCGGATCATGGCCGAGGCCGGGCAGCGCCCGAAAAACGGCCTGCTGGGTGAAGCCGAAGGCTTGTACCAGAGCAACATCACCTTCCAGGATGTGAAGGCCGGCCAACTGCGCATCAGCCTCGACATGCAGCAATTCCAGCAGCCGATGACCATCAGCCTGCAAAGCATGGGCATCTTGAGCGCGATCCTGCTGGCATTGGCCCTGGCCTTGAGCTTGCGCCTGGGTCGGCATATCTCTACGCCACTGATGCAACTGCGCATCTGGCTGCGCGATATCGACGAACACACCCCGGCCACCGACCGCCAGGATGAAATCGGCGACCTCGCGCGCCAGCTGCACGCCAGCTTTGCGCCGGAACCGGTGGTGCCCGAGGTTGAACCCGAGCCTGAATACGACGACACCGACTACGACGACGAGCCCGAGTTTGAAGTGCGCGACCTGCGCGAACCAGGTTTCGACGAAGAAGCGCCAGTGGCGGGCCTCAAGCCTGCGCCACGCCAGGTGATCAGGGCTGAAGAAGACGAGCTGGACGACGAAGACCCCTTCGCCGACCTGCGCGACAACTCTTCTGCCGCCCCTGCCGTCGCGCCCAAGCCAGTGCCGGCACCTGTGAAGAGCACCGAGCCGCAACACAGCGCCGTGCTGGCCGTGCAACTGGGCGCCCAGGACCAACTGCGTCGCCTGCCCCGCGCCCGTTTGACGGAATTACTGGAGCGCTATCGCGATTGCCTCGACCAGGCTGCCTCCCTCTATCAGAGCGAGCTGCACACCCTGAACGATGGCAGCACGCTGATGCTGTTCCACAGCGAAGACAGCGGCGAAGACTACCTGACCAACGCCATCTGCTGCGGCGAGTTGCTGCGCGCCCTGGGCCATGCCCTGCAGATCGAAGTGGCCGACAGTGGCATCACCTTGCAACTGCAGCTTGGCCTGACGGTCGGCGACGATCTGTTTGGCATGACCCAGATCGACTTGCTGCTCACCGAAATCGCCCAGGATGCGCTGGCCTTGTCCCAGCACAGCCGCAACCTGCTGCTGGTGGAGCGTAAGATCAGTGAAGACGCGCTGATTCGCCAACGTGCGCGTATCCGTCCGATCGCCAGCCCTGAAGGTGCCAGCTGCGTGGAGCGCTTGATGGAGCCGTACCCGTCGATGCTGGAGCGCCAGCTGGCGCGGATGCATGAGACCCGTACAAAGCCCTGATTGCTTGATAGTTCCCACGCTCCGCGTGGGAATGCATTCCGTGACGCTCTGCGTCACTGCTGCGCAGTGCTGACAGCGGGACGCGGAGCGTCCCAAGAGGCATTCCCACGCGGAGCGTGGGAACGATCAATGGCGTGACTCAAATCGCGCCCAACAAAAAGGCCCGCTTACTCAGCGGGCCTTTTGTTTGGGCGCGATTCAGGTCAGAACCTGAACACTTCCATGTCCGTACGAATCGGCGTAGCCATCGGCATCTTCGGCTTTTCCGGGGCTGCCGGCTTGGCCTGCGCCGGCGCTTGCTTGCGCGGAGCGTCGGCAATCGACGGCTGGTTGGCCAACGGCTTGAGCGCCACCGACAACTGCTGCGCCAAATGCTGCAACAGCACGCCCTGGGCCTGGACCTGGGAAGCGGTGGTGCCGGTGTGTTCTTCCTGCAGGTGCACGATACGGTTATCGCGCACTTGGCCACGACGGTCGATCAAACGCCACTGCGCATCCAGGATCGCTGGCTGCGAAGTACCCGAGTCGAGGCGGGTAATGGTCAGCAATACCTGCACATCCGGGGTGAAGCCGCTCGGCGCAGGTGCCAGCACCACGCGCTGGCTGTCCAGTTGACCGGCAACCTGACGCAACATCAATTGGTTGATATCGGACGACAAACTGCCCGCCCAACGACCATCTGTGGAACCTTGCAGGCT
The DNA here is from genome assembly GCF_049645325.1 of Pseudomonas sp. Classification (GTDB taxonomy): domain Bacteria; phylum Pseudomonadota; class Gammaproteobacteria; order Pseudomonadales; family Pseudomonadaceae; genus Aquipseudomonas. The sequence continues at coordinate 20,947 of NZ_JBARTQ010000039.1, read as the reverse complement.
GCCGTCGTTCTGACGTTGCAGCAGGGTTTCGCGTTGCAGGTAATCAGCAACCACTACCGGGCCCAACAAGACGGCCATGCCAGCGGTTTGTGCTGGCTGAGCCGGACTTCCGCTGTCCAGCTGGTACAGCGACACCGGTTGGTGCGTGCTGCAACCCGCCAGCCCCAGAAGGCCAGCGAGCATCAAAAATAAAGGAAGGCGTGGAGCAGTCATCATCCCATCCAGGTGGCTGCCACAAGGCGAACCACAATGTAATACTAAAAATAACCTAAACACGCTCGGCCACGCCGGCGCTGGAAAGGCCATATCATCCGTGAATATGCGCCATGACTCCAGCGCCAAAGCGTCGATCTACGCGTTAAATCGTAGATCGAGGGCTCTAATACGCCTTAAACGGGCGTTTCCACCAACAAAGCATCCACACGCTGGAAGCCCCGAGGCAGTTTATTACCGCGTCGGCCGCGCTCGCCCTTGTAGTGTTCAAGGTCGTCAGGACGCAGCGACAGCGTACGTTTGCCGGCCTGGAGCACCAGGGTAGAGCCTTCCGGGATCACAGCGATGTCAGTCACGTACTCTTCGCGACTGGCCACGCGCTCCCCGGGAATCCCGATAATCTTGTTGCCCTTGCCTTTGCCCAATTGCGGCAAATCGCTGATCTTGAACACCAGCAAACGCCCTTCAGTGGTCACCGACGCCAGCCAGTTGCTCTCGCGGTCGTCCACGGTACGCGGCAGGATCACCTTGGCGTTGTTCGGCAGGCTCAACAACGCCTTGCCCGCCTTGTTCTTGGCCTGCAGGTCTTCACCCTTGACCACGAAACCGTAACCCGCGTCAGACGCGATCACATACAGCGAATCATCGTCCGGCAACAGCACGCACTCGAAACTTGCCCCCGGTGGCGGCGTCAGGCGCCCGGTCAGCGGCTCGCCCTGACCCCGTGCCGATGGCAAGGTGTGGGCCGGCACCGAGTAACTGCGCCCGGTGGAGTCAATGAACACTGCAAACTGGTTGGAGCGCCCGGCCGCAGCGGTCTTGAAGCCATCACCGGCCTTGTAAGAAAGCCCGGTGGCGTCAATATCATGCCCTTTGGCTGAACGAACCCAACCCTTTTCCGACAGAACGACGGTAATTTTCTCGTTCGGCAGCAGCTCGGTTTCTGTCAGGGCTTTCGCTTCAGCGCGCTGGACGATTGGCGAGCGACGGTCATCGCCGTAGGTTTCCGCGTCTTTGATCAGCTCGCTGCGCACCAGCTTCTTGAGCTTGGTTTCACTGCCCAACAGGGCTTGCAGCTTGGCTTGTTCCTTGAGCAATGCATCTTGCTCGTCACGCAGCTTCATCTCTTCCAGCCGCGCCAGCTGACGCAAACGGGTGTCGAGGATGTAATCCGCCTGGATCTCGCTCAGCTCGAAGCGCGCGATCAGCTCGGCTTTCGGGTGCTCGGCGGTGCGGATGATATGGATCACTTCATCCAGGTTGAGGTAGGCAATCAGCAAGCCGTCCAACAGGTGCAGGCGGCGTTCGACCTTGTCCAGGCGGAACTGCAGGCGGCGACGCACGGTGTTGACCCGGAACTCCAGCCACTCCACCAGCAGGTTGCGCAGGTTCTTCAGCTGCGGCTTGCCGTCCAGGCCAATGATGTTGACGTTGACCCGGTAGCTGGACTCCAGGTCAGTGCTGGCAAACAGATGCTGCATCAGCACTTCGTGGTCAACCCGGCTGTTGGTCGGGATGATCACGATGCGGCAGGGGTTTTCGTGGTCGGACTCGTCACGCAAGTCGGCGACTTGCGGCAATTTCGACGGCTTGGCCTGCATCAATGCAGCGATCTGTTCCAGCACTTTGGCGCCGGACACCTGATGTGGCAGCGCGGTAACAATAATGTCGCCGTCTTCAATATGGTACACGGCGCGCATGCGCACCGAGCCCTTGCCGGTTTCGTACATCTTCAGCAGGTCGGCACGCGGCGTGATGATTTCCGCTTCCGTCGGGTAATCCGGGCCTTGGATGTGTTCGCAAAGCTGCTCGACCGTGGCTTTCGGCTCGTCGAGCAAACGCACGCAGGCCGTGGCGACTTCGCGCAGGTTATGCGGCGGCACGTCGGTGGCCATGCCCACGGCGATGCCCGTGGTGCCATTGAGCAGGATATTCGGCAAACGCGCCGGCAATACCAGGGGTTCGTCGAGGGTGCCGTCGAAGTTCGGGCCCCAGTCGGCGGTGCCCTGCCCCAGCTCGCTGAGCAGCACTTCGGAGTAACGCGACAGGCGCGCTTCGGTGTAACGCATGGCGGCAAAAGACTTGGGATCGTCCGGCGCACCCCAGTTACCCTGGCCGTCGACCAAGGTGTAGCGGTAGCTGAACGGCTGGGCCATCAGCACCATGGCTTCGTAGCACGCCGAGTCGCCGTGGGGGTGGAACTTGCCGAGTACGTCACCGACGGTACGCGCCGACTTCTTATGCTTGGAATCGGCGTCCAGGCCCAACTCACTCATGGCATAGATGATGCGCCGTTGTACGGGCTTCAGGCCGTCGCCGATATGCGGCAAAGCACGGTCCATGATCACGTACATGGAGTAGTTGAGGTAGGCATTTTCGGTGAAGTCAGCCAGCGACCGGCGTTCTACGCCGTCTAAGCTGTCTGCGAGGATGTCACTCATGCGGGCCTCATCATTGTTTGGTCTGGCGCAGCAGCAAAGTGCCACTGCGCTGGGTAAATTCAAGTTGTTTCAGTGCACTCATGCCCAGCAATACCTGTTCGCCGCCCAACCCCGGTGCCACCAGGGCACGCACGTCCTGCAGGACGATATCGCCCAACTGCAGGCGGTCAAGGTGGGTACGAAACCCTTGGCTGCGGCCATTGGCAGTACTCAAGGTGACCGGCATGCCGCGTTTAAGCCCGAGACGATCCGCCAATTCGGCCGGAACCGCCACATCGGTGGCCCCAGTATCGAGCATCAACTCCACCGGCTGGCCGTTGATCTGGCCGCTGGCGACAAAATGCCCCTGGTTATTGCCGAGCAGTTTTACTTCGGTGTAGCCCTCATGTTGCTCCGAGGCCACCACGGCATTGGGGTTTTCCTGACGCGCTTCCCACTGCCCAAAAAAACGTGTCGCCAAAAACAACCCGGCGCCCCACGCCAGGAACATCAACACACGTCCGGCACGCTTGCCGGGCGGTTGTGCACTCATGGCTTGGCGCTCCAGCCGCCCGCAGGGGCGGCGAAACGATAGACCACCGGGCGTTTTTCACCATCGGCGCGCGGGCCGAAATTATTGTCGATGCCCAGCCAGGCACCGTCGGCGTCCACCACCAAGGCTTCGGCCAAGCCATAAGGCTGGGCGTAACGCCGGTTCGGTGCCAGGGTCTCGTCGGCAAACGACCAGCACAGCTCGACTTTGGCGGTGACCGCATCGCGCCGGCAGATTTGAAACGCATTGCGTTCCAGGGTGAACAATTTGCCGTTGAACAGCGCCAGGTCGGCAAAATCCTTGGACACGGCCTTGGCATTGGTGAACTGCGCCGGCTGCACTTCCTGGCCGGCTTCGCTCAACAACACACAGGGCCCGTCGCAATCCCACACGCTTTGCGCACGCTTGATGGAGATTAAGCCACGTCGCTCACGTTCGGCTGCCAGCCAAATCTGATTGCCCTCAGGGTTAATCGCAAGGCCTTCAAACAAGGCATTGAAATGCAGCAACATACCGCTGGCACGGGCTTCCCGCACCATGCCAGGGGCGATTTTCAGCCATTGCGGCGCACCAGTGACCGGCACTTGCAGCACCGCCGCATGGGCTTCACTGACAATGTAGCGGTTACCGGCCCCGTCGCAGGTGATGCCTTCAAAGTCCAGGTCTCCGCCGCGAATGAACGAAGCGGCTTTGGTGCGCGAGCGCAGCCCCCAGGGCAAACCGGACTCGGGCACCGGCGGCACGTCGATCTTCACCGTTTCGGCTTGCCAGGTCGGCGCGCTGATATCCAGACGGTAAATCTGGTCGTCGTCGCGGTCGGAAACCGTCCACAGGTCTTTGCCACACAGGGCCAGGCCCGACAGGTTGCCGCCGCGCATGCCATCCACCGGGTGTTCCGACACCAGCTTGAGCTCTGCCACGGGCGCGGCAACCACCTCGGTGGCCGCTAACCCGCTCAACATCAGGATCGCCAGGGCGACACCTGTGCGCATCAGCCCAGCACCTCCGCCAGGTTGCCTTTGGACTCCAGCCAGGATTTGCGGTCCGGCGCGCGTTTCTTCGCCAGCAGCATGTCCATCATTTCCGAAGTGGCGGCGTAATCGTCCAGAGTCAACTGCACCAGGCGCCGGGTGTTCGGGTCCATGGTGGTTTCTCGCAGTTGTGGCGGGTTCATTTCACCCAGGCCTTTGAATCGCGTGACCTGTGGCTTGCCGCGCTTCTTTTCGGCCACCAGGCGGTCGAGGATGCCATCGCGCTCAGCGTCGTCCAGGGCGTAGAAAATCTCTTTGCCCAGGTCGATGCGGTACAGCGGCGGCATGGCAACGTAGACGTGACCGGCATCCACCAACGGGCGGAAATGCTGGACGAACAGCGCGCACAGCAAGGTGGCGATGTGCAGGCCGTCGGAGTCGGCATCGGCGAGGATGCAGATCTTGCCGTAGCGCAGCTGGGCGATATCGGCCGAGCCCGGGTCCACACCAATGGCCACGGCGATGTTGTGCACTTCCTGGCTGGCCAGGACTTCACTGCCATCGACTTCCCACGTGTTGAGGATCTTGCCGCGCAACGGCAGGATCGCCTGGAACTCCTTGTCTCGTGCTTGCTTGGCGGAACCGCCGGCGGAGTCACCTTCCACCAGAAACAGCTCGGAGCGCATCGGGTCTTGCCCGGCGCAGTCCGCCAGCTTGCCTGGCAATGCCGGGCCTTGGGTGATGCGTTTGCGTTCGACCTTCTTGCTGGCCTTCAGACGGCGGCCGGCGTTATTGATCGCCAGTTCGGCCAGCGCCAGGCCCAGCTCCGGGTGCTCGTTGAGCCACAGGCTGAACGCATCCTTGACCACGCCGGAGACAAACGCCGCCGCCTCGCGGGACGACAGGCGTTCTTTGGTCTGACCGGAAAATTGCGGCTCCTGCATTTTCATCGACAGCACGAACGCGATGCGCTCCCACACGTCTTCCGGCGCCAGCTTTACGCCGCGCGGCAGCAGGCTGCGGTATTCGCAGAATTCGCGCATGGCATCCAGCAAGCCCTGGCGCAAACCATTGACGTGGGTGCCGCCCTGGGCGGTGGGGATCAGGTTGACGTAGCTTTCCTGAACGCTGTCACCACCTTCAGGCAACCACAGCAGGGCCCAATCGACGGCTTCTTTATTACCCGCCAGGCTGCCGCAGAACGGCTCGTTGGGCAGGCGTTCGAAGTCGCTGACGGAGTCTTCGAGGTAAGAGCGCAGGCCGTCCTCGTAGTGCCACTCGACCTTTTCGCCGGTGCCTTTGTCTTCAAAGCTGACCAGCAGCCCTGGGCACAACACAGCCTTGGCCTTGAGCACGTGCTTGAGGCGGCTGATGGAGAATTTGGGTGAGTCGAAGTATTTCGGGTCCGGCGCGAAGTAAACGCTGGTGCCGGTATTGCGCTTGCCAACGGTGCCGATCACTTCCAGATCGGTGGCTTTGTAGCCATCGGCGAAGGTCATCTGGTACTCGTTGCCGTCGCGCTTGACCTTGACCCGCACATGGTTCGACAAGGCGTTGACCACGGAAATACCCACGCCGTGCAAGCCACCGGAGAACTGGTAGTTCTTGTTGGAGAACTTGCCGCCGGCGTGCAGCTTGGTGAGGATCAGCTCGACGCCCGACACGCCCTCTTCCGGGTGAATGTCCACCGGCATGCCGCGACCATCGTCGGACACTTCCAGGGAATGGTCGGCGTGGAGGATGACCTGTACCGACTTCGCATGCCCGGCCAAGGCTTCGTCGACGCTGTTGTCGATGACTTCCTGGGCGAGGTGGTTCGGCCGACTGGTGTCGGTGTACATGCCGGGCCGTTTGCGCACCGGGTCGAGGCCCGAGAGGACTTCGATGGCGTCGGCGTTATAAGAGCTAGCGCTGGGAGTGGCCATGGGGTCTCGTCGTGAGTCGTTCGATTAAAAAGTAACCTGTGATTTCACAATGCTGCGAAATCAAAGGATTGGTACTGATCAGGGCCAATGCCGGCAAAGCTCAACATCGCCGGCAGTTGCTGGGCGAACCCTTGATAACCATGGTCGCCACCGGCCTGGATGCGCAAGGCACAGGCCCGGTAATACTGCTGGGCGAGGCGATAATCCAGGGTTTCATCGCCGGTCTGCAACCACACTTGGTAACGCGCGGCGTCCTGGGGTGCCGGAACCTCCAGCTCGGCCAGGGCCGTGACGTGGTCGTGGGTCAATTCCCAGGTTTCATCGGTATAGAGGTTCTTCTGGGTGCCCAGGTAACCGTCGAACATCCGATGCGGGCTGACCGCCGGGTTGACCAGCAGCGCCTTCAGGCCATGGCGCTCGGCAAGATGGGTTGCATAGTAGCCGCCGAGTGAGCTTCCCACCAGCAGCGGCCGACCCAGTTGCGCAATGGCTTCCTCCAATTGAGGAATTGCCTGACGCGGATGGTGATGCAGGGCGGGTACACGCAGTTGATCGGCCAGGCCGAGGCTGTCCATCACGGTCATCAGCTGGGTGGCCTTGTTGGACGCCGGCGCGCTGTTGAAACCGTGGATATACAAGATCGATGCGGCCATGCCGGGCTCTCCATGCGTGCGCAAAAGAGGCGCAGTTTACAGGGATCGGGGCGGCGTGTGATGACCCTTATCCAAAGGGCACCGAAGAACCCTGTGGGAGCAGTGTTTGCAGCTTTTAGTAGCCGTTGCTGCCGTAGTCGACGGTGAAGGCAAAATCCTTTACCCGCTCCACACCCGTCTCCAACCGTCCGTCGGCATGCAGGCGCAGCCAGCGGTAGCCAGGCGCTTGCTCGCTGACCTTGAAGTCATCACTCCCCGGCGCAAACTGAATGCAGGTGGACGGTGAAGCCAGCAAACGCACACCGTTGCGCTGGCGGTCGATTTCTTGATGCACGTGCCCCCAAAGCACCGCCCTGACCTGTGGAAACCGGTCCAAAACGGCAAACAATGCCTCAGGATTGCGCAGCCCGATAGGCTCCATCCACGCACACCCAATTGACACCGGGTGATGGTGAAAACACACCAGATGATGCCGGCTCGGCGCCTCACTCAAGGCCTGGGCAAGCACTTGCAGCTGCTGGTCCTGCAGATAACCGGGCACCGAACCCGGCACGGCCGAGTCCAGCAGGGTGACGCGCCAATTACCAATGTCGACCACCGGCTCCAGCAAATCACTGTGTATAGCCGCGTGGGCCATGATTTGCGGCTCGTCGTGGTTGCCGGGAATCCAGCGCGCCGGCGCGCAGATGGCTCCCGTCAAATCGCGAAACTGCTGATAGGACGCCAGCGTGCCGTCCTGGGAAAGGTCGCCGGTGGCCAGCACCAGATCAATCTGCGGCTGTTGCGCGCGCACCAACTCGATCACCCGTTGCAGGCTTTCACGGGTATTCATGCCCAGCAGCGTACCGTCGGCCTCGGCAAACAGGTGGCTGTCGGACAGTTGCACCAGCAACGCCGGGGCATCGGGGTTCACGGTGGATACGCTCGGCAAGGCGCTCTCCCAAGGCAATCACAGGAAAATGGATATTTGGCGCGATTATGCTGGGGCAGGACACAAAGAGGAAAGACGCAGTTCACATCTAGCGCACGACTTCGAACTCATGGCCCAAAGCCAGGCAATGGCTCAACCACTCGCCGAGGAACACATTGAGCTGTGCTTTCTCATCGGGCTGGTGCATGAACACGTTCGGGTAAGGATAGATGCTGCGAAAGCGTCGTGCATGTTCGGCGCTGATCACTTCGGCCATGCGCGCATCGTGATACACCTGCACTTCCAACTGCGGCACCGGCAGCCATGGCAGGCTGTGCTCCTGGCGCACCCGCAGGGTGGTGGTGTACGGGCAGGTCAGCGCGACCTCAAGGGTCAAAACGCCGAGCATCTGGTCGCCATGGGTCACGGCAATGCGCCGCGCCTCGGGGGTGTGTCGCATGTCGGGGAGCAAGCGCATCAACCGCGCATAGTTGGCCTCGCAGGCGGCTTGCAACCCGATCAGGTCGACTCGATAACGTTCCCGTGCCTTTACTGCCATAACCCCCTCACTTCCGCGCGATTAAGCGCAAGCCATTGCAGGGCAATAATGCTCGCTGCGTTGGAAATTTTGCCGTCACGCACCGCTTGCAGGGCATCTTCGAAGGCCCAAGCGGTAACGCGGATGTCTTCTGCCTCTTCTTCCAGTCCATGGACACCACCAGCGCCCGAGCTGTCACAACGGCCCAGGTACAAGTGGACAAATTCGGTACTGCCGCCCGGCGACGGGAAATATTTGGTGATCGGCCACAACGCGGAGAACGTCAGCCCAGCTTCCTCCTCGGCTTCGCGGTGTGCAACCTCCTCCGGTTCTTCATCCTTGTCGATCAGGCCGGCGACCATTTCCACCAACCACGGGTTGTCGGTACGGCCCATGGCGCCGACGCGAAACTGCTCGATCAGCACCACTTCATCGCGCTGCGGATCGTAGGGCAGCACGCACACCGCGTCATGACGAACGAAGACTTCGCGGTTGATCACCCGGCTCATGCCGCCATCGAACTTCTCGTGGCGCAGTTGCACGCGATCAAGCTTGTAGAAGCCTTTGTAGGCATTGTCGCGCTGAACGATTTCAATGGTGCTCGGCGTCGATTTGGCAATGTCCGTCATATCCATCCTCTCTATCGGTAGGGCGGCTATGCCCGTGCAATTCGCGCCATCCTAACGCGCCCACGCCCTTGGGTGCAGCCCCTTTCCGGTTGCCGGGATAGACGGCGGGCGTCAAACTCACTCTAATCAGCTTAGTGGCGAACTGACTCCTTTGTTTGGAGTCGAAGCGCTACTCTTTTCGCTTTCCATCGATTTCCGAAGGACACACATGTCGCTTTTAAAAGTCGCCTCCGTGGCCTGTATCGCCTTGACCCTGGGTGCCTGCCAGAGCCTGTTCCAACCCAGCTACCTCAAGCCGCTGGACACCAAGCCCGATGCCTCGGAGCAGATCAAGCCCGGCTGCAACAGCCCTGACTGCCCACTGGTGAACATCGATACGGTGCACTTCCCCTCCGAGCCGCAGCTCGACACGCTGGTGGAACAACGCCTGCTGCAAATGACCCGCACCACCCCGGGCGCCAGCGTGCCGCCGACCCTGAATGCCTACCGTGACAAATTCCTGCGCGAGTCGCCGGACCGCAACAGCATGTACTTGCAGGCCAAGGTACGTGAGCAGCATGACGGACTGGTGATCGTTGAAGTCTCCAGCTACCTGGACACCGGCGCGGCCCATGGCGAGCCCGGCCGCGGCTTCATCAACTATTCACGCCTGCAGCACAAAGAACTGAGCCTGACCGACATGCTGTTGCCCGGCCAGGAGCAAGCGTTCTGGAACACCGCGAAAGTCGCCCACAACAGCTGGCTGATCAACTCGCAGATGGACCGCGACCCGGAGTTCGTGAAGAGCTGGCCGTTCCAGAGAACCCCGAACGTGGCCCTGACCAGCAGCGGCGTGGTGCTCAAGTACAACGTCGCGACCATTGGCCCTTACGCATTGGGGCTGATCGAAATGACCATCCCCTATGCGCGCCTTACCGGCGTACTCAAGCCTGAACTGATGCCCGTGCGCCACTAAACGCCCGGCTCAGTAACCACTGCAACAGCCCTGCCAGCACCAGTGCCGGCAGGGTCGCACCAACATCCGGGTACAGGTTGGCCAGCAGGTGATACGTTGCGATGCCACCCAACCAGGCCACCAGCGCCGGCCAATGCAGATGGGCGACCGCGCCCTGGCCACGGCGGCGCAGGATGAAGTGATCCACCAGCACCACGCCGAACAGCGGCGCAAACACCGAGCCGATCAGCAACAGGAAGTTCTGGTACTGCGCCAATGGCGCAAAGCAGGCGATCAAGGTGCAGATCACACCGATGGCCAAGGCCAGGTGCTCGACCTTCCAGCGCAACAGAATCCCGCTGGACACTGCCGCCGAGTGGATATCGGCGAAGGCATTTTCCGATTCGTCCAACAAGATCAGTAACAGCGGAATCCCCAGGCCAGCCCCGGCCAGCGCCAGCAACAGCGCATTCACCTCACCGCTTGGCGCAAACGCCAGGGTGTAGGCCACGCCCAGGCTCATCAGCCAGAAATTGCCGATAAAGAACCCCAACGCGGTGCCGCCGAACACACTTTTTGCGCGCTTGCCAAAGCGCGAGTAATCGGCGATCAGCGGCAGCCAGGACAGCGGCATGGCAATCGCAATGTCGAAACCCACGGCAAAGGGCATCGAGCCGTCACCGGCGGTGGCCCACAGTGCGGCGAGGTCAGCTTTGGCGAACAGGTTCCAGGTCAGCCACAGGCAGGCGGCGAGCAGCAGCCAGATCCCCCATTTGCGCAGGATCTGCCGCACGAAGGTCAACGGGCCGCTGACCGCCAGCAAGGTGGCCAAGCCACCGAACAACAGCGTCCACAACAACGGGCTGGCCAGCAGGCTGCCCTCGCTGAACGCCCGCGTGCCCAACAAACTGGCGGCATCACGCATCACAATAATTTCAAACGAGCCCCAGCCGATCAGCTGCAGCAGGTTCAGCAACGCCGGCAGGCTCGCGCCTTTGGCACCGAGGCTGAGTTTGAGCGCGGCCATGGCCGACAGGCCGGTGTCACTGCCGATCACGCCGACAGCGGCCAGCAACAGCACGCCGACCAGGGTACCGAGGAAAATGGCCAGCAACGAACCGGACAAGCCCAAGCCCGGCGCGAGCAATGCGCCGGTTTGCAGGACCATCAGGCCGATGCCGAGGGAGAACCACAGGGAAAAGAGATCGCGGGCGCCAAAGACGCGATTGTCGGTGGGCACCGCGATGTCTGGGGAATAGGTGCTGGGTTGAATGCTCAAGGGTGGAATCTCTGAGGAGTACTTGTTGTTTGAGAGATTGCTTTCGCGAGCAAGCCCGCTCCCACATTTTGATGTGTGAACACATTCAAATGTGGGAGCGGGCTTGCTCGCGAAGAGGCCCTTACAGGCGCCCGCGATCCCGGATCAGACCTTTTTATACAGCTGGCTACCTTCCTGCTTGAACCGCTCCGCCTGCTCCGCCAACCCCTTGGCCACGTCCACATCCACCGCTTCAATGCGCTGGTTGGCGGCGTACTCACGCACTTCCTGGGTGATTTTCATCGAGCAGAATTTCGGCCCGCACATCGAGCAGAAATGCGCGACCTTGGCCGAGTCCTTCGGCAAGGTTTCATCGTGGTACGAACGCGCGGTGTCCGGGTCCAGGCCGAGGTTGAACTGGTCTTCCCAGCGGAACTCGAAGCGCGCCTTGCTCAAGGCGTTATCGCGGATCTGCGCGCCAGGGTGCCCCTTTGCCAAGTCAGCCGCGTGGGCCGCAATCTTGTAAGTGATGATGCCGGTTTTCACGTCATCCTTGTTCGGCAAGCCCAAGTGTTCCTTGGGCGTGACGTAGCAGAGCATGGCGCAACCGAACCAGCCGATCATCGCCGCGCCGATGCCGGAGGTGATGTGGTCGTAGCCCGGTGCGATGTCGGTGGTCAGCGGGCCGAGGGTGTAGAACGGCGCCTCGTCGCAGCATTCGAGCTGCTTGTCCATGTTCTCCTTGATCAACTGCATCGGCACGTGGCCCGGGCCTTCGATCATGGTTTGTACGTCGTGCTTCCAGGCGGTCTTGGTCAGCTCGCCCAGGGTTTCCAACTCGCCGAATTGCGCGGCGTCGTTGGCGTCGGCGATCGAGCCCGGGCGCAGGCCATCGCCGAGCGAGAAGCTGACGTCATAGGCCTTCATGATTTCGCAGATTTCGTCGAAATGCGTGTAGGTGAAGTTCTCTTTGTGGTGCGCCAGGCACCACTTGGCCATGATCGAGCCGCCACGGGACACGATGCCGGTGACGCGCTTGGCGGTCAGCGGCACGTAGCGCAGCAGCACGCCGGCGTGAATGGTGAAGTAGTCGACGCCCTGCTCGGCCTGTTCGACCAACGTGTCGCGGAACAGCTCCCAGGTCAGGTCTTCGGCGGCGCCGCCGACTTTTTCCAGGGCCTGGTAAATCGGTACGGTACCGATCGGCACTGGCGAGTTGCGGATGATCCACTCACGGGTTTCGTGGATGTGTTTGCCGGTGGACAAGTCCATCACGGTGTCCGAACCCCAGCGAATGCCCCAGGTGAGCTTCGCCACTTCTTCTTCGATTGAAGAACCCAGCGCGCTGTTGCCGATGTTGCCGTTGATCTTCACCAGGAAGTTACGGCCGATGATCATCGGTTCCAGTTCGGTGTGGTTGATGTTGGCCGGGATGATTGCGCGGCCACGCGCGATTTCTTCGCGCACAAATTCCGGGGTGATGATTTTCGGCACGCTGGCGCCAAAGCTGTAGCCGGCGTGCTGCTGGTCGAGCAGGCCGCTGGCGCGCGCTTCCTCAAGTTTCATGTTTTCGCGGATGGCGACGTATTCCATCTCGGCGGTGATGATGCCTTTTCGCGCGTAGTGCATCTGCGTGACGTTGGCGCCAGCCTTGGCGCGGCGCGGGTTCTTCACGTGGGCAAAACGCAACGCGGTCAGCTCGGCATCGCTCAGGCGCTGTTGGCCGAAATGCGAGCTCAGGCCCGAGAGGCGTTCGGTGTCGCCACGCACTTCGATCCACGGCGAACGCACGTCGCCCAGGCCTTTGCGCACGTCGATGATGACGTTGGGGTCGGTGTAGGGGCCGGAGGTGTCATAGACCACCACGGGCGCGTTGATTTCACCGCCGAAATCGGTGGGGGTCACGTCCAGGCTGACTTCGCGCATCGGCACACGAATGTCCGGGCGAGTGCCTTGCACGTAGATTTTTTGCGAGCGGGTAAACGGCTGCACGGAACCGGAGTCGACCTTGGCCGATTCACTCAAGTGCACGGTATTTTTTGATTTTTGGCTTTTTAATTCAGTGCTCATCACGGGCTCTCCAACTATCCAGGCGGTGGATTTTTGTCGGAGCGAACCTGGGACGGATGGACGCACTGAAACCAGTGCTGTGCTATGCACGAGGGCTGTTCGATGGTCGAACAGCATCCCGGACGAAGCACAAGAGGACTCGCCGGGTGACGAGAAATCTTGTTCCCTACGCAGGCGTTAACCTGATCAGGTTCAACGGGATCCGGTATTTACCGATCTCAGCCTTCCAACAAGGCACCCCGACAAGAACGCGGCCAGTCTAGACCATGGCGTGGGCAAATTGCCAATAGCGGAGTATCCAGCGTGATGAATGGCGTGATTGCGGGATTGTTGTGCCGTGGCCCGGCCACTACACTCGGGCGTTGCCTCAGTGCTTGACGCCATTCACGGCCAGCCGTAGCCTTGGGCGCTAAATTATAGTCGTAATATTCACTCTAGGGATCGCCTCATGCTGCGCAAACTCTCACTGGCTCTCGCCGTGTCTTGTGCGACCAACGGAATGGTCTGGGCAGCTGAAGCGCCCTTGTCCACTAACACCGACCTGGTCAGCGTCTACCAGGAAGCGGTGAACAACAACGCCGACCTGGCCGCCGCCCGCGCCCAATACGGCGCGCAGAAAGAAGTGGTACCCCAGGCCCGCGCCGGCTTGCTGCCGAACCTGTCGGCAGGCGCCGACAGCAATAACGTGCGCACCCAAATCGACCAACCGGCGGCCACGGTCAACCGAGACGCGCACTCCTGGCGGGCAACCCTGAGCCAGCCGCTGTTCCGCGCCGATCGCTGGTTCCAGCTGCAAGCCGCCGAAGCCGTCAACGAGCAAGCCTCGCTGCAGCTTTCGGCCACCGAACAGAACCTGATCCTGCAAAGCGCCGAAAACTACTTCGCCGTGCTGCGCGCCCAGGACAACCTGGCCTCGACCAAGGCCGAAGAAAACGCCTTCAAGCGCCAGCTCGACCAGTCCAACGAACGCTTTGACGTGGGCCTTTCCGACAAGACCGACGTGCTGCAATCCCAGGCCAGCTACGACACCGCGCGCGCCAACCGCATTGTCGCCCAGCGCCAGGTGGACGACGCCTTCGAAGCGCTGATCACCCTGACCAACCGCCAGTACAACGCGATCCAGGGCATCGTGCACACGCTGCCGGTGCTGCCTCCGGCGCCAAACGATGCCAAGGCCTGGGTCGAAACCGCCGGCCGCCAGAACCTGAACCTGCTCGCCAGCAACTATGCCGTCACCGCTGCCGAAGAAACCCTGCGCCAGCGCAAGGCCGGCCACTTGCCGACCCTCGACGCCGTGGCGCAATACGAAAAGGGCGACAACGACGCGCTGGGTTTCAGCAACCCGAACCAACTGCCCGTGCCGTACGGTGGCGATGTTTCCCAGCGCACCATCGGCCTGCGCCTGAACATTCCGATCTACAGCGGCGGCCTGACCAGTTCGCAAGTGCGCGAATCCTATTCGCGCCTCGACCAGACCGAGCAGCAACGCGAAGGCCTGCGCCGCCAGGTGGTGGAAAACACGCGCAACCTGCACCGCGCGGTGAACACCGATGTGGAACAGGTGCAGGCGCGCCGCCAGTCGATCATCTCCAACCAGAGCGCGGTGGAAGCCACGGAAATCGGTTATCAGGTGGGTACGCGCAACATCGTCGACGTGCTGGATTCACAACGCCAGTTGTACTCGTCGGTGCGCAACTACAACAACAGCCGCTATGACTATATCCTCGACAACCTGCGCTTGAAACAGGCGGCGGGCACGCTGAGCCCGGGGGATTTGCAGGACCTGACGCGTTACCTCAAGGCTGACTACAACCCCGACAAGGACTTCCTGCCGCCGGACCTGGCCAAAGCCGCCGCCGAGCAGCTCAAGGCCCGCCCTGGTTCTTAAGCACAGCGCCTAACCCCTGTGGGATCTGGCTTGCCTGCGATAGCATCACCTCGGTTCAACGATCGACCGAGGCGTCTGCATCGCAGGCAAGCCAGCTCCCACATTCGGGTCAGTGTTGCATCAGTCGATCAAGGCCATCCAGCAAACGCTTCAGCGCGCCCTGGTTCGCCTGCATCACCGCCAGCCCCGCCTGCGCCATCTTGCGCGCATCCTGCGGCAGCTCGAACAATTGCCGCACGGCTTCGGCCAACCCCTCGGCATCCTCCACCTCGCGCAACGCCCCGGCCTCACGCATCATCGCGGTGATTTCGAGGAAGTTGAACACGTGCGGCCCCATGATCACCGGCTTGGCCAGCGCCGCGGGCTCCAGCGGATTGTGCCCGCCGGTCGCGACCAGGCTGCCGCCGACGAAGGCGCTGTCGGCCAATGCATACAGAAACAGCAACTCGCCCATGGTGTCGCCGAGCAACACTGAGGTTTTCGCGGTGACAGCCTCGCCGCTGGAACGGCGCACGGTGGCAAATCCCTGTTGCGTGCACAGCTCGAACATCGGGCCAAAGCGCTCCTGGTGGCGCGGCACCAGAATCAACAAGGCGTTGGGGTAACTGTCGAGCAGTTGGCGATGGGCCGCCAGCACGACGTCGTCTTCACCTTCGTGAGTACTCGCGGCGATCCACACCGGGCGCTCGCTTGCGCCCCACTGCTCGCGCAACGCGGCGGCGCGGGCCGGCAGCTCGGGGTTGATGGTCAGGTCGAATTTGATCGAGCCGGTGACCTGAACAGTTTCCGGCCGCGCACCCAGGCTGAGGAAACGCTGGGCCTCGGTGTCAGTCTGTACGGCGAACAGGCTCATTTCCGAAAGCATGGGCGCCGTGAGCTTGTTAAAACGACCGTAGCCTTTGGCCGAGCGCGCCGACAGCCTGGCGTTGGCCAACGCCACCGGAATACCGCGCTGGGCGCAGGCGTGAATGTGGTTGGGCCACAGTTCGGTTTCCATGATCACTGCCAGCTTGGGCTGCACGCGGTCGAGAAAACGCTTGGCCGCGCACGGCAAGTCGTAGGGCAAATAGCAATGCTGAACGCGCGACTCATTGGCGAACAACGCCTGAATGCGCTCGGAGCCAGTGGGCGTCATGCAGGTGACGGTAATCGGCAGCGTCGGATGACGTTCCAGCAGCCCGCGCACCATTGGCGCGGCCGCGATGCTTTCGCCCACCGACACGGCATGCACCCAGATCCCGCCGGGCTGCATCACCGGCAGGCCGTAGGAAAACCGTTCGCCGACGCGCTTGGCGTAGGCCGGTGCCTTGCGGGCGCGCAGCCACAGACGTAAAGCCACCAATGGCAGCGCCAGGTAAAACAGACAGCTGTAGAGAGTTCTATTCATGGCGGCGGAGTTTATCGGCTTTTTCAGTCGATCGCCCGCAAGCACTCGGCAAATCGTTCGGCCAGAAAGCGCGCGGCGGGGCCCAGGTGTTCGTCGCGGCGCCACACCAACTCAACCACCAGCGCCGGCGGCGTCCATTCGCTGTCCAGCTCGACCATTTGTTGCTGGTAGGTCGGGTACTGCACGATATGCCGGGGCAGCCAGGCCCAGCCCAGGCCGCTCATCAGCCATTCGGCCAATACGTAGAAACTGTCGGCGCGCCACACCAGCGGGCTGGCGGCTTCACTGCCGGGGTAGACGCTGGTCTGGGTCGACATCAACAGCTGACGAAACTGCGCCAGGCGCTGGCAATCCACATACTTTTCCTTGGCCAGCGGGTGGTTCACACCGCACACCGTGACCATTTCCACACTGCCCACCACCCGCCGTTCAAGGGCCTCGGGGATTTGGTCGTGATAGAACAACAGGCCCAGGTCCGCCTTGCGCTCCACCAGCTTGCGCGCCACATCGCCCTGGGCGGCGCTGGACAGCTGCACTTCCAGATGCGGGTACTGCCCGGCCAATGCCTCCAGGCTGTCGAGCACCGGCTGGAACAACATGGCTTCGTCCTGGGCCAGGCGCAGCAGCGCTTCTTCGCCCCGCGTCAATGACAACGCCCGGCCATTAAGCCGCTCACACTGGCGCAAGACTTCGCGCGCTTCCTCCAGCAGTACACGCCCGGCTTCGGTCAATGTCGGCTGGCGCCCGCTGCTACGCTCAAACAGGCTCAAGCCCAAGTCCGCCTCCAGCAGCGCAATCCCGTTGCTCACCGCCGACTGCGCCTTGCGCTGGTCACGCGCCACCGCCGAAAAAGAACGCTGCTCGGCAACGCTGACAAACAAGCGCATCTGTTCCAGGTTCCACTGCACGCTCATGGCACAACCCATCTTTAATTCGGATAGGTAATGACTTTATCCCATCTTCTGACGCGTTAGAATGGCGACCTTATTCAGCACGTCACACGCCGAGGATTACCCCATGAATGCCGCCTACGTTTACCTGGCCATTGCCATTTGCTCGGAAGTGATCGCGACCGTTTCGATGAAGGCCATCAAGGGCTGGAGCACCCCGATTCCGCTGTTGCTGGTGATCGTCGGCTATGGCGTGGCGTTCTGGATGCTGACGCTGGTGGTGCGCACCGTGCCGGTGGGCGTGGCCTATGCGGTGTGGGCCGGGATGGGCATCGTGATGGTCAGCGTCGCGGCGCTGTTCATCTACGGGCAGAAGCTCGATGTGCCGGCAATCATGGGCATGGGCCTGATCGTGCTGGGCGTGGTAGTGATTCAACTGTTCTCGAAAACCGCCGGGCATTGATTGCTCACTTAAGGCTCAAGCGAAGCCGGAATTCGCCGCCTTGCGAAAGCTCGACGGCGCCTACGGTGTGCAGGGCGTGAGAATGTATACTTGGCGCCTTGTTTTGAAGTGAGGTCGCCCATGCCATCCGTTATTTCCACCGACGTTCTGATTGTCGGCGCCGGGGTTGCCGGCCTCTGGCTGAATGCGCGCCTGCGCCGCCAGGGGTTTTCCACGGTGGTGGTGGAAAGCGCCACCTTGGGTGGCGGCCAAAGCGTGAAGTCCCAGGGAATTATTCACGGCGGTGCGAAATACGCCCTGCACGGCGCGCTGACCGGCGCCTCCGAAGCCATTGCCGACATGCCGCGCCGCTGGCGTGAAGCGCTGGCGGGCAGCGGCGAGCTGGACCTGTCCGGCGTGCGCTTGTTGTCTGAAGCGCATTACCTGTGGTCCCCCGGCACCCTTGCCGGCAACCTCACCAGCTTTTTTGCCAGCAAGGCCGTGCGCGGCCGTGTCGATCAGGTCAAGGGCGATGACCTGCCCCCGGCCCTGCAAGACCGTCGCTTCAAGGGCAAGGTCTATCGCCTGGCCGAGCTGGTGGTCGACGTGCCGAGCCTGATCGAGCGCCTGGCGCAGTTGGCCGGTGATGGCTTGCTCGCCGGGCAGCACATCGAACCGCTGCTGGACGGCGATACGCTGGTGGGCTTGAAGGTCGACGGCCGCGAGATCCGCGCCCAGCGCATCGTGTTGAGCGCTGGCGGCGGCACGGCTGATTTGCTGACGGCCTTGGGCCTCAGCCAGCCGGCCATGCAGACGCGCCCGCTGCATATGATCATCGCCAAAGGCCCAGGCTTGAAGCCGCTGTACGCCCACTGCCTGGGCGGTGGCACCAAACCGCGCATCACCGTCACCACTCACCCGGCTGCCGATGGCAATTGGGTCTGGTACATGGGCGGCGACATCGCCGAGGCCGATGGCGTAGCGCGCACGCCTGAAGAACAGATCGCCACCGCGCAAAAAGAGCTGGCGCAACTGCTGCCGTGGATCGACATGAGCCAGACTCAGTGGGCGACCCTGCGCGTCGACCGTGCCGAGCCGCTGCAATCGGGACTGACACGTCCCGACAATGCGTTCCTTGCCGAACAAGGCCGTCTATTGGTCGGCTGGCCAACCAAGCTGGCCCTCGCGCCAGACTTCGCTGACCGCGTGCTCAATGCCCTGGAGCGCGACGGCATTCGCCCAACCGCAACCGACGCCCTGCCCGACTGGCCGCAACCGGCCATTGGCCAACCTGCGTGGGAGCAACTGTTGCCATGAGCCTGCCTACCCTGCACGACCTGCACCGCCCCTTGGGCAGCACCGGCCTGCTGGTGTCGCCGCTGGGCCTTGGCACCGTCAAGCTGGGCCGCGACCAAGGGGTGAAGTACCCCAACGGCTTCCAGATCCCCAATGATGACGAAGCGCGGATGCTGCTGCGCCAGGCCCGCCAACTGGGCATCAACCTGATCGACACAGCCCCTGCCTATGGCCGCAGCGAAGAGCGCCTGGGCCCATTGCTGCGCGACCAACGCAAGGACTGGGTGATCGTCAGCAAGGTCGGTGAAGAGTTCGAAGCGGGCGAATCCCGCCACGACTTCAGCGCGGCCCACACGCGCCTGTCGATCGAGCGCAGTTTGAAACGCCTTGAAACGGATTTTATCGACCTGGTGCTGGTGCATTCCGATGGCAATGACCTGCATGTCCTCAACGACTGCGAGGTGTACCAGACCCTCGCGGAACTGAAAAAAGAGGGCAAGATCCGCGGATTCGGTTTCTCCGGAAAAACCGTCGAAGGCGGCATAAAGGCTCTGGAACAAGGTGATTGCGCGATGGTCACCTACAATCTGAACGAACAGACAGAGAAAGCCGTCATTGATTACGCGGCGGACCATGGCAAAGGCATTCTGGTGAAAAAAGCCCTGGCCAGCGGCCACGTGTGCCTGGAGCCTGGAATGGATCCAATTCAAGCCAGTTTCATGTTGTTGTTTGCGCAAACGGGCGTCGCCAGTGCTATTGTCGGGACCATTAATCCGCTGCACCTGGCCCATAACGTGGCGACCGCTGCTCAGGTCATTCGTCAACTCTGATGCCGCCCACGCGGCCGACCCCGTCGCAAAAAGGAGCCGACATGCCGCGAACGCTCATAAGAAAAAACCCCAGCAACTTCAAAACACTGCCGCTGCATGTCGAAGCCACACCCGAAGGCCTGAGCTACCAGAGCGTGGGCATGCCGCTCAACTTCGCCCAGACCCTGCAACGGCGCAAGCCGGTGGACGTGGCCGACCCCGAGCGTTTCGCCCTGGAACTGGCCAACCTCGGCGTGTCGGTACGCCTGACCCTGCACTGGCAAAACAAGGATTACTGGGTGCTGGTGCGCCAACGCCGCCAGGACCGTGGCGACGTGGTGCTCAAGCTGATCTCCGGCTACGTGCCCGCCCACGAACTGAACCTGCCGCTGCATACCGCGATCCAGGAAATTGCCGAAGAGTGTTTGCTGGAGACGCCCGAAGGCTGGCTTGGCGGGCGCTTCAATGACACCTGGCTGCCGGCGCCCTACTCTGCTGCGCTGCATTACCGTGAAGCGTTGCCGTTTCGCTTAAGCCCGCTGTCCGGCGCCGCACGGCCGGTGCGCTGCGCCACCACGCAATTGATCGAGCGCCCTCGGGCCTATGTGCACTTGCCGACCGCGTCGCTGCAATTGATTTATGACTTGCGTCTGGAAGTGCCGAAGGAGGCCAAGTCCCTCAGTTTGTTTCATGTGGATGAGCGGCTTGAGGGTGACCAACTGGTGGCGCGGCTGGATCGTCAGCGTCCGGATCTGTATTTGATGCCGCTCAAGGATGGGCAACCGCTGGCTGAGCTGTACACCGTCAAGAAAGACCAGCTGTATCCGGCCAGCACTCGCGGTCTGTACCTGGCGGAAAGTTTTGCCCAGCAGGAAGGGTGGCTGGTGCGGGATGAGCGGATTCGCTGGAAGGATTGGGTCCGGCAGCAAGGGTTGGCGCAGCCGGAGAGGGAGTCGAAGCTCAAGCGTTTGACGGGTAAGGCGCGGCAGATGTTGCGCAAGATTGTGCCGAAGAAAAAGGCCAGTGGTTGAGGGTTTTTCTTTAGGTCGGTGCTGAGTACATATCCGTTGCTGCGGTGAAGGCTGTTATTGGTTCCGCTCTTACAGCGGGTCACTTTTGAAAAGAGCCCAAAAGTAACCAAAAGGCTCTTGCCCCTCCACT
>NZ_JBARTQ010000038.1:0-2448 GCF_049645325.1 Pseudomonas sp. | reverse complement strand
CAATTTATTCCAGCCGTACGGCTGACAAGTTCGTCGTACGTCTGCCAGACGGAATGCGGGAACGCATTGCCGAGGTGGCTCGCAATCATCACCGCAGCATGAACTCCGAAATCATCGCGCGCTTGGAACAGAGCCTTATTCAGGAAGGTGCGCTGGGCGAAGAGTTGAGCATGCGCCTGGACAGCCCCGAGCTGTCACTGCACGAACGCGAACTGCTGCAGCGTTTTCGTCAGCTCTCCCACCGCCAGCAAAATGCTCTCGTCTCGCTTATCGCGCACGACGTTGAGGCGGCCGCAGAAGCCAATTGATCTGCAACTGAAAGCCGAAGCCAGCCATGTGCTGGCTTTTTTTTGCCTGCGATTTGAGAAAGGAAAGCCGGTGAGAAGAGGCAAGGCGGGAGCAGATTTGCCCCCGCCAGAAGGGATCAGAGCAGAAAGATGGTCGCCAGCCCCAGGAAGATAAAGAAGCCGCCACTGTCGGTCATGGCAGTAATCATCACGCTGGCGCCCATTGCCGGGTCGCGACCCAGGCGCGCCAGGGTCATGGGGATCAGCACGCCCATCAGCGCCGCCAACAGCAAGTTGAGCGTCATGGCGGCCGTCATCACAACGCCCAGCGACCAACTGCCATACAACAAATAAGCCACCACACCGATCACGCCGCCCCACACCAGCCCGTTGATCAGGCCCACGGCCAACTCTTTGCGTAACAGGCGTGAGGAATTGGCAGTACTCACCTGATCGAGTGCCATTGCGCGCACGATCATGGTGATGGTCTGGTTGCCCGAGTTGCCGCCGATACCGGCCACGATTGGCATCAGTGCCGCAAGTGCAACCAGCTTCTCGATTGAGCCCTCGAACAGCCCGATCACGCGCGAGGCAATAAAGGCGGTAATCAGGTTGACTGCCAGCCAGGCCCAGCGGTTATGCAGGGAACGCCAGACCGACGCAAAGATGTCTTCCTCTTCACGCAAACCCGCCATGTTGAGAACTTCGGTTTCACTCTCTTCACGAATCAGGTCGACCATTTCATCGATGGTCAAACGGCCGATCAGCTTGCCGTTCTTGTCGACCACCGGTGCCGAGATCAAGTCATAACGCTCAAAGGCCTGGGCAGCCTCGTAAGCGTCTTCATCCGGGTGAAAGCTCACGGTGTCGCTGGCCATCAGATCCGCAACTTTCTTGTCCGGATCGTTCACCAGTAAACGCTTGATCGGCAATACGCCCTTGAGAATGCCTTCGTAGTCGACCACAAACAGCTTGTCGGTGTGGCCGGGCAATTCTTTGAGGCGGCGCAGGTAACGCAACACCACTTCCAGGCTGACGTCTTCGCGGATGGTGACCATCTCGAAGTCCATCAGGGCGCCGACCTGATCCTCGTCATAGGACAGCGCGGAGCGCACTCGCTCACGCTGCTGGCCGTCCAGGGCTTCCATCAGCTCATGGACAACGTCACGGGGCAGCTCGGGGGCCAGGTCAGCCAGTTCGTCGGCGTCCATCTCCCTGGCCGCCGCCAGAAGCTCGTGATCGTCCATGTCGGCGATCAGGGTTTCACGGACCGAGTCAGATACTTCGAGGAGAATGTCGCCGTCGCGGTCGGCCTTGACCAACTGCCACAGGGTCAGTCGATCATCCAGCGGCAAGGCTTCAAGGATGTAGGCAACGTCGGCGGAGTGAAGGTCATCGAGTTTGCGTTGCAACTCGACGAGATTCTGCCGGTGAACCAGGTTTTCGACGCGGTCGTGATTCGGACCTTCCTGGCGATGCGTGAGGTCTTCGACCACACGCTGGCGCTGCAGCAGCTCGATGACTTGAGCGAGGCGATCCTGCAGGCTGTCTTGTGTTTTCTTTACTTCTACTTCGGTCATAGGCGAACTCCACTCCCAGCAGCGGGGCACGCCGGAAGGATCAATCAGTCAATTCATGATTGGTAAAGCGGGGTACTGAGTAACTACTGGGTAAGTCCATGGAGGTATTCCACAAGCCCCGGCGGGGCTGACGGGCGCAATGATACACGCTGCGCGCGCTTTAAACGTTAAAAAACTGGAAAGAACAAGCGCTTGCGAGCCAAAGCTGAGCATTGGCTGCATCTATGAACTGCGACGACGCAGCGGAGGGGGAAAACACATGGGCCACGAGAAAAGACCAAAGCCGGGATAAATCCTACCCAAACCCCAGACGGCAAAAAGCCCGCACTAGGCGGGCTTTTTGTTTGTATGGTGCACTCGACAGGATTCGAACCTGTGACCGCTCGGTTCGTAGCCGAGTACTCTATCCAGCTGAGCTACGAGTGCAGATTGTGTTTTTAGACCAGATCACAACTGGTTGAAGCCGAATCACCTGCATTGCTGCAACTGACTCTTAAATGGTGCACTCGACAGGATTCGAACCTGTGACCGCTCGGTTCGTAGCCGAGTACTCTATCCAGCTGAGCTACGAGTGCATTTGT
>NZ_JBARTQ010000037.1:0-1632 GCF_049645325.1 Pseudomonas sp. | reverse complement strand
GTACCAGCGGGCACACTGGTCGCTGACGGGCTGGGCGACAGCTTCATGTACCAGGACTACTACGGCGACCAGGTGCCGGAGCAACTGGCCAGCGTGTTCGGTACACAGTTCGCGCAGGCGTTGTTTCAGCTTGAGCCGGGCGCCTGGCAAGGGCCGGTCGAATCCGGACTGGGCTGGCACCTGGTCTATATCGATTCGCTGACGCCCGGCCGGGTGCCGATATTCGAGGAGGTCGAACCGATGGTGCGCGCAGAATGGATCAACGCGCAACGCGCTGAGGCCACGCGCAAGATATACGCCGCAATGCGGGAACGCTACGAAGTTTTGCTGCCGGCGCCAGGTGCCATTGCTGATGCAGAGCCGGGCCACGATTTGCCATGAGCAACGTTGTGCGGGTCGTGTTGCGGTTCCGGATGCAGTTGTGGCTGACGGCAGTAATGTCAGGCGCAGCCGTCATGATCCTGCTGCCCATCGCGAACGCCTCGGCTCACGAAACCCGTCCCGCGTACCTCGAAATTAACGAGACGACAGCTGGCCGCTACGACGTGCTGTGGCGCACGCCTGTGTCGTCGGGGATGCGGTTGCCGGTGGTGCTTAAATTCACTGAAGGAACCCGCGATGTCACCCCACCGGCCGTGCGCGAGCTGTCCGATTCGCTGCTGGAGCGGCGAATCATTGAAATACCCGGCGGCCTTGCCGGTCAACGCATCGGGTTTGTAGGACTGCGCGGCACGATCACCGACGTGCTCGCGCGCGTGCAACTCCTTGACGGTGCGTACTCAACCACGCTCGTTCATCCGTCGCAGCCATGGCTGGAGGTCACTGCAGCGCGGGGCTGGCTCGCCGAAGCCCGTGCCTATCTGCGGCATGGCATCGATCACATACTGCTCGGCTACGACCATCTGCTGTTCGTGTTCGCTCTATTGCTTATCGTGCGCAACACGCGCGTGCTGATTGCTACGATTACCGCATTCACCATTGCGCACTCCATCACCCTCGCTTTAGCAACCCTTGGTCAGGTGCACATTCCGACACCACCGGTCGAAGCTGCTATCGCATTTTCCATCATCTTGCTGGCGGGTGAGCTCATGCGCCGCGAGCGCGGGGAAGCCAGCCTGACATCGCGCTGGCCATGGGTGGTGGCGTTTCTTTTCGGCCTGCTGCACGGTTTCGGTTTTGCCAGTGCGCTGGTGGACATCGGCTTGCCACAGGGCGATATTCCGCTGGCGCTGTTCGCATTCAACCTTGGTGTTGAATTCGGTCAACTGGCGTTTATCGCCCTGGTGCTGGGTTTGTTTGCGTTGCTGAGGCGAATCAAGCTGGCGGAGTTACTGGAGCCTTATGCCCGTCCGGCCGCGCCTTACGCAATCGGCATTTTGGCTTCGTTCTGGTTTTTTGAGCGCTTGGCGGGATTTTGAAACAGCTAACGTTTACCGGGACATAATTTCAAACTGTTAATTGATCTGACATCTTATTACAATGACTTTTTTTCGAGGGTGCCAACATGTTCATTCAAAACCAACGATCTGTGCTGACCAGCTCCGCCTTGTTGTCAATGGCCGCGTTTCTTTTCGGCGCTACACCTGTGATGGCTGAAGATTCGACCGCCGGGTCCGACTGGACGTATGGCGC
>NZ_JBARTQ010000036.1:0-12546 GCF_049645325.1 Pseudomonas sp. | reverse complement strand
TAGACCGAGTTGCCTGCATCGCAGGCAAGCCAGCTCCCACACAAAGCCCGGCTCCTACACAACGCAAGCGCCCCTGTTTTTTAGACCGTGCCGGGTTTGGCGACTGGCGCTGACTGCACCGCCGTCTTGCGCCCCAGCATCACCGTCACAATCACCCCGCAGGCAAACAACCACGTAATCGGCTCGATATGTTCACCGAAGAACAACGCCGAAAAAGCGATGGTGAAGAAGATCTGCAACAGCTGAATCTGGCTGACCCGGGCAATGCCGCCCATGGCAAGCCCGGCGTACCAGGCGAAAAAGCCCAGGAACTGTGAGAACAACGACACATAACCAAATGCCCACCAGGCGCGCATCGAAATTGCGCCTTGGTGCTGCGCCGCCAAGTACCACACCGGGCCGATCAGCAGCGGCGTCGACAGCACCAGCGCCCAGCAGATCACTTGCCAGCCGCCCATCTCCTTGGCCAAGCGGCCGCCTTCGGCATAGCCCAGGCCGCCCACGGCGATTGCGCCGAGCATCAACAAGTCACCCGCCTGGATGCTGCCGGCGCCGCTGATCAATGCATAACTCAACACCAACGCACTGCCGAGTGCCGCGCAGGCCCAAAAGGCTTTCGAGGGCCGTTCATGGGACAGCCACGCTGCATACAGCGCCACACACAGCGGTTGCAGGCCGTTGACCAGCGCACCATGGGACGCTGGCAGGGTTTGCATGGCCCAAGCCGACAGCACCGGGAAGCCGAGGATCACCCCGGCAATCACCAGGCACAAACCGCGCACCTGGCGCCAGGTCGGCCAGCGCTCGCGGCGCCACAGCAACAGCGCCGCCGCCGGGATCGCTGCGAACAACGCGCGGCCGAGGCCGTTGAGCAGCGGGTGCATTTCCTGCACCACGATGCGGGTGAAGGGCAGGGTCAGGCTGAAGATGATGACGCCCAGCAGGCCGAGGGCCATGCCGGTGTTTTCGCGCGAGCTCATGATGGGGACCGGGATCAAAAAGGGCTTCAAGGGAAGCCCATCTAGCCACAAGCCCCAACCAATGCGGGCTTACAGCTGATGGCTGATTTATCCGTACAGTTTCAAAAGGCCTGTTGGCAATGCCGCCGCCTTCGCAGGCAAGCCAGCTCCCACATTGATCTCCATTCACCGCAAATCAAGTGTGGGAGCTGTCGAGCTTCAGCGAGGCAGCGAAGGGATCACCTCGGTTGCACGGGTGAACCGAGGTGCCTGTATCGCAGGCAAGCCAGCTCCCACATTGATCTCCATTCACCGCAAATCAAGTGTGGGAGCTGTCGAGCTTTAGCGAGGCTGCGAGGGGATCGCCTTGGTTGCACTGGCGAACCGCGGTGCCTGTATCGCAGGCAAGCCAGCTCCCACACACGCCAGCTCCCACACTGACTGTGGCGGCCTTTAGAAGAACCGCGTCACGCTGATCTTCGCATCGCGGCCTTTTGTGTACGCACGGTCACCGCTCAAGGCCGGGCGGAAGTTTTCGTTGAACAGGTTGTCGACGGTGAAGTTCACCTCTGTGCCTTTCAGGTAAGCCTGTTGCGGCTTCCATTTGGCGAACAGTCCTTGAGTGTTGT
This sequence comes from Pseudomonas sp., assembly GCF_049645325.1. Lineage (GTDB taxonomy): Bacteria > Pseudomonadota > Gammaproteobacteria > Pseudomonadales > Pseudomonadaceae > Aquipseudomonas. The sequence goes on along the minus strand of NZ_JBARTQ010000036.1, from coordinate 10,958 downwards.
AGGCCTTGTTACCGTACTGGTCGTAAAACAGGTCGCCCACGCTACTGCCCGGGCCGCCGGAGTATTTGTCGCTGGGCAGGCGGTCGGTGGCGCCGATGAACTGGCCGATCCAGCCGACTTGGGCATCCCAGGCCGGGATGTTGCTGCCCAAAACCAGTACCCACTTGGTCGGCGGAATGTCACGTGCCGCCACATCCGGGCCCCACGGGTTGGTGTAGGCGCCTTCGTGTTCACCTTTGGCGTAGGCGAACGACACCGAGCCGAACACGTAGGTGGAGTTGTAAAACGATTCAAGCTCAAAGCCTTTGATGGTCAGGCTGCCGATGTTGCGGTAGTTGGCCATCGCCCCCGGTGGGCAGGCACTGGAAATCGTGCCGCCATTGACGGCCTGGTTCTGGCAGCCGACGCCTGTGGCCTTGAAGATTTCGTCTTCGACTGTGTTGTGGAACAGGGTGGTGCGCACTTGCAGGTTATCGTCCCGGGCAATCAGGTTGTCGAAGCTGACGACGCTGCCTACGGTGATCGAGGTGATGCGCTCCGGGTCGAGGTCGACGCTGGTGGCGGTGCGGCTGCCCAGGCCCTGGACTTCATATTGCTCGTCGATGACCGGCGCGCGCCAGGTCTTGCTCCAGTTGGCGAACAGCCCGAGGTTTGGGTTGACGGTCCAGAACAACGCCAGGCGCGGCGACCAACCGGTGTAGGTGCGGTCGCTGTAATCGTGGCCGACCGCCGGGTCAGGGTTGTTGTAGTAGGGCGCGTCGTTGCCTTCGCCACGGTTGCGCACGTGGTCGTAGCGCAGCGACGGGGTGATGGTGACATCGCCGATGGTCACCGCGTCCTGGACGAAGAAGCTGTTGGTGTCGACCTTGCCGTGGGGCATGAAGCCCGGCTGGAAATGCCCATAGTTGTAGCGCGCCGTGTTGTAGGTGCTGCCGGGCATCCACATGTCGGTTTCGCGGATGTGTTTGCGGATCTGCCCGCCGACGGTCACCGCGTGTTGCAGCGGCCCGGTGTCAAACAGGCTGACGTTGCGGACGTCGAGGTTCTTGTCGGTGTAGGACGTGTCCATCTTGCGCCCGCCAGTGGCCAGCTGGAAAAACGCCGTGGCGTCGCGTTCATCGGTCTGGTCAGTGTTGGACTGCGAATACTTGACGGTCAGGTCCACCAGCGGGTTGTCCAGCGGCTGGTATTCATACTTGCCGGACCAGGTGGTGTCGACGGTGTCACGTTGGGCTAAAAAACGTTTCAACGCGCCTTCGTAGCCGTAGCGGTCGATGTTGGCCTGGGTCGGCGGCGTCGGGTAGCTGGCGGCGGAAAACGGTGTCCAGCGGTTGCTGTGGGAACGCGAATACGACAGCCCGACGCTGTGTTCATCGGTGAAATGCGCGTTGACCTTGAACAGCTTGCCGTCCACGTCCTGGGCGCTGTTGGGCAGGCGCTGGGGGTTGATCGGGTATTGGTTATTCTCGTTCGGCAGCTTGGCGGCCACCTTCATGTCGCCGCCGTCGCGCTGGGTCAGGTAGGCCAGGGCGTCGAAACGGCCGTCGTCGGTGCGGCCATACACGGCGCTGCTGTAGACCTGTTCGTGGTCGTTGCTGGAGTAGCCGTACTTGAGCATCGCACCGCTGTTACGGCCGTCCTGCAGCAGGTCGGGCGCATCCTTGGTGGTCATGTTGACCGTGCCGCCAAAACCGCCATTGCCGGTAAACGGCGAGTTGGGGCCTTTCTCGACTTCGATGCTCTTGATCAGCTCGGGCTCGATAAACACGGTGCCTTGCTGGTAGCGCTCAAAGCCACTTTTGGTGGCGCCATCGACCGTCATCGGCACGTCTTCGGCTTCGCCAAAGCCCCGGATGTTGATGGTCTGGCCGCCGGGTTTGAGCGAGCCGCCCTGGCTGACGCCGGGCAGGGTCTGCAACAGGCTGGGGATGTTATTGGACTGGTAACGGTCGATGTCGGCCTGGCTGAGGGTGGAGCGGTTGACGGTGTTGGAGTCGACGTCGGTGCCGGTGCCGATCACGCTGAGTGCGTCCAGCTGGATCGCACCGCTGTTGGTGGTCTTGCCCTCGTCGGGGCGTACCACGTAGGTGGCGCCGACCTTGATCAGGGTGAACTCGCCGTTTTTCAGCAAGGTACGAATCGCCACTTCCGGGGTGAACTCACCGTTGAGGGCCGGCGCCTGCACATTCTTGAGCAGCGCTTCATCGAACAGCAGCTGGATTTTCGCCTGCTGCGCCACTTGGCTCAGGGAGGTGGCCAGCGACTGGGCGGGCAGTTGCAGCGTGAACGACTCGGCCTGGGCACTGAGGCTGAAGGCCATGCAGGTGGCGATAAGGGTCGGTCGAAGCAACAGGTGCGAAGCGTGGCAAGGCGCGCGAAACATGAAATCCCCCGGGGTGGCTAAATAGCCAAAAAGGTGTGCGTATCAAACACAGTCGGGAGGAAGACGGGGCAGGCAAAAAAATCCACACATGCGAATGCAAGATATTCTCAAGTGAGGGTTTCAGGGGCGCTACTTGCTCGGTTCGATTCTCACGATGCCGTCGGCCGAGGCCACGGTTTTTACCGGCAGCAAGGCGGGCAGGGCATTGAGCAGGGCGTCCGGGTCATTCATGTCCAGGTTGCCCGAAACCTTCAGTTGCGCCACGGCTTTGCTGACCTGCAACGGCGCCTGGGGGCGGTAGAGGCTCAGTTCGTCGATCAGGCTGGCCAGTTCGCGGTTACGAAACGACAGGTGCCCGCTGCGCCAATCGGCCACTTCCTCGGCAGTGAGGGTTTGCTGTTGCACGCTGCCCTTGGCGTAGCTGTAGGTGGCTCGCTGCTGGGCGCCGAGCAAGGTTACCGGGCTTTTTGCGTCCGGCTCGAACGCCACCTGGCCATGCGCGACACTGACCACCAGTTGCTGCTGGCTGCGCCGCACATCGAACCCGGTGCCGACCACCCGCACATTCGCCTCGCCGGCTTGCACGTACAGCGGCCGTTCCTTGTCGGCGGCGACCTCGATGTACACCTGGCCCTTGTCCAGATGAATGATGCGTTGGTGGGCGGTGAAGTCCAGGCGCAGGCGTGTGTTGGCGTTCACGTACAACGTGCTGCCATCGGGCAGGTTCAGGGTACGCATGCCTTTGGCGTGGGCGGCGACCTGGCTGTGATACAGCGCGCGGGGCGCACCGAGGTGAGTCGCCAGCACCGCGCAGACCAGCGCAGCGGCCACGGCCAGTGCCGGGCGCCACACCGACGCTCTGCGCTTGGGCAGCGCCACGGGTTTGTTCAGTTGCTGCAACTGGGCGAGGTCGGCCCACAGTTGCTCGAACTCGGCATAGGCGCGCGCATGGGCCGGCACGGCTTGCCAGGCGGCAAAGGCCTTGCGGTCGGCGCGCCCCGCGTCGTTGCGGTTGCGGGCAAACCAACTGGCGGCTTGGGCATCGATGGAGTCGCTGTGCTCGATGTCCAAAGCGTCGCTGTCGCTCAGGCGGTTCATTCTGGCTGCTCCGTGCCGGGTTCGTGTTGAAGGCGTCGCTTGCAATGCAGCAGGGCAAAAGCGATGTGCTTTTCCACCATGCTGGTCGAAATGCCCATGCGCTCGGCGATCTGCGCCTGGCTCAGGCCTTCGAAGCGGTGCAGCATAAGGGCTTCTCGCCTGCGGGGCGAGAGTTCGGCGAGGACTTCTTTCAACTGTTCCAGGCGTTGCAGGCGCTGCGCGGCGGCCATGGGCTCGTTTTGCTCGTCGGTGACCGGCTCGTTGTCCCTGTCGCCCGAGTCAGGGTGAACGGTCTGCCGCACCTTCTGTTTGCGCCAGTGATCGCGCAACAGGTTGCGCGCCATCTGAAACAGAAACGCCCGTGGCTGCTCGACCTTGGCCCGGTCGCGGTAGTCCAGCCATTGGGTAAACACATCCTGGGTCATGTCCGCCGCGTCGCTGGCGTTGTCCGTGCGTTTGCGCAGGAAATACAGAATATCTGCATAAAACCCGCGAAAGGCATCGGCCGACAACGGGTCGGGCTTGGGACGAGACATGGATATCCTTCTTGACGAAGCACGACGTAGAAAAGTCGCGAATGATATCGAGAACTATTGTCATTTGTCTCTATGTAAAAGAATGTACGCGTTCAATTGTGAATGCTGACACCTGTGGGAGCCGGGCTTGCCCGCGATGGCATCGACGCTGTGTACCTGATTGATCTCAGTGTCTGCATCGCAGGCAAGCCAGCTCCCACACAGGCTGCGTTTCTAGCGCAAGAGTGTCTTCAACTGCTCGATCCCCGCGTCATCCAGCGGGAACACCGGCAACCTTGGATTGCCCGCGTCCAGCCCGGTCAACCGCAGCCCGGCCTTGATCGTCGCCGGCAAACCACCTTTCAGGATGAACTCAAGCAACGGCAACTGGCGATAGAACAGCTCCCGCGCCGTTGTCAGGTCATTCGCCAGCACCGCGTCGTACAAATCCAGGTTCAACTGAGGAATCAGGTTCGGCGCCGCCGTGCACCAACCCTTGGCACCTGCCGCAAACGCCTCCAGTGCCAGTGGGTTGCAGCCGTTGTAAAACGGAACGTCGCTGCGACTGTGCAGTTGGTGCATGCGCTGAATATCGCCGGTGCTTTCCTTGACCATGGTTACGTTGGCGACCTGCTTGACGATGCGCAAAATCAACTCCACCGACATGTCCGTGCCGCTGGTGGCCGGGTTGTTGTAGAGCATGATCGGCACACCGACGCTGTCACCAATCGCAGCGTAGTGGGCGAGGATTTCCGCTTCGCTGAGCTTCCAGTACGAGGCCGGCAGCACCATCACCACGTCGGCGCCATTCGCCTCGGCATAGCGCGCCCGGCGCACGGCCTTGGCGGTGGTCAGGTCAGACACGCTGACGATAGTCGGTACGCGCCTGGCGATTTTTGCAAGGCTGTAGGCGCTCACTTCGTCCCACTCCGCATCGCTTAAGTAAGCACCTTCGCCGGTGCTGCCCAAAGGCGCGATGGCGTGCACGCCGCTGTCGATCAGGCGGTCGATGGAGCGGCCGAGGGCGTCGAGGTCAATGCGCTGGCCGTCGGCGCTGAACGGGGTAATGGTGTAGCCGATGATGCCGTGAATGGTGGGGCTGGGCATGGGAAGTCTCCGGTCGAAAAGGGCGATCAGTTCAGGCAATCGGCGTGTCTGCGCAGGTTCTGCCGGGCGTAATAGTTGAACGCGGCGCCGTGGCGCTTGGGTTTGGAGATCCAGTCGTGGGCCTCGCGGCCGAGCTCGGGCAGGATCGGCTTTATCGTGCCCGCCGCCATCGCCAGCAATTGCAACTTGGCCGCGCGCTCGATCAGTTGCGCGATCACGCAGGCTTCTTCGATGCTCGCCCCGGTGGACAACTGGCCGTGATGCGAGAGCAGGATCGCACGCTTGTCGCCCAGCGCCGTGGTGATGATTTCGCCTTCTTCATTGCCCACCGGCACGCCCGGCCAGGCTTGCAGGAACGCACAGTCTTCGTACAGCGGGCACAGGTCCATGTGCGACACCTGCAACGGCACTTCGAGCATCGACAACGCCGCGATATGGGTCGGATGCGTATGGATGATGCAGTTCACGTCCGGCCGCCCACGGTACACCCACGTGTGAAAACGGTTGGCCGGGTTGGGGATGCCGTGACCCTCCAGCACCTCAAGGTCTTCGTTGACCAGCAACAGGTTGCTGGCGGTGATTTCATCAAAACCCAAGCCCAGTTGCTGCGTGTAATAGGTGCCAGGCGTGGGCCCGCGTGCGGTGATCTGCCCGGCCAGGCCGGAGTCGTGGCCGTGTTCGAACAGGATGCGGCAAGTGAGCGCCAGCTTTTGCCGGGCGGTCCACGTATTATCCGCCAGGGTGTTTTGCATCTGGACCAGCGCTTGCTTGACCAGTTGGTCTTTGGGGAGTGCTAATGTCTTGGCCATGTCGGTGTCCTGTGGGTGGTTCAATGGACGTCGGGTTTGCAGGTCTCCAGCGCGAGCAAGGTCGTTGGGTGAATGCAAATGACACTAAAGATGCTATATGACACTTTGTGTCATTGGCAAGCACAGCTCTGGCTCTTTTGCATGGATTAACCGCAGCGCATGTCTATCCGTTTGAAATTATTAAGAAAAAAACTTGGCGTGACCCTGGACGTTTTGGCTGAAAAGTCCGGGATGACCAAGAGTTACCTGTCGAAAGTCGAACGCGGCCTCAACACGCCGTCGATTGCCGCCGCGTTGAAACTGGCCAAGGCGTTGAACGTGAAGGTCGAAGAGCTGTTCAGCGAAGACACCGTCAGCCTCGACAGCTACAGCCTGGTGCGCAGCCATGAGCGGCCGGACACGTCACCGGGTTATGCGGTGCTGGCCCATCAGGTAAGTGAGCGCAGCTTGCTGCCGTTCATCATCTACCCGCCGGCGGAGTTCACCGACAAGACATTCAAGGAACACCTGGGCGAGGAGTTTTTGTTCGTGCATGAAGGCCAGGTTGAAGTGGATTTCATGACCGAGCGGGTGATCCTGGAACGCGGTGATGCGCTGCATTTCAATGCGCAGAAACCTCACCGGCTGCGTTCGGTGGGGCCTGTGCAGGCGCAGCTGTTGGTGGTGGTGCACAGCGCGGAGGAATGAGCGCTCGTGTGCTGCAAACACCGTCAATGTGGGAGCTGGCTTGCCTGCGATAGCGGCCTGCCAGCTGATTCATAAGTTGCTGACCCACCGCTATCGCAGGCAAGCCAGCTCCCACAATTGATCGTCTTTGTTTGGGGATCAGCGCTCGACCGGCACCGACAGTGCCGAGTTACCCAACGGGTGCGTGCGCGCCGCAAAGAACCTCAACGCCACACCGCTGCCGTCAAACAACTCCGAATACCGGCGCTTCTGCTGGCGAATAAACCCGTCGCTGCGACCCGACACCGAGATCGCCAGGGTGGTCAGTTTGGCCTGGCGAAGCGCATCCACCAGGTGCTGGTCCTGCGGCCCCAAGCCGTGGCCGAAGATGCACAGCGCGCCTTCGTGGCTCAGCAACTGCTCATAACAGAACGACAGATAATCCGAACTGCGGATGGTCTTGAGCTTCTCCTCCACCTTGCCTTCGCTGACAAACAGCGGCACATCGTCGAGGGTCTTGATCGTGTTGTTGATCGCGAAGCTGCTGAGCAAGGTGCTTTCGGTGGATGGCAATTTGCGCGCCGTGCCATCGAGGTTGCGCACCAGGTGCAGGCCACCGTGCAGGTAGAGAATGCGCGTGGCCTCGGTGCGCGTGTGGCGCAGGTCGAAGCTGGCGTCGGCGCTGCGGAACAGGTCGTCGATGCCCGGCGTGTGCAGGATCGCCCAATAGTTGAGCAGGTCGTAGTTGCTGGTGAACACGGTGGAGTAGTGGGTCAGTTCCGTGTTGATCGCCGCCAGCGTGGAAGGCTTCACCAGGCGCCACGGAATGTGTACGCCGTGGATGGTATTGATCAACGCTTCCTTGATCGCGTAGTAGCGATTACGCGGCGCGGCCGAGCTGACCGCCAGCGCCTTGTTAACCCGGCTGGTGGTTTTCAGCGCGCCCAGGGCCTGCTCGAAGCTGCGGGTTTGCAGGGCGTCGAACACGCTGAGTTCGGACGGGCTCAGGGGTTTTTCTTCAACGGTGCGCGCGTTTTCGAACAGCGAGTCGTAGGCAAAGTCTTCCCAAATCGTGCGGCTTGCGCCGTTGCCGATCAGAATCCCGCTGAAGTCGATGGCGCCGCGCAGTGCGCTCCAGTCTTCAAGGTGGGCGTCGATATCCTGGAAATCCTTCATTGCGGCGGGTCTACTCAAAATCAGCTGGGCGGTGACTTTATCACGAGCTGGCGTTGATCCTGATCAAGATGCGCCGTGCGGCACAGGTTGATTCTGTAGGCATAACGCCTCTGAGGATTCGCCATGAGCAGCACTTTTTTCATCCCCGCCGTGAATATCATGGGCATCGATTGCCTCGACGAAGCCATGAGCGCGATCCGCAACTACGGTTTTCGCAAGGCGCTGATCGTCACCGACGCGGGCCTGGCCAAGGCGGGCGTGGCCAGCATGATCGCCGAAAAGCTGGCGATGCAGGACATCGACTCGGTGATCTACGACGGCGCCAAGCCCAACCCCAACGTGGAAAACGTCGAGAAAGGCCTGGCACTGTTGCAACACAGCGCCTGCGATTTTGTCGTGTCGCTGGGCGGCGGCTCGCCCCATGACTGCGCCAAGGGCATCGCGCTGTGCGCCACCAACGGCGGGCATATCGGCGACTACGAAGGCGTCGACCAATCGAGCAAACCGCAGCTGCCACTGGTGGCCATCAACACCACCGCCGGCACGGCCAGCGAGATGACGCGCTTTTGCATCATCACCGACGAAACCCGTCACGTGAAAATGGCCATCGTCGACCGCAACGTCACGCCGTTGCTGTCGGTCAACGACCCTTCGCTGATGGTCGGCATGCCCAAGGGGCTCACCGCCGCCACTGGCATGGACGCCCTGACCCATGCCATCGAAGCCTACGTATCCACCGCCGCCACGCCGATCACCGATGCCTGTGCGATCAAGGCCATCGAACTGATCAGCGCCAACCTGCGTCTGGCTGTGCGCGACGGCAGCGACAAGGTCGCACGCGAAAACATGGCGTACGCGCAGTTCCTCGCGGGGATGGCGTTCAACAATGCCTCGCTGGGCTTTGTGCATGCCATGGCGCACCAGTTGGGCGGCCTCTACGACTTGCCCCACGGCGTGTGCAACGCGGTGTTGCTGCCCCACGTGCAAAGCTTCAACGCAAGTGTCAGTGCCAAACGCTTGAGCGATGTGGCGCACGCGTTGGGCGCCGATATCAAAGGCATCACCCCGGAAGAGGGCGCGCAGGCGGCGATTGCCGCGATTCGCGCGCTGTCGCAGGACGTCGAGATTCCGGCCGGTTTGCGCGAGTTGGGCGCCAAGCTGCAAGACATTCCCCTGCTGGCCACCAACGCGCTGAAGGATGCGTGCGGGCTGACCAACCCACGGCGGGCGGATCAACGTCAGATCGAGGAGATCTTTCGCAGCGCGTTCTAAAGGGGGCAGCCGCCCGCCGCAAGCGTTAAGCTACAAGCTGAACTGCATTCAACTTGAGCATGAAGCTTGCGGCTTGCCGCTGAGGTCCCCTAATGAGAGTTCTGTTATTCGGCGCCACCGGCATGGTCGGCCAAGGCGTGCTGCGTGAGTGCCTGCTGGCCGCTGACGTGCAGGAAGTCGTCGCCGTCGGCCGCACGCCGCTGACCCAGGAACACGGCAAGCTGCACCAGGTTCTGCACAGCGACATGCTGGATTTCCAGCCCTTGGAAAACTTGCTGCAAGGCTTTGATGCGTGCTTCTTCTGCCTCGGCGTTTCGTCGGCGGGCATGAATGAAGCCAAGTACACCCACCTCACGTATGACTTGACCCTGGTCGCCGCCAGCACCCTGGCGCGGCTCAACCCGCAGATGACGTTTATCTATGTGTCCGGCGCCGGCACCGACAGTTCCGAGGCGGGCAAATCGATGTGGGCGCGGGTCAAGGGCAAGACTGAAAATGCCTTGCTGCGCTTGCCGTTCAAGGCGGTGTACCTCTTCAGGCCGGGGGTGATTCAGCCGCTGCATGGCGTGCGCTCGAAAACGCCGTTGTACCAATCCTTCTATTCCGTACTGGGGCCGTTGCTCTCTTTTTTGCGCCGGCTCAAGCCGGCTTGGGTGGTGAGCACGGAGACGGTTGGCCAGGCCATGTTGGCGGCTGTGCGCCATGGCGCGCCGCAAGCGGTGGTGGAACAGGCCGAGATCAATCGGCTGGCCTCTGAGGGGCGCTGATGCTGCACAAAAGCCTGGTGCGCCGTCTTGACCTGATCACGCTGCAGCTGTTCGTCGCGGTGTACGAGGAGGGCACGCTGACCCGTGCCGCCGCTCGTGAAGCGATTGCGGTGTCGGCGGCCAGCAAGCGCTTGATGGAACTGGAGCAGGTATTGGGTGTGAGCCTGTTCGTGCGCCGGGCCAAAGGCATGGACCTGACCGCCGCCGGTGAAACCCTGTTGCACCATGCGCGGCAGATGCTGTTCAACGTCGAAAAGATGGGCCTGGAACTTGGTGAACACAGCCACGGCGTGCGCGGTTATGTGCGGATGCTGGCCAACCTGTCGGCGATCATTCAGTTTCTTCCTGAAGACTTGCGGGATTTTTCCGAACTGCACCCTGCAGTGAAAACCGACCTCGAAGAACGCCCCAGCAACGGCGTGGTGCAAGGGGTGTTGGACGGTGTTGCAGACCTGGGCATCTGCTCCAGCGACACCGACATCAAAGGCCTGCCCAGTGTGATTTATCGCCACGACAAGCTGGTGGTGCTGATGCCGGCGGATCACCCTTTGGCGTCGCGCCAAGCCCTCGCATTCGCCGAAACCCTGGACAGTGATTACGTGGGTTTGCATGCTGCCAGCTCTATCAACATGCGTACCCACGCGGCGGCACGCGAGGCGGGCAAGATGTTGCGTTTGCGCATCCATGTGCCGGGTTTTGACGCGATGTGCCGGATGGTCCAGGCCAACATGGGCATCGGGATTTTGCCGCAAAAAGCCTATGAGCTGTTTGGCCGGGCGCTGGGGTTGCACGCGGTGCCGCTGACGGATGGGTGGTCGGATCGCAGCCTTATTCTGGTGGTGCGTGATGAGGCGCAGTTGTCGCCGGTGAGCCGGATGTTGTTCGATTACTTGCGTGGGACGTTGGCGTGAGGGACGCGCGGTAGGGCTCGACTTGTGTTCTGGGGGTATTTCTTCGGGTTTTGAGTACATATCCGTTGTTTGGGTGATGGCGGGTATGGGTTCCGCCCTTACGGCGGGTCACTTTTGGAAAGGAGCCCCAAAAGTAACCAAAAGGGCTCTTGCCCCTCCACTCGGTGCCTCGCCTAGGCTCGGCATGCCCGCACTCCGGCTTGAATCCGTGGGCCGCCGTGACGGGCCATCCATGGCCCAACACGGCTAACCCG
>NZ_JBARTQ010000035.1:0-6931 GCF_049645325.1 Pseudomonas sp. | reverse complement strand
CTCCCACATTTGATTGGGTTTCCAAGCAAGCATCAGCACTCCCGAACTTAACTGATAACAAGGACATCCCCATGCGCGCACTCGCCGCCCTGAGCCGCTTTGTCGGCAATACCTTCGCCTACTGGGTGTTGATTTTCGCGGTGCTGGCGTTCCTTGAGCCTGGCTGGTTCATTGGCCTCAAAGGCGCCATCGTGCCGCTGCTGGGCCTGGTGATGTTCGGCATGGGGCTGACCCTCAAGCTTGAAGACTTCGCCGAGGTCGCCCGTCATCCGTGGCGCGTGGCACTCGGCGTGGTCGCGCATTTCGTGATCATGCCCGGCGTGGCCTGGCTGCTGTGCCAGGCCTTCCACCTGCCGCCGGAGATTGCCGTCGGCGTGATCCTGGTCGGTTGCTGCCCCAGCGGCACCTCCTCCAACGTGATGACCTGGCTGGCCCGCGGCGACCTGGCACTCTCGGTGGCCATCGCCGCCGTCACCACCCTCCTCGCCCCGCTGCTCACCCCGGCACTCATCTGGCTGTTGGCGTCGGCCTGGCTGCCGGTGTCGTTCATGGAATTGTTCTGGTCGATCCTGCAAGTGGTGCTGCTGCCGATCGTGCTCGGTGTGGTCGCGCAACGCGTGCTCGGCGAACGGGTTCGCCATGCGGTGGACGTGCTGCCGCTGGTGTCGGTGGTCAGTATCGTGATCATCGTCGCAGCCGTGGTTGCAGCGAGCCAGGCGAAGATCGCCGAATCCGGCCTGCTGATCATGGCCGTGGTGATGCTGCACAACACCTTCGGTTACCTGCTGGGCTATTTCACCGGTCGCCTGTTCAAGTTGCCATTGGCGCAGCGCAAGTCGCTGGCGCTGGAAGTGGGCATGCAGAACTCCGGGTTGGGCGCCGCGCTGGCCAGTGCGCACTTCTCGCCGCTGGCGGCGGTGCCGAGCGCGCTGTTCAGCGTCTGGCACAATATTTCCGGGGCGTTGCTCTCGACTTACTTCCGTCGCATGAGCGAAAAGGAAGACCGTCGCGCACTGGAACGCTCGTCAGAAACTTGATCACCTGATCAATATTCGGCACTCTACCGAGCTTGGCGGGGACGACCCCGCGACGCTCGTGCGCGCTTAATCAGGGGACGACCCCACCTATAGAAGTGAGGTCATCATGTCCTGGATCATTCTGTTTTTCGCCGGGCTGTTTGAAGTCGGCTGGGCGGTTGGTTTGAAGTACACCGACGGTTTCAGCAAACCCGTGCCGACCGCCCTGACGATTGCCGCCATGGCCATCAGCCTCGGCCTGCTGGGGCTGGCCATGAAGGAGCTGCCGCTGGGCACCGCTTACGCCATCTGGACGGGCGTGGGTGCCGTGGGCACGGTCATCGCCGGGATTATTCTGTTTGGGGAATCCATGGCGCTGTTCCGGTTGGCCAGTGTGGCATTGATTATTTGCGGGCTCATTGGCCTCAAGATCAGCGCTTAGGCCACTACCGCTATCGCAGGCCAGCCAGCGCCCACATTTGAACGTGTTCACAATCAAAATGTGGGAGCTGGCTGGCCTGCGACGAGGCCCTTAAAGCCTGCAAAAAACTACCTGACACTCCCGCGCAACACCCCCACCCGTTCTTGCAACAGTGCAGGCGTCGCCGCCTCAATCGCCACCGGCTCACCCGCCACCAGCACCACCCGCGACCAGATGCGATGAAACACACCCTTGTTCGGATCGCGACTGAAAAAACTCCCCCACAACCCCTGCAACGCCATCGGAATCACCGGCACCGGCGTCTCCTCCAGGATGCGCGTCAGCCCGCCGCGAAATTCGTTCATCTCGCCATCGGCGGTCAACTTGCCTTCCGGGAAGATGCACACCAACTCCCCTTCCTTCAGGTACTGGGCAATCCGCGTGAAGGCTTTTTCGTAGATCTGGATATCTTCATTGCGCCCGGCAATCGGAATCGCCCCGGCGGTACGGAAGATAAAGTTGAGCACCGGCAGGCGGTAGATCTTGTAGTACATGACAAAGCGAATCGGCCTACGCACTGCGCCGCCGATCAACAGCGCATCGACAAACGACACGTGGTTGCACACCAGCAGGGCCGCGCCTTCATCCGGGATCAGCTCCAGGTTGCGATGCTCCACGCGGTACATGGAATGGCTGAGCAGCCAGATCATGAAACGCATGGTGAACTCGGGAACGATCTTGAAGATATAGGTGTTGACCGCGATGTTGAGCAGCGACACCACAAGGAACAATTCGGGGATCGACAGCTTGGCCACGCTCAACAGCAGGATCGACACAATGGCCGAGACCACCATGAACAGCGCATTGAGGATGTTATTCGCCGCAATCACCCGCGCCCGTTCGTTCTCGGCGGTGCGCGACTGGATCAGCGCGTACAACGGCACGATATAGAAGCCGCCGAATACACCCAGGCCGAGGATGTCGAACAACACCCACCAGGCCTGGCCGTAGCCGAGCACCGCGAGCCAATCGTTGGCCTGGACGTTCTGCGGGAAACCGCCGGAGTGCCACCACAGCAGCAGGCCGAACACGGTCAAGCCAAACGAGCCAAACGGCACCAGGCCGATTTCGACTTTACGGCCGGAGAGTTTTTCACAAAGCATCGAGCCCAGCGCAATGCCCACCGAGAATACGGTGAGGATCAGCGTCACCACGGTTTCGTCGCCGTACAACCATTCCTTGGCGTACGCCGGGATCTGCGTGAGGTAGATCGCGCCGACAAACCAGAACCACGAGTTACCGACGATGGAGCGCGAAACCGCTGGGGTTTGACCCAGACCCAGGCGCAACGTGGCCCAGGACTCGCTGAAGATATTCCAGTTCAGGCGCAACCCCGGCGTGGAAGCCGCCGCGCGAGGAATGCTGCGGCTGGCCAGGTAGCCCAGCACCGCCACACCCACAATCGCCGCCGCGACTATCGGTGCATAGTGGGTGGACGACATCATGATCCCGGCGCCGATGGTGCCGGCCAAAATCGCCAGAAACGTGCCCATTTCCACCAGCCCGTTGCCGCCCACCAGCTCATCTTCGTGCAGGGCCTGCGGCATGATCGAGTACTTCACCGGGCCAAACAGCGCCGAGTGCGTGCCCATCGCAAACAGCGCCAGCAGCATCAGTTCCAGGTGATTGAACAGGAAGCCCGTGGCGCCCACGCTCATGATCACGATCTCGCCGATCTTGATCGCGCGGATCAACGCGTCCTTGTTGAATTTCTCGCCGAACTGCCCGGCCAGCGCCGAGAACAGGAAAAACGGCAGGATAAACAGCAGCGCACAGAGATTGACCCAGATGGAGCGGTCACCGTCGAGGGTGAGTTTGTAGAGAATCGCCAGGATCAGCGATTGCTTGAAGATGTTGTCGTTGAAGGCACCCAGCAACTGAGTGACGAAAAACGGCAGGAAACGCCGTGTGCGCAGCAAGGTGAATTGTGAGGGGTGGCTCATCGTCCGTGTTTCCTGCATGGCCTGTTAGGCTTTGTTGCCCGAAGGCTTTTATTGAGAGACAGGCCACGACTTTACCTAATCGCGCTTACTTATTCGCTAGTCCTGCAATGCATGGAGAAACAAAAAGCTCGCCTTTGTAAGCGCCCTGCACGGTGCGCTTGACGACAATCAGCCACATCAGCGCCAACGCCACCACCAAGACACTGCCGAAGACGCTGAAAAAACCCAAATGCAGCACACGCGCCAGCTTCAAGGTAGCCAGCGCGTACACCCCCAGCGGGAAGGTAAAACCCCACCAGCCGAGGTTGAACGGGATACCGGCGCGCAGGTAGCGCAGGGTGATCAGCACCGCGATCAGCATCCACCACAAGCCAAAACCCCACAGGGTAATGCCCGCCACCAGGCCCAGGCCGCTGGCCATTTCGCCGACGCCGGGCAGGCCATTGGCGGTGAAGATCGCAGGCGCATCGCCGCCCAGCAGCAACATGCCGAGCGCACCTGTGCCGATCGGGCCAAGGGCCAGCCAGCTCGATGCGGCCATGTTGGCGTGAGGCAGTTTATGCAGGGCCATGCGCAGCATCAGGATGGTCAGGATGCTGAACGCCACCGGCAGCGAAAACGCCCACAGCACGTAGCTGGTCACCAGCATGACCAGTTGCGAATGCGCGTCCACCAGGTGCGGCGCGAGCAGGCCGCCACTGGCGGCGGCGACTTCGGCCGCGACCACGGGCAACAGCCACACGGCGGTCATCTGGTCGATGCTGTGTTCCTGGCGGGTAAACATCATGAACGGGATCAGCACACCGCAGGCCATGGCCATCGCCACGTCCAGCCACCACAAGGCTTCGGCCAGCGGCACCACGCCACTGCCCCAACGCGGCAGGCCGAACAGCAACAAACCGTTGAGAATGGTCGCAAGGCCCATGGGAATGGTGCCGAAAAACATCGACACGGTTGAGTGCCCGAAGATCCGCCGCGCTTCGTCGAAGAACATCACCCAGCGGGCCGCGTAGAGAACGCTGAACAGCACGAACAAGCCAATGGTGAACAGCCACAACCCTTCGGCAATGGCGTGCATGCCCGGCAGGTTGACCGGTAATTGGGCCAACGCCAGTGCCAGCACGCCGGTGCCCATGGTCGCGGCAAACCAGTTGGGGGTGAACTGGCGAATCACTTCCCGTGGACGGGTCAAGTGGCTGAAAGGTTTGTAACTGATGGTGTTCGAGCAGGTCATGATGGCAATCCTCTTCCTCGCATGAGGTTGAAACCATCATAGAACCTGATCGAATATCTATATAACGGGTAATATCTCTAACTGTTATCTATTTTGCCAATATAGGATCAGTGACTACTGCCTTGGCTCGCCGAATTGGCTTTAACAGAATCCTGCAACAGCAGGCCACCCAGCGCTCCGAGGGAGAGCAGGATCAGCACTGCGCCGTAGCCGTCAGTGGTGGCGATCAAGCCAAAAACCCGGCTCAGGTTACCCGCCAGCAACGCTGGCAGGCAGAACGCCAGGTAGCTCAGCACGTAGAACGCCGACATCAATCCGGCGCGCTCATGGGGCAACGCCAACCCTACGATACTGCGGACACTGCCCATAAAGCCGCCGCCGAAGCCAAACCCTGCAACCACACTGGCGACAAAGAACAGCGGCAAGCTGGCGCTCTGTACGGCGACCAGCAGCAAGGCCACGCCCACCGCCAACAGCGCGGCCGACAGGCGCATGACCTTGTCCGCCGGGCGGTTGCGCAGGCTGTAAATCATCACCGCGCCACTTAGGGTGACGACGGCCACCAGCCCACCGCCGATCAGATGTGACGTCGAACCGGTCGCCGCGCGCACCAGCGACGGTGCCAATGATGAAAAGAACCCGCCCAACGCCCACACCGCCACGTTCAATGGCATGACCAGCCACAATGCACGGCGCGCCTGCGGGGGCACATGCAGCGTCGGCGCCAGTGATTTCAAGGCACCTGGAATGCGGCTCACAGTTTCGCGCAAGCGCCATACATACAGGGCTTGCAGCACCATCAACCCGAGCATCATGAAGTAGATCAACTGAGTCGGCCGAGGTGCGAATTCCACCAGCAACCCACTGCCCAGGCCGCCACTGGCCATGCCCAGCATAGGCGCCAGACTGTTGAGCATCGGGCCGCGTGCGCGGTCGGTGTCGAGCAGCGTTGCGCTCAGCACTGCGGTCGCCATTCCCGTTGCGAAACCTTGCAGGGCACGGGCGATGATCAAGTGAACGGTGGAGTCGGCGGTGATAAACAGCAGCATTGCCACACTGTTCAGCAGCAAAGCGGCGAAAATCACCGGCTTGCGCCCCAGGTAATCCGAGAGTGAACCCACGGTCAGCAGCGCTGCCAGCAGGCTGACGGCGTAGACACCGAAAATCACTGTGAGCATCGCGGCGGAGAAATGCAGGTTGTCCTGATACACCTGATACAGCGGCGTCGGCGCGCTGGAAGCGGCGAGAAAGGTCAGCACCGTGATCACCAGGAACGCCAGGCTGGACCGTTGAGAAATGACGCGAGACATGGGCACACTCCGCTAAAGCTAATATTTTGCTTTTGTGGAGTGTGCTACCGGGGAGCGCTTAAAGCAAATTCTTTGTGTTAAGGTTTTAGGCATGGCAATTAAAGAAGGCCTTCGCCCGGGGGGCCGCAGTGCCCGGGTCCAAGAATCAGTGCACAACGCCGCGCGCGAACTGCTGGAAGCCCATGAGCGTTCCAGCGTCACCGTGCCGATGATTGCTGCGCGTGCAGGTGTCACGCCTTCGACCATCTACCGGCGCTGGGGCGACCTTTCTGCCCTGCTGGCGGATGTGGCCCTGGAGCGTTTGCGTCCGGACAGTGAGCCGGCTGACACGGGGAGCTTGCGTGGCGACCTGCGGGCCTGGGGCGAGCAGTATCTGGATGAAATGAGTTCGGAGTTGGGGCGCAACATGATGCGTGATGTGCAGTGCAGTCATCCCAAGGACTATTGCAGCCACATCCTGATGGGCCAGTTGCAGATTATCCTCGACCGGTACCGGGACGGCGTGGAGGTGTTGCCGACGCTGGACCGGCTGCTGAATCTGATTGCGGCGCCCACGGTGTATCGCAGTTTGTTTTCGAGTGCGCCGTTGGCGGTTGAGGAGCTGCATGAGTTGATTGAGTTGGCGCTGAGGCGTTAAGGCTGGGTGCTGGCCAGAGGGCCTGTTTTTGGGGTGGCCTTGGGGTTGGGGTTTTTGGGTGATTGGGTACATATCCGTTGTTTTGGTGATGGCGGGTATGGGTTCCGCTCTTACAGCGGGTCACTTTCGAAAAGCGCGAAAGTAACCAAAGCGCTCTTGCCCCACCACTCGGCACCTCGCTGTGGCTCGGTGTGCCCGCACTCCGGCTTGAATCCGTGGGCCGCCGTGACGGGCCATCCATGGCCCAACACGGCTAACCCGGCGTCCTGCCGGGTTACCCACGGATTCAAGCCTGCGTGCGGCCATCGTG
>NZ_JBARTQ010000034.1:0-6027 GCF_049645325.1 Pseudomonas sp. | reverse complement strand
GCCTCAAGGAACACGCCAATACCCGCCACATCCCCGTGCATGTGATTTCCGTGGAAGACCGCGTCGAAGCCGCCATGCACATGGGCGCCATCGGGTATGCCGTGAAGCCGACCACCCGCGAAGAGCTCAAGGACGTGTTTGCACGCCTGGAGGCCAAGCTGACCCAGAAGGTCAAGCGCGTGCTGCTGGTGGAAGACGACGACCTGCAGCGTGACAGCATTGCGCGCTTGATCGGCGACGATGACATCGAGATCACCGCCGTCGGTTTTGCCCAGGAAGCCCTGGACCTGCTGCGCACCAACATCTATGACTGCATGATCATCGACTTGAAGCTGCCGGACATGCTCGGCAACGAGCTGCTCAAGCGCATGTCCACCGAAGATATCTGTTCGTTCCCGCCGGTCATCGTGTACACGGGCCGCAACCTGACCCGCGACGAAGAGGCCGAGCTGCGCAAGTATTCGCGCTCGATCATCATCAAGGGCGCACGCTCGCCGGAGCGCCTGCTGGACGAGGTCACACTCTTTCTGCACAAAGTCGAATCGCAGCTGTCCCATGAGCGTCAGAAGATGCTCAAGACCGCGCGCAGCCGCGACAAGGTCTTCGAGGGGCGCAAAATCCTGCTGGTGGACGACGATGTGCGCAACATCTTTGCCCTGACCAGCGCCCTGGAGCACAAAGGCGCCGTGGTGGTGATCGGGCGTAATGGCCGTGAAGCCATCGACAAACTCAATGAAGTCGACGATATCGATCTGGTGCTGATGGACGTGATGATGCCGGAGATGGACGGTTACGAGGCCACGGCCTTGATCCGCCAGGACCCGCGCTGGAAAAAGCTGCCGATTATCGCGGTGACGGCCAAGGCCATGAAAGACGATCAGGAGCGCTGCCTCGCGGCGGGTTCCAACGATTACCTGGCCAAGCCGATCGACCTGGATCGCCTGTTTTCACTGATTCGCGTATGGCTACCGAAGATGGAACGCATTTAAGTGGAGCGCAGTTTTTTGGATAAAAGCAGCGATATTGAGCTGCGCCTGTTGATCGAGGCGATTTACCTCAAGTACAGCTACGATTTTCGCGATTATTCCGGTGCGTCGGTCAAACGGCGCGTGGCCCACGCGTTGCGTCAGTTTGACTGCGCAACCATTTCGGCGCTGCAAGAGCGCGTGCTGCACGACCCGTCGGCGTTCATGCAGTTGCTGCAGTTCTTGACGATTCCGGTGAGCGAGATGTTTCGCGACCCTTCGCACTTCCTGGCGATTCGCCAGGAAGTGGTGCCGCTGCTCAAGACCTACCCGTCGATCAAGATCTGGATCGCCGGTTGCAGCACGGGGGAGGAGGTGTACTCAATGGCCATCCTGCTGCGTGAAGAGGGCTTGCTGGAGCGCACGATCATCTATGCCACCGACATCAACCCGGCATCGCTGGACAAAGCCAAGCAGGGCATCTTCTCCCTGGAGAATGTGCGGGCCTACACCGCCAATTATCAGCAAGCCGGGGGGCAACGTTCATTTGCCGACTACTACACCGCAGCTTACGATTACGCGATCTTCGACAAAACGCTGCGTGAGAACGTGACCTTTGCCGACCACAGCCTGGCGACGGACAGTGTATTCTCAGAAACTCAATTAATTTCATGCCGTAACGTGCTGATTTATTTCAATAAAAAGTTGCAGGATCGTGCGTTTGGGTTGTTTCATGAGTCGCTGTGTCATCGCGGCTTCTTGGTGCTGGGCAGCAAGGAGACCCTGGATTTCTCCGCCTACAGCAAACAATTCGAGCCTTTGGTCAAGCAAGAACGGATCTACCGAAAATCATGAACGACGTTGCAGCCAACCCGATTCGCGGGATTGAAGCCATCGTTGTCGGCGCCTCTGCCGGCGGCGTTGAGGCGTTGCTGGGTATTTTTGCAGGGCTGCTGCCGGGCTTTGGGCTGCCGATCATTGCCGTGTTGCACCTGCCGGACGAGCGTCGCAGCCAGTTGGCAGACGTGTTTGCACGGCGCCTGCAAATTCCCGTGCGCGAAGCGCAGGACAAAGAGGTCATCGAGGCCGGCACCTTGTATTTCGCAGGGCCCGGTTATCACCTGTCGGTAGAACAGGACCGCAGCCTGTCCTTGAGCCAGGAAGACCGCGTTCACCACTCCCGGCCAGCCATTGATTACCTGTTCGCTTCTGCCGCCGATGCTTATGGCCGAGGCCTGCTTGCGATTCTATTGACCGGCGCCAACCAGGACGGCGCGCGCGGGCTCGCCCACGTCAAGCAATCGGGCGGCATTACCGTGGTGCAAGACCCCGCCGAAGCGCGCATCGCCGTGATGCCGTTGGCGGCCCTGGCCTTGCACACACCTGATCATATTCTGACCTTGAGCCAGATCGGCTCGATGTTGGCTTCCCTGGAAAACTCACCATGTTAAGTACTGTCCAGGCCAAACTGCTGATCGTCGACGATCTGCCGGAGAACCTGCTGGCCCTTGAAGCGCTGATCAAGCGCGAAGACCGTCAGGTCTACAAGGCATTGAGCGCCGACGAAGCGTTGTCCCTGTTGCTGGAACATGAATTCGCCATGGCGATTCTCGACGTGCAGATGCCAGGCATGAACGGTTTCGAACTGGCCGAATTGATGCGCGGCACCGAAAAGACCAAGAACATCCCGATTGTGTTCGTCAGCGCCGCCGGCCGCGAACTCAACTACGCCTTCAAGGGCTATGAAAGCGGTGCGGTCGACTTCCTGCACAAACCGCTGGATATCCACGCGGTGAAGAGCAAGGTCAATGTGTTCGTCGACCTGTATCGCCAGAGCAAGGCCATGAAACAACAGGTGGAAGCCCTGGAGCGCAGCCGCCGTGAGCAGGAACTGCTGCTGACGCGCCTGCAAGCCACCCAGGCCGAACTGGAGCAGGCTGTGCGCATGCGTGACGACTTCATGTCGATCGTTGCCCATGAAGTGCGTACGCCACTCAACGGGCTGATCCTGGAAACCCAACTGCGCAAGATGCACCTGGCGCGCGATAACGCCGCTGCGTTCACCCTGGACAAGATGCACGCCATGGTCGACCGCGATGAGCGCCAGATCCAGAGCCTGATCCGCCTGATCGAAGACATGCTCGACGTGTCGCGCATTCGCACCGGCAAACTGTCGATTCGCCCGGCGCACTTCGACCTCACGCAACTGGTGCGCAACCTGGTGGAAAATTTCGCTCCGCAAGTCGCGGCCGCCGGGTCATCCATGCAGCTTGTGGCAGAGGAAACGGTGGAGGGCAACTGGGATGAATTCCGCATCGAGCAAGTGATCACCAACCTGCTCACCAACGCCCTGCGCTACGGTGCCAAAAGCCCGGTGGACGTGCGGGTGTACACGGAGCATGGTGAAGCACGGGTCGAAGTGCGCGATCGCGGCATCGGCATCAGCGAAGACAACCAGAAACGCATTTTCCAGCAGTTTGAGCGCGTGTCTGCCAGCCAAGTGGCGGCAGGCCTGGGGCTCGGGTTGTTTATTTCGGAACAGATCGTGGCGGCCCATGGCGGCACCATCGAAGTCGAGAGCCGGATAGGCGAGGGCGCCTTGTTCCGGGTGTGCCTGCCCCTCGGTGCGTCGGCGTGAAATCAATCGTCGGCTCGACGCAACCTCTGCGTGACCCCATGGTCGTAATTGCAGCTATTGACCGGACAAAGGCTTCCCATGAGTGAAGATGCACAAGATGTTGTACTGATCGTCGAAGATGACGAATCAATTATGTTTGTGCTGGGTGAATACCTGGCCGGCCTGGGCTATCGGGTCTTGAAGGCGATTGACGGCGAACAGGCCTTTGAAATCCTTGCGACCAAGCCGCACCTGGACCTGATGGTCACCGATTACCGCCTGCCCGGCGGGATTTCCGGGGTGCAGATCGCCGAGCCTGCAATCAAGCTGCGACCGGAATTGAAAGTCATCTTTATCAGCGGTTACCCGCAGGAAATTCTCGACTGCAACAGCCCGATCACGCGCAACGCGCCGATCCTGGCCAAGCCGTTTGACCTCGATACGCTGCAAGAGCATATCCAGCGCCTGCTGGCCTGAACTGCCCAAGGGCTGCGCTGCAGCCCTAATCCCTGATCATCTCTCTGACTTTTGCCGTCAACAGATCAAACGTGAATGGTTTGGTGATCAACTGCATCCCAGGGTCGAGGAAGCCACCGCGCACGGCGGCGTGCTCGGCGTAGCCGGTGATAAACAGCACCTTGAGGCCGGGGCGTATTTGCCGGCCGATTTCCGCCAGTTGGCGACCGTTCATGCCGGGTAAACCTACGTCGCTGATCAGCAGGTCGATGCGCTGTTCGGACTCGATAATCGGCACCGCCGTGTTGGCGTCGCCGGCTTCGACAAAGTTGTAGCCCAACTCCTTGAGCACGGCGCTGACCAACACCCTCACCGCCGGGTCGTCTTCGACGATCAATACCGTCTCGCCGGCATTCGCAAAGGGCAGCAATGCTGGGTTGGCGAGTGCCTCTACCTGCATTTCGCCAATAAAGCGCGGCAGAAACAGGCTGACGGTCGTGCCTCTACCCACTTGGCTATGAATCGTCACATGCCCGTGAGACTGCCTGGCAAACCCGTAGATCATCGACAACCCAAGTCCGGTGCCTTGGCCGATGGGCTTGGTGGTGAAAAACGGGTCGAACACTCGGTCCATCAGGTTTTCCGGGATCCCGCAGCCATTGTCGCTGACGCTCAGCTCGACGTAGTCGCCGGGTGTGAGCGTGCCGTAGGCGGCGGTGAACACGCTGTCGAGGTGGCGATTGGTGGTTTCCACCACAAGCTGGCCGCCATTGGGCATGGCATCGCGGGCGTTGATCACCAGGTTGAGCAGGGCGCTTTCCAGCTGATTGGGGTCGGCCTCGGCGGTCCACAGCTGGTCCGTGAGGCGCATGTCCAGGTCAATGCTTTCGTTGATGCTGCGCTGCAGCAGTTCGCCCATGGAGCTGACCAGTTGGTTGATCTCTACCGGTTTTGAATCCAGCGACTGGCGTCGCGAAAACGCCAGCAGCCGGTGAGTGAGGCCGGCGGCGCGGTTGGCGGAGGTCACACCGAGGTCGATCAGGCTGTCGAGGTCATCCAGCTTGCCGCGCGACACGCGCCTGCGCAGCAATTCCAGGCTGCCGATAATCCCGGTGAGCATGTTGTTGAAGTCATGAGCGATGCCGCCGGTCAATTGGCCGACCGCTTCCATTTTTTGCGATTGGCGCAAGGCGTCTTCGTTATTGCGCAGTTGCGCCGTGCGCTCTTCCACCTGTTGCTCAAGGGTTTCCAGCGTACGTTGCAGGCGCAGTTCGCTCTGGCTCAAGTCAATCAGCCGGTCGCGCGCCTCGTATTGGCGGCGTCTTCCGCGCAGTGAGGCGCTGACCAGGCTGATCAATGTCACGGGGTGGAACGGGCGTTCCAAGAAGGTCACATTCCCCAACAACCCGCTCAGGTGTGACGAGCCGTTCTGCTCGTTGCCGCCGTGATGGGTCATCAGCACGATGGGCAAATCCGACCAGGCCGGCTGCTGGTGCAGGTGCATCAGCAAGGGCTCCAGATCAACCCCGCGCAGGGCTTCGGCCGCAATAATCAACAGGCCTGCGCCATCTTCCAATGCGTCGCACATCTGCGCCAGGTTGCTGGCGATGATGCCGTTGTAGCCGGCCTCACCGAGCATCATCAGCGCCAATGAGCCATCACGACCCATGGGCGCCAGGACGATGGCGCGCTCGGAAGCGAGGGTTAGCGCCGGCACTAGCCCTCTTCCTTGAGTAGAGGAGAGCCAGCGCCCATGTAGGTCGGAATGCCGCGCAGTACCCCCTGGAAGTTGTCGAGGGGCTCGCCGACGGTCATGCCCTGGCTGCCGATACGGTATTCGCGAATCGTCGATTCATGGGAGCCGGTCCGTTTCTTGATGATAGAGATGGCACGGCGCACCTTGCCCAGTGCTTCGAAGTAGCGCAGCAGAATCACCGTGTCGGCCAGGTACGTGATGTCGACCGGGGCCTGCATGTCGCCGACCAAGCC